>JAMQPI010000224.1 GCA_023717565.1 Pyrinomonadaceae bacterium | reverse complement strand
CCATTCGTCCGACGATCAACCTGCGTTGAGCCTCGGCAGCCACTGGGTTGATCAGCTGACAGCCCCATCGCCTAACTCTCCGGACTTTCGGTTACCGTCGTAGTGTGCCTTTGCCAACACATTATTTTCAGAGCAGGAGTCAGATGTTTATAGACGGGAAATAATGAATACTCCTCTTCGCCGTTCGGAGGCGCGGAACGATACTTGATGAGCACCTGCCAAGTTGAGTTCCGCACTCCGAACGGCGGCGAGGGTGGTTGGTTGTTCAGTGCTATAAACATCTCACTCCTCCGGAGTGAAGAACCTCGTAACTGACCGGCGAGGAGTAGAGCTTTCACCCACCTGCGATGCGAGATGGTGATGACCTCAGGGACCGCAGCATGAGAGTTGTTAAGCTTCCGATGCTACTATCCATCCTTTGTAATTGATTGTACTAACGACTAATTGGAGGGTGGTCTATGCCGCAAACGCCACATATCGAGCGACACTTCACCGCTAGTGAAGTTGTCCGAGACGTCGTAATAGGCATGTCAGATGGTTTGACGGTTCCCTTTGCCCTGGCGGCGGGACTTACCGGGGCAGCAGCCATTACTACACACCTCATCGTTACCGCCGGGCTGGCGGAGATTGCCGCGGGATCAATTGCCATGGGACTCGGCGGGTATTTAGCCGCCAAGAGTGATGCGGAACACTATGTTAAGGAACGCGAGCGCGAGAAGCGCGAGGTTGCGGAAATCCCTCACGAGGAAATGAGGGAAGTCGCCGAGGTATTTCAGTCGTACGGTCTGAGTGAGGCCGAAACGGCGCCCATCGTGCAGGCATTGCGCAAGCAGCCACAGAAGTGGATCGATTTCATGATGCGCTTCGAGTTGGGTCTCGAGCAGCCGAATCCCAAGCGGGCCATGACTAGTGCGTTCACCATTGGCGGCGCTTACGCGGCGGGAGGGTTTGTTCCGCTGGCCCCCTATATTGCTACGGATCGCCCCTCCGTAGCGTTGATTTTTTCCGTCGTCCTAACTGTGGTTGCTCTCTTTGTTTTCGGCTTTATCAAGGGCCGCTTCACTGGAATGAGACCATTGCGCAGCGCGCTGCAAATGGCTTTTATCGGAAGCGTCGCGGCAGGTGCTGCCTTCGTGATCGCGAGGTTGATATCTGAATGAGTTCGTTGTCCGTTGTCAGTGGTCAGTTGGTCTTTGGTCTTCGATTCATGCCGAAGTCAGAGCTTGATTCCATACAAGAGATCACCGTCGCAAGATAAAACGCCAAAGGCCGAAGACCAACTGACAACGGACCACGGACAACTGACTACTGGCCAAGAAGTACCCCAACCGTTTTGCTCTCGGCGTTGGTCGTGATCACGTCGATCTTTCCGTCAGTGTTAACGTCGCCGACGGCAATGCGCCAGACGCCCTGGCCCGTCAGAAACGGTGAGTGCGGGGCTGGCGTGAATCCACCTCGACCGTCTCCCATCATTACGCGGACACCATCGCCGGCCGCCGCCAGCACATCAAGCTTACCGTCACGATTCACGTCTGCGAGGACCATTTGCCATACATCGTGGCCGAGATCGAACGGTGAGGAGCTTACCTCCTTGAAATTCCCCGAGCCATCGCCGAGCAGCACCGTCAGTGCGCTGCGCTCGTGATGAGTAGCCACAAGATCGGGCTGGCGATCGCCATTCAGGTCGCCGATGACCACGAACCATGGTTGACCCGTGCGCAAAGGAAGCAGGCTACTGCGATAACCACCACGTCCATCAGCCAGCAGCAGCGTTAAGGCACGGCTAAACGGCAGTTGTTGTGCTCTTTGCGGGCCGGTTGCGGTACTGGTCGCTACGATGTCGGGGAGTCCGTCGTTGTTAACATCGCCGAGCGCGAGCGGATACGGACTTGGGCCAACGGCAAACGGGGAGCCTGGCGCGAGGGTGAAGTTGCCATGCCCATCGCCGAATGCGATCGAGACATCATTGTCCGCATTGTTGACGGTGACCAGGTCGAGCTTGCCGTCGCGATTCAGATCATCCGTTGCCAGACCATGAGTATGTGGGTGCTGACCGCCTTGCTTCATCACTATAGGAGAATTCGCCGCCACGGCCAGTCCGCCTTTGCCGTCACCCAGCACTAGCGTCACGCCGTAACTGTCGTGGCTAACAAAGGCAAGGTCGAGTTTGGTATCGCCATTTAGGTCACGGAGAACCATTTCTCCAGGACTATCCGCAACTGTAAGCGCATTGCCTCCTGTGCCACGAAATTTTGCGTCGGAGCCACCGCCAAGCAATACCGTAATCGTGCGAGCTTGTCCGCTGGTCACAACCAGATCAGGTTTGCCATCTTTGTTCATGTCACCGACGGCTACGTTGCTCGGTCCGCCGGTAACGGTTATTGAGGGGCCAGGTGCCTGCGCAAGCAAGGGCGATTGCGTGGTTCCCAAACTGGCATCTCCCGGGTCACAGGAGAGGAAGAAGATCGATAGGAGCGTCGACAACAGCGTCAAGATGGACGGAATGAATATAGATTGGTTCAAGTTTTCTCCTTACTGAGAGCCGTCAGCTGAGTGGACAGTCCAACTATTTGACGGCCGGAAACTTGGTTTTCTTCCAATCGGGCAGTTCGCGGCTGCTCTGGCTGGAAAGAACATTCCACAGCTTATTGCGTATACTCTTTCCCGCATCGTAGCTCATTAGATTAGGAGACCCACTTAATGCACTCGATTTTTCGTAATAACGTTCAAAGCCGCGGATTCTTGTCTGCGATCCTTTTAGTCGCGCTGCTTTCGTCGTCCGCTTTGGCATGGCAATCTGGGGCAACCGCTACCGCCACCAAGCCCGCCGCGACCCTTACCTCGCCTGAACGAAAGGCCGCTGACCGCGTCAAACTCGAAACCATTCGCCAAGTCACCACGACACTTAGCTCGAACGAATTTGAAGGGCGGGGCACGGGCCAGCCTGGCGCCGATAAGGCCGCGCGCTATCTGGCCGACCGTTTCGCGAAACTAGGACTCAAGCCGGGCGGCGAGAATGGGACGTATCTACAATCGATCAAGTTCAAGTCGGCCCAGGTGTTGCCGGAATCATCCGTCAAGGTAGGTGAAGTGGATCTTAAGCACGGGGAGGACTACCTCCTCGTGCCGCCGTATACCTCGGAGCAAGTGAATCAGACAGGCGGTGTTGTGTTCATTGGTTATGGCGTAGTGTCGCAGGAGTTGAAGCGTGATGACCTGGCTGGTCTCGAACTAAAAGACAAAGTTGTGATCGTTCTCAACGGGCAACCCGACGGTGTTGACGCAACCGCATGGCGACGCGCCACCAATCCGCAGACGCGGGGCATGAGCATCTTCGGTCGCGGTGCTGCGGCCATGATCGTCGCAAATGTGGGCACTCCAAGACAGCCATACTCGACCGTCGCTAACTATCTCTCGCGCCGTCGCGTCAATCTCGCATCAGCGCCAGCACCGCCCTTCACGATTCCGCCGATCCTGCTCGCGAGCGACGGCGCGATGGAAAAGATCTTTGCCGGATCTGCGATGACTTACGCGCAAACTCAAGACAAGGCGAAGACTGGCGAGATGGTCTCTCGCGATCTGGGGAAAACTGCCACGTTGGCTCTGCGTCTCAAGCTCGCTGAGTCGACCAGTGACAACGTGGTAGGAATTCTGGAGGGCTCCGACGCCAAACTGAAAGAAGAGGCGGTGGTCTACTCAGCACACTACGACGCCTATGGAATCGATGGCGGTCGAATCTACCCTGGGGCAGCTGACAACGCGCTGGGAACCGCGACGATCACGGCCCTCGCCGAAGCCTTCACCAAAGCCTTCCCCAAGCCGGCGTCCCGTCCCCGCCGCTCGATAATCTTTCTCGCTGTCACAGGTGAAGAGTATGGTCTGCTCGGCGCCGAACACTGGGTCGGGCATCCAACCTGGCCGCTCGAGAAGGTGGCCGCGGACATAAATTTCGACGGCATCGGCACAGAGGTATATGGTCCAGTAAAACGTATTGTCGGGTTTGGAGCAGAACATTCCGACCTGGGAACTGTTTTTGAAGAAGTCTCAGCAGCGACGGGAAATATCGTTACACCTGACCCGCTGCCAGAGGAGAACGCCTTCGTCCGCTCTGATCATTATGCGTTTGTGAAGAAAGGTGTTCCGGCGTTGATGCTGATGGGTGGTCCGGAAGGCGATCCCTCTGTCTGGATTCCGCGCATGAAGAAATGGATGGAGACTGACTATCACTCCCCCAGCGACACCGTGAAACCCGATTGGAATTGGACCGGTCCGCAAACACTCGCAAAGGTAGGAATGATTATTGGTCTACGGGTTGCGAACGCCGATGCCATGCCCGCCTGGCGTCAATCGTCTCCCTTTAACAAGCCGCGCATTTCAGCTAAGCCGACAACTGGGAACTAATAGAAGAACATAGGATGAGAAGTAGCGAAAGTCGGGAGTCCATAGCTCACTGGCGGCTCGATGACCTTGCGGGCATCGAGCTTCGTAGTGGCAATTCCGTCACCGCTCCTTATCCCCGCCATTGGCATGAGGAGTATCAATTCTGCTTCATCCAGACAGGGGGAGGAGAACTCTTCTATCGCGGCATCCATCACAACACGCCGGCAACAAGTCTCTTCATCGTTCACCCTGGCGAGGTCCACTCCAATGAGACGAAGGTCGGATGTTCCTTCCGTTCGATCTACGTCGATCCCGAATTGATTCGGCGCACAGTTTCCACTATCAATGGTCGCGAAGAAGGTCTGCCATTTTTCCCCGATCCAATGATCTTCGACGACGAAGTGATTCGCCCATACCTGAGCCTGCATGCATCGCGCGTGGATTCCTGCACATCCCTGGAACGAGAGCGATTGATACTGGACCTGGTCGGTAGACTAGTCACGCGTCACGCTCAAGAGCGCACTGAGTTGAGATCGCCGGGAAAAGAACACAAAGCCGTGAAAACAGCTCGTGAATACATCGCCGCGCATCACGATCGCAATATCTCCCTGGGAGATCTTGCGGCACTGGTTAACCTCAGCCCCTTTCATCTGAATCGAGTGTTCACAAAAGAGATTGGCATGCCCCCGCACGCCTTTCAGATGCAAGTGCGGGTAGCGACCGCGAAAAGGCTCATGCTGGATGGCCTGCCTCTCGCCAGCGTTGCGGCAACGACGGGTTTTGCCGATCAAAGTCACTTCATCAGACACTTCAAACGCCTCATGAAGATCACACCGGGTAAATATCTAAAAA
>JAMQPI010000223.1 GCA_023717565.1 Pyrinomonadaceae bacterium | reverse complement strand
TGGGCATGGGCAAGTTGAGAGGAGAGTTGGAGGATCTCGCCTTCCGTCATCTGCACCCTGAAGACTATCGCGAACTCTCGGAACAGCTTGAGAAGCGCCGCGCTGAAACTGACGTGTTCCTCAATGGAGTAACCAGCAGGATCGAAGAGAAGATGCGGGAAGCGGAAGTACCCTTCGTGAGCGTCGACGGTAGAGTGAAAAGGCTTTACTCGATCTGGAAGAAGCTCCGGCGCCAGAAGATCAGCCTCGACCAGGTCTATGATCTGGTGGCCGCGAGGGTCATTACTCCCAACGAGATCCGGAACTGCTACGCTGCTCTGGGCGTGATTCATAACACCTGGAAGCCCGTCCCTGGGCGCATCAAGGATTGGATCGCGACACCCCGGGACAATCTCTACCAGTCTCTGCACACTTCCGTGATCGGTTCCAATAGCCAATCGTTCGAAGTCCAGATTCGAACTGAAGACATGCATCACATCGCCGAGGAAGGCGTGGCTGCCCACTGGAAGTACAAGGAAGGGAAGAAAGGCTCGCGCGACGATGACCAGGCGTTGCAAGCACTGCGCTCGCTGGTTGAGTGGACGCAGGAAGTAAAAGACTCGCGCGACTTCCTCGAGTCCCTGAAATTAGATCTCTATCCCAAGGATGTCTACGCCTTCACTCCGATGGGCAAGGTTATTCAATTGCCGCGCGGGGCCACCCCCGTGGACTTTGCGTTCATGATCCACTCGGAGGTCGGTAACACCTGCACCGGCGCAAGAATTAATACCCGGATGGTGCCTCTCAGAACACAGATTCAGAATGGTGATGTGGTCGAGATCATTACCTCGTCATCGTCACACCCGTCACGAGACTGGCTCAATTTTATCGTCACTTCGAGAGCGAGGAATCGGGTTCGCCACTGGGTGGCTGAGCAGCAGCGGGCTGAGTCAATTGAGATTGGCAGGAAGCTACTTGAAAAAGAGGCCGCCCGATTTCAGCTCTCCGTCAAGAAGATACTGAGCCCCAGCGATAACGAAATGAAAAGGGTGGCCAGTGATTACGGCTACGGGCGCACGGACGACCTGCTGGCCGCAATCGGTTACGGCAAGCTGGTCCCGCGCAACGTAATCGCCAAGTACCTCGGTCCTGAACAGTTCGAGCAACTTGATAAGCAAAAAGAGTCACGCTTGCGCAGCGGCGTGCGGGCCGTGAAGAAGCTAATCCGGCTGGGCGACGATTCGATCGTGGTTCGTGGCGTTGATGACTTGATGGTAACCAGGGCCCGTTGCTGTAACCCGTTGCATGGCGAGGACATTATTGGCTACGTGACCCGTGGCAAGGGCGTGGCAGTCCACACCAAACGCTGTAAGAACGTCATGCAGTTAATGGTAAATCGGGAACGTATTGTGGAAGTGGAGTGGGCCGGCAAACAAGACAAGACCGCCTATGCCGTGAAGCTGCTGGCGATTACTGAGAACCGCACCGGCATGATCGCCGGCATCACCGGGGCCATCTCAGACATGAAGACAGGTATTCGTGACGCGCGCGCCTCGGTGGCGCCTGATGAAAGAGGGCACATAGAGGTAACAGTGGAAGTATTTGATGTGAAACACCTGGATAAGGTCATTAACTCGATCCGAGGTGTTCCAGGCGTGATTGACGTCGAGCGCTTGCAGGGCATGGTCTAGGCACTTTGCTCTTAAGCAAACCTTTCTGGTAAAATCCCGCGTTTGCGCTGGACATCCAAATTGAGGCAGTTTCTACCGTGAAGCAGATTATTCAAACCGACCGAGCTCCGCAGGCGATCGGGCCGTATTCGCAAGCCATCAAGGCACGCGGATTTGTCTATGCATCCGGGCAGATACCAATCGATCCAACCACCGGCCAGTTCGTTGCCGGCGGAATTACCGAGCAGACTGAACAGGTGATGAAGAATGTGGCCGCGGTCCTGGAAGCGGCCGGCAGTCGGTTGGACCGGATCGTTAAAACGACGGTGTTCCTGGCTGACATGGAAGAGTTTGCAGCCATGAATGAGGTTTACGCTAAATTCTTCACCAGTGATCCGCCGGCTCGAGCGACGGTTCAAGCGGCAGGTCTACCCCGCAACGCGCGGGTCGAGATCGAAGTAGTGGCCCTGGCGGATGAGTGATAGGTCTGGCGCGGTTATACTGATTGCAGGTTCTTTGAGAGGCGTATAGGGAAGGTTGTCAGGCGGCTTTGGAGATTTTGCCGGCCTTAATGCAGTTTGTGCAAACCTTCATGCGTTGCGCGCCACCCTTCGGGAGTTGCACCCGAATTGACTGCAGATTGGGGTTAAAACGACGGGGTGTACGATTATTCGCGTGAGATACGTTATTACCGAATTGCGGGCCCTTCCCACAAACTTCGCAGCGTTTAGCCATTACTTAATGAAACCTCCAGGGCAATCAGCCCAATTTAGTGCGGCGTAGCTGTACAGTGCAGCTAATTAGTAAAGATCGAGAATCAAGATTTATAACAAACGCGTTTCTGAGTCGTCAAGTAGGCATTGCCTCCCCGACTTTAATTAGGACCTTTGGAAGGAGCAATTGACAGTGTATAAAACTGCGAAATTACTTAAATCAGTCACGCTTCTGGCGCTAGTCGCGCTGGCCAGCAATGCGTGCACTTCGGGCGGAGGCTCCGAGGCCAAAGACAGCACAGTTGCGGCCACCGTGAACGGAAAGAACATCATGCTGGCTGAAGTGGAACGGGCTCTAAACCAGCAGGCCGCCGGCAAGCAGTCGCAGCTCTCGCAACTTGAGTTGGCGCAGGCGCGCCTCCAGATCCTTGGCAGTTTGACGCAAAGAGAGGTGTTGTTTCAGCGCGCCGAGCGGGAGAAGCTTTTGCCCAAGGAGGATGAGATCACGGCGCTGATTAACCAGCAAAAGGTACAGAGCGCCATGACCGATGACGATTTTCAGAAGAGTCTGAAACAGCAGAACCTGACCATGGAAACCTTGCGGGCCGAGGCGCGCAAGGACATAGCGATAAAAAGTCTCCAGGATAAATACACCTCAAAAATCACGGTCAACGATAAAGAGGTGGAAGACTTCTACAACGCCAATCGGCAGCAGTTTGTGAGCGCCCGTGGTGCGGCCCTGGCGGTGATCATTGTCGATCCGGCGGACAATTCGGCTCAGGGAATCCCGTCTACTAATGATGCGAAGAATGAAGCGGAAGCGAAGCTGAAAATTGACAACCTGTACCAACAGCTCAAGGGAGGAGCAGACTTCGCTTCGGTGGCCAGGTCGAAGAGTGAAGACGCTACCAGTTTGGTTCGCGGTGGAGACATTGGATTCTTTAGCGAAGATGGTTTGAAGCAAGCTGGTCTTCCCAAGGACTTGATGGATCTGCTTATGGGAATGGAAGTGGGCAGCTATACAGAACCGAAGCAGGTTAACAATCGCTGGTACCTTTTCAAGCTGGCGGAGAAGCGTCTTCAGACTGAGAATCTCACGCTCGAAAGCCCGGGCGTGCGCCAGCAGATTACCCAGGCTTTGACCAATCAGCGTGGGGATATCGTTAAAGCCGCGTTGCTGGATGTCGCGATGAACGAGGCCAGGATCGTAAATCACTTGGCCGCTAACATGCTGACCAATCCGAGCAATCTCGGCTTGCGTCCCGCTTCTTCAGGCCCGGCATCGTCGGCGTCGCCGACTACCAGTACGCCAGCAACCACAACCGCAACACCAGCGGCGGCTGCCACATCGCCGGCGGCCAGTCCGAAGCCAAGTGGGTCGCCGAAATAAACAAACGTAGGTCTCTACCAATGAGAGAGCGGGTGAGGGTGGATTGATCAAGCCCGCACCCGCTTCTTACTTCTCAGACTCCAGTTATGCTTTTTCGTCTTTCAGATGTGTACAAAGCATACGCTACGCACGACATTTTGCGTGGCGTGACATTGCAAATCAATCCCGGTGAACACGTGGGTTTGGTGGGACGCAACGGCGCCGGCAAGACCACTATCTTTCGACTGGTCAGCAGCGAGGAAACGCCGGACCGGGGCGAGGTGGTCCGGGCGCGTGGAGTCAAGCTGGGTCTGCTCGCGCAGCACGTTCATTTTGAACCCGGGACCACAGTCCACGAATCGGCCCTCGCGGCTTTTGGGCGTCTGCAACAAATCGAACACGAAATGCACGAGCTCGAGCATCGCATGGCCGAAGTTGATGCCGATCTGGAAAAGGTGCTCGAGCGTTATAGCGATCTGCAGCACGAGTTTGAACGCGAAGGCGGATTCGAGTACGCCGCCAAGGCCGAAGCGATCCTGCAAGGGCTGGGCTTTGATCGTGACCAATGGTCGCTGGAAACCGAGAAACTGTCTGGTGGCCAGCAGAACCGTCTCGGGCTTGCTCGTTTGCTCCTGGCGGAACCCGACGTGCTTCTGCTGGACGAGCCCACCAATCACCTTGACGTGACTGCGGTCGAATGGCTGGAAGAATTCCTGCAGAGTTACGCCTCTGCCTACGTGATCATCAGCCACGATCGGTACTTTCTTGATCGTGCCTGTCGTCGGATTGTTGAGCTGGAGAACGGGCGCGCTGCGAGTTACACGGGCAACTATTCGGCTTATCTGGTTGAGCGTGAGGAACGACGCGAGGCGCAGCAGCGCGCTTATGAGAATCAGCGACAATTAATCGAAAAGACGGAAGAGTTTATTCGACGCAACCTCGCCGGACAGAAAACCAAGCAGGCCAAGTCGCGACGGACAATGCTGGCAAAACTCGAAAGGGTTGACGCGGTCCGCGCGGACAGATCGTCAGGCGATTTTCGCTTGCAATCGATTGAGCGCACGGGCAATCACGTGTTGATGGTCAACGAAGCCGCCATCGGCTACCCGGACAAGCTGCTGGCTCGCGACATCTCTTTCATTCTGCGCCGGGGGGAGTGTTTGGGAATCATCGGCCCGAAT
The DNA here is from genome assembly GCA_023717565.1 of Pyrinomonadaceae bacterium. GTDB lineage: Bacteria > Acidobacteriota > Blastocatellia > Pyrinomonadales > Pyrinomonadaceae > PSRF01. Next base: position 6,428 of record JAMQPI010000223.1, on the reverse strand, counting down.
GGATCCGGAAAGACCACGTTCCTCAAGACGATTCTCAAGAAAATTCCGGCGCTGGCCGGTGAGATTCAGTGGGGAACAAAAGTCCAGATAGGTTACTACGCGCAGCAGCTCGACGATCTGGACGATCGGAACGAGATCATCATGGAGCTGCGACGCGTCGCGGCTTCGAGCGCCACAGCAGGAGAGCTGAGATCGTTTCTGGCAAAATTCCTGTTCACTGGAGATGACGTTTACAAGAAGGTGGGCGATTTGTCCGGTGGCGAAAAGGGCCGGCTGGCGCTGGCGAAGTTGATCTATTCACGCGTGAATGTGCTAGTGCTGGATGAGCCGACTAACCATCTCGACATTCCCTCGCGCGAGGCTCTGGAAGAAGCACTTGATGCTTACGAAGGAACCATTTTGACCATCAGCCACGACCGTTATTTTCTGGATCGCGTTGCTACGCAGATGCTCGCGCTGGACGGTCTGGGAATGGCAGAACACTATGACGGCGACTACACCGAATACCACGATTGGCGGGCGAACCGGCTGACACCGGGCGCGGTTTCGAAGGCAGCGGAGAACGCGGCTACAGCCAACCTGGTTCGAGCTGACCTCTTAACACCTGTATCGCCAAGCGCAGTGTTAAATGATCAGTCTGCCAGCAGCGCGAAGCAATCAGCAAAAGGAAAAAAGAATGCGACTCGAGGACCTTCGACGTCCCCTGGGGTGAAGGTCATCAAGAAGAAAAAGCTCGATGGGCGGACACCGGAAGCGCTGGAGGCCGACATCGCCCAGGCGGAAAAAAGACTGCAGGAGATTTCGCAGCAGATGGGCGAGCCGGCCATCGCTCGGGATGCCACCCGCCTGATTCAGCTCAATGATGACTACCAGGAGACTGAGACGAGGCTTCAATCGTTGTATGCTGAATGGGACCAGGTCGCAGCCGAAGCGCCGAAGGTGTGAGCGACTCAAGTGACTTAACTTGACACGTATTACCTGCTTTGCTACTTTCGGCTTCGCTTTTTCTTTGGTCTGCCAGACGTAATTTCCTAAGACTCTAGGCGCGTAGCTCAGGGGTAGAGCACTACCTTGACACGGTAGGGGTCTGGGGTTCAAATCCCCACGCGCCTACCATTTTTATTGAGTTATTTCGTTATTTTTCTCCTCCCTTAATCGTTCACGGCACAATTTGGCAGACTTTTGGCAGCTCTCAAAAATTTGAGGAGATTTTGTAAGTCTTCGTTGTCTTTTCGCCGTCAACTAACCAACCCTCCTTTCCTGCCCCTCTTTCTGGATACCTTCATCCGCGGCGAAGCTAGTCTGCTTGAGCGGTGAAGGCTGTTCGAGCATTGCAACGACCATCACCATCGCCCAAGTCGCATGGGCGTAGCCGGGTGTCATTCGTGACACTGCGCCGAATCCGACCATCGGGGTTGCATGTCCGACCAAGGCGGAAATCACATAGTTCTCTCTCTCGAGACAGACCAGCCCCTCAGCCTTCGCCTATAGTAGAACTCGCACAACTTCAACAGAATCATTCTTGGCGCCAATTAAGACAGCTGATACCCAAACGAAAATCTCGTAACGGGTTTCGCTTGTCGCTGATAAATTGGGCCAATAAATACAAATTTCACCGGGAGGAAACAGGGAAGTGAACTCGGAATCGAAACTCAGCAGTGTTGGCATCATCGGTGACTCTCCCGCGATGCACCTGCTTGCTCGTCAGATCGAAACGGCCGCTGGTTGCGATCTAACCGCGGTCGTAACAGGTGAATCAGGAACCGGTAAGGAATTAGTGGCTCGCGCGCTACATCGACAAAGCGCCCGCGCCAGCATGCCATTCATTTCCGTTCACTGCGGCGCCATTACCGAAACCTTGATGGAGTCCGAACTATTTGGGTATGAACGCGGGGCCTTCACCGGCGCAAACCAAAGACGTAAGTGGCTATTTGAGGCCGCGCACAACGGCACCATTTTTCTCGACGAGATCGGCGAGATGTCTATCGCTTCGCAAGTAAAGCTACTACGCGTATTGCAGGAAGGTGCTGTGCGGCCGGTGGGTGCACACGCAGAGATTCAAATCGACGTACGCGTGATTGCGGCCACTAATCGAAACCTTGCGCGCGAAGTTGCCGCAGGTCGATTCCGGGAGGATCTCTTTTATCGCATTGCGGTGCTGGCCATCAACACACCGCCTCTGCGAGATCGCACTTCAGACATTCCATTGCTCCTGCAATATTTTCAACATCAGACAGAGCAGAAGATCAAATCGACCGTGTCGCGGAGAATCGAAGATGACGCCATTGATGCTCTCTTTGATTACCATTGGCCCGGCAATGTTCGTCAGCTTCGCCATGTGGTAGAGAAACTGGTGGTCGGCACCTTGGGAGACTCACTCATTAACGCAGACGCGGTTCGCCGCGCCCTCGACAACCATCCTCACGTTGTCTTGTGCTCCACAAATGGTCGCTGGCCATTCGGCGCCTACACCGAGGGTGATTCCCTGGATGATTTTCTTGACCATGCCATGCAGGATCTTTATGACATGTTGCGGGGAAAGACGGGCAGCCATTCCGAAACTGCCCGCCAACTGCGAGTTAACCGCAGTTCACTTTATCAACGCCTGGACCGTGCTCGTCGAAGACTCTATCTTTCGACTGTCAACGAGGCCGCGGCAAGCATTGTTTAGGCTATTGGGCTGTCTGGTTGCGCAAGGGTAAGCAACTAAAAGGGTGCGTGGATTCATGAAAGCGACCTTTGGGGTTTTGCAGTTCAAGTTCCAAGAACGCAGGGCAGCTAATCAACGGTCGAGTTATCAAAGCCAACGCGAGTGATAGTTCGCAAGTTTGGTTTTTCAGAAAACTGCTTGACAGGATTGGTCGCCTTGTCTTGTACAAGACAGTTCGCGCGACTGTCATGTCGCGCACGGTGATGAAGAAATTTCAATGATGACGAGCAGGACAAACAAAGAACACGTAGCCAAATGGCAGCCGTCGGCCGCCAGTGGCGTGTGTCTACCTGCCGCTCTGAGCTCGGCGTCAGTCACGTTGGGCGTCAATACGTTTAGCGGCAGACTCGGACAAGCGACGTCCATAGACAGCCGTTACATCAGGCAATAATTCGCGGGAGCGGCCTCCCGCTCCCAAATCTCAAAGCAAAGACGCGAGAATTGTTAGGAGTGTGAAAGGCCACGATGTGGCTGGCTATGATCCTACCTTCATTAATACCCTTATTCAGAGGTAGTACCCTTACTCCGGTGATGGCGCCAGCGGGCTCCCGGTCCTTTACCTTGACACGTTACTTCCCCTGATCTCTTCAAATCTGCCAACAGTGAACGTATCCATTCCCGTCCAACACCAGGACAGGCTGCTTCAATTTCTGCGAGTTTGAATTCCTTCGTTTGTTTGCGGATCATCGCAAGAACCATTTCAGCCTTTGCGCCTTTGGGCGAAGGGTTTTGTCCGACCCGCTCTTCGAATTCGCGATACGCGGCCTTCAGGATATAAAGCGTGTAATTGATGTACGGCCAGGGATCGTGCTTCCTTTCGTGCCAGCCATATGAGCTTTGTTCGAGAGTCTCGTAATACCTATCCTTGTTCTCTTCGATCAAGCGTTCAAGACTGATGTACCGCCCGACCTCGTAACCGAGGCGATAACACTGCAAGAGTAACAAGAGACGAGACACGCGGCCATTGCCATCCCGAAATGGATGAATGCATAAGAAATCAAGATTCATCGCTGCCATTGCAATCAACGGTTGCACCACCCGTTCGTCGAGACTGTCATCCCACGCGGTGATTAACTTATGCATCGCAGCAGGCGTCTTTCGCGCGGTCACGGTTTTGAAGCGCACGCGCACTCGTCCATCCCGAGACTTCTCGATGATGTCGCTATCCTTCTCTTTGTACTTGCCGGCATCGCCGATATTGGCCCGACTCAGGCGATGGAGCCGCAGGATCGTTTTCTCAGAGACAGGAAGTTTTGCGCCTTGCTCATGAATAAGTTTGAGCGCATCGCGATATCCGCGGATCTCCTGTTCATCTCGATCCCGCAACAAGGATTTGCCGAGCACGACTGCTTTGACGCGAGACTGCTCGACCGTTACTCCTTCAATACGGTTGGAAGAGACTGCACTCTCGATCAGCGCATGTTCGCGCAAGACCTTGAGTCGCTGCGGTGACTGCTTGGTGAATAGTTCCTGCTTGCCACGAGCTTCGCCGAGATCAGCCAAGTACCACGCTGTCGTGGTAGGAATACTTGGTTTCTCCGCAAGCAGTTGTAGGGTCGTTATCATTGTCTCGTCGGCAGGTTCGTGGACATCAGCGCGCCATTTTTTGCCAACTCTTCTTCAAGGTGTGGAGGCGTGATTGCCAGTGAAAACTGGTCAAGCGCCGGGGCAACCACGGCCAGTTCGCACTTATTTTAGAACTCGTGACAAAACTAAAATAAGCGAAAGAACACGGCCTTATTAAAGCACAGTTTAATTAGCCTCACCGCACATCCATCGCGCCGGTGCGAACAAGCCTCGAAGGAGGGTGGTTAGCGCGTGCTCGAACAAAAGCGCTAACGCAGGCGGACGCAATCCGTCCCTTGTTCGAGCACGACCTAAACAGCCGACAAGGTTAAGGTGTCGCCGCTAAGCTTAATGAGAATTCTTCCGTTCTTCGCTCCCATCTCGCGTCCTCCTCGGTGAAGAAATCCTCTTGGGTAGATTCTCCCTTTCGAGATCGAGCCCCGTCAGATCATGCGAGATTTCCTCAGCAATAAGCACGGCAGCGCGGGCGTCGACCCGCTTCCGGCGTGCCGTACCAATGTCTGCGATTTTCTGAGTTAAGGTCTTCATAGCTATTTCCTTGTATCCTTCGATGCCTCCCACTTCACAGCTTACAGTATGTATTGAAAGATCAAGGACATGGTGACTTCAACGCCAGCCGGAGCAGCCATTCAATGACTCTTCAAAATCGTTTCCGGCCTAATGCGGTAACAATCAATCTTTGACAACGGTTCCCAGTCAAAGCGAGCAGGGTTCTGAATGGTGGTTACCTGAGGTTGCGACGCGCAGTTGAACACGACGTACAGCCAGTAGTCATCGCCCAGGCGCTGGGCCGTTTTGTATTCGTTAGCGGTAAGTGCGATTTCACCGACCGCAGCTCGGCCTTTTACTTCGATGAACCGAGTCTCGATCCGTTCTCCTTCAGGTTTGTAGAGAGCACGACGCGAGATCAGATCAAAGCCACGAGTATCGCTCTCGACACTTTCGACCTTACAATCTCGCCGTGTCACCCCATGTCGGTCCCATGCTATCCGGGTGATCAAGACGCGTACTTGATGTGTGATTACATTAGGTGGTCTTGATCATCATCATCCATCCGGGTGTTGCCTGTAACCCTCCCCAAAAACAAGACCATTGAAAAGTAGAGGTTTCCGGATGCCGGAAAAACTATCGACTAATTTGCGATTCGGAATTTGGCAGACTTTTGGCAGACTACGCTTACGCTTTATTCAATCCGTGCAGTGTTGAGTGACTTCTCAAGCCTCTTTGGTTAATATTCAACGCGTGAGCAAAGATTGCTCGCTGTCCGAGGTGGCCCGGGACAGCGTTGACACGGTAGGGGTCTGGGGTTCAAATCCCCACGCGCCTACCAATCCTTTCAATAAGTTAGCTCTCACGGCGAAGTCTTCCACCGCTCCAAAAATCTCCATTCCGCACCTGAAAAACTGCTGATTAAGCTGAGATCAAGATTCCATCTACCCTCCGAATTAGAGTCCGGAGTTATGAATTCTCTCGTGCAGCTCGACCAGTATGGGGTCACCGCCGGGAGTAGCTGGGATACTGATCACGGATCCATGTTTTGCACAGCGTTATCGTCTGCCGCCAGGCGCTGTTTGAGCGATGGAACGAGCCCGCGTTGGAAGTCTGGCTGTATGGTGAGAGCTTGCTGCAATGCAGATTCGTAGTACGGTCGCGCTTCGGTTCGCCTGCTGAGCGCATCCAACACCGTGCCCATCACTGCATTCACGTGGGCGGAGTCTGGAGCCAAGGCCACCGCCTGTTGAGCTTCTTGCAGTGCCTCCGGAAGCTTATTCTCACCAAGGAGAATGCCGGCTCTTTGCGCGTGAGCCAACGCCGCAGCAAGTGGAATTTCGAAGTGTCCGTCATACACGAAGACACTGGAGTCGATGACATCTACAGGCGTAAGATTCTTGAACTGTTCATAGGGATTAAGTGGAGGCGGGCCGAATTCGAATCCCGTGAGAGTCACAGCGCTGATGAAGACCGGACCATCAATCGCAGGCGTAACATTTGAGAGTGTGCCCAGCCAAATTGACTCGACGTTCGGAAGCAGCTTACACGGGATTTTGTAGTAATCGTAGTCGATCACACCGGTTCCGAAGTAAGCGAACCAACAGCGCTGAATGTTACGCTGGTCAGTGTATCGCTTTAC
>JAMQPI010000218.1 GCA_023717565.1 Pyrinomonadaceae bacterium | reverse complement strand
CAGGGCTTCTCGTTAATTGAGCTCCTCATTGTGGTCGTGATTATCGGCATCCTGGCGGCAATCGCTATCCCCAATCTGCTCGCATCTCGTCGCGCGGCCAATGAAGCTTCGGCCCAATCCTCTCTGCGCACGATCCACAATTGCCAATTCACCTACCGCGCCACCAACGGGAATCTTGACTTCGCAACCCTTGATCAGCTGAGGGTCCAATTCCTGACAGATAGCGTGCTGGCCTCAGGCATGAAGAGCGGCTACGCGTTCGACGCAATCCCCACCATCGGAGCCAACCCGGCGCAGTTCCACACGACGGCGGTTCCCATGTCTACGTCTGGAGTCGGCCGCACCGGCACTCGGCGATTCGCAATGACGGAGGACGGTGTGCTCAGAGGTGACGCAACTCTGGCTGTTCCGGCCAATCACGCTGCGGTTCAGGGAATGCCACCGCTAGGCGGGTAGCAACCGATAATATCGGGCAGTTCCGAAATTCCCAGGATTGGGATAGAGTAGTCACCGCATCGCCCGCGAAAACAGACGACGGATCATCTGTTGGACACGACACAAGCAACGAAAATCCAAAATAGCCTGGCCTTGACTGACCTCGGCATGGTCTGGCGCATTTTCGCCATCGCGCGCAACGCCTTCCGCGAAGCGGTGCGCGATCGTGTGCTTTACAATCTGGTGCTCTTTGTATTGCTACTCACTGGAGCGGCAATTTTCATTGGCGAACTCTCTGGCGGACAGGAGCGAAAAGTCATCGTTGACCTGGGCCTCAGCGCGATGCTGCTGTTTGGTGTCTTCATCGCTATTTTTGTGGGTGTCGGCCTGGTCTACAAGGAGATCGAGCGACGAACGATCTACACGATCTTCGCGAAACCCGTCACTCGTGCTGAGTTTATTGTTGGAAAGTATCTGGGCCTTTGCCTGACCCTTCTGGTCAATGTCGTGGTGATGGGCACGGGCGTGTCCTTAGCTTTGATCTACGTCAAAGGCGGTTGGGATCCTCTGGCCCTTAGCATCTGGCCGGCGATAGTGCTCATCTTCGTAGAGCTGATGATCTTGACCGGCGTCGCGCTTCTCTTCTCCTCTTTCTCATCGCCGGCGCTGTCAGCATTGCTCACTTTCTTCACCTTTATCATCGGACACTTCAGCGCGGATCTAAAAGGCCTGGCCACGTCGATGGGAAGCACCGGAGCTCGCTGGCTCTTTGGCGCCCTCTACTACCTGCTGCCTAATCTGGCAAATCTCAGTTACACAACGCCTGCAGCTCACGGACAGGTACCGAACGTTGGGTATGTTGCCGCGACAGTTCTCTATTCCTTGATGTACATCGTCGTAATTCTGGCTGTGGCGACACTGGTTTTCAGCCGCCGAAATTTCAAATGACTCAGCACAATACGGGACAGTAGTGATGCCACAGGGCAAGTTTACAAGACACGATGGAGCGCTATTGCTAACCGTTCTGGTTGGACTGGCGAGTGTGGTAGGTCTGTCCCGCTGGATCGACGCGCACCGACCGGCCGCCAACGTGGGCGTTGAGGAAGAGGTTCTTTATCTCAACGCCGCTACCGTGAGGCGTTTGAGTCTTGGCTTCAATGGTCTGGCTGCTGACTGGTACTGGATGCGATCGCTGCAGTATGTTGGAGGCAAGATCATTAAACTTCCTGAGCACGTTTCACTCGACCGTCTGGGGCAGCTCAACCTGAAACTGCTGGCTCCGCTCCTCGATGCATCTACCACACTTGACCCTCAGTTCATGGAGCCATATCAATACGCGGCGGTGGTTCTGCCTGATGTGGAGGTCCAGGAAGCTATTCGCATCGTCAGAAAAGGCATCGCTGCCAACCCCTTAGAGTGGCGGCTCTATCACCATCTCGGTTTTATTTACTGGCAGCAGCGTGACTTCAAAATGGCCAGCGAAATATATGGTGAGGGTGCGGCTATTGCAGGCGCACCACCATGGATGAATGCTATGAAAGCCCAATTGGCTGTCGAAGGCGGAAGTCGCAGTACCGCGCGACAGATCTACGAACGAATGTTCCAGGAATCGGATGATCCCAATGTTAGGGAAATGGCCAGGAAGCGACTGTTGCAGATTCAATCATTTGATGAACGAGACGAGATACGACGTGTGCTTACAGCACATGCCGCGCGCGCGAAACGATGCGCATCTTCGTGGAGAGACGTTTCCGCTGCGTTGCGCCAGGCACGCTTGCGACTTGATTCGTCAGGCGCTCCAATCGATCCGGCAAACGTACAGTACGCCCTGGTCAAAGACGGCTGTGACGTTGACCTCGATTGGTACTCAGAGATTCCGAGGCCGTGAGAGTTTCGGAGCAATGGAGCGAGAATGCGTGGTGAGACTCTGCGGCGGACAATAGCAGTAGTCTCTTCTAGAAGATCCTCCGAAATGAAGCAGGGTCAGCCAAAGAAACCCAGTGTCCTTAAGATCGAGCCAGGCCGCGACCAAAGCGGCTCCCGGCTTGTTTCATTGAACGAAGTCTTAACCGAACGTCGTGCCTTGTTTCTCATAGTCACGTCAACGGTGCTGGTCTATGCTAACTCTTTAAACGGCGCTTTTGTCTTCGACGATACTAAGCAGATCGTCGGGAATCCGGCGCTCCGCACCTGGGGCAACATCCTTCGGGCCTTTACGAGCGATGTTTGGAGTTTCCAACGAGGGACTCTAACCGCGGATATTCCGCCCCCATACTATCGTCCTCTCTTCACCGCCTACCTGACGCTCAACTACCAACTCTTCGGATTGTGGGAGCCCGGCTGGCATCTAATGAGCCTGTTTGTCCACGCAGCCGCAAGCGTCGCTGTCTATTTCCTTCTCCGAAGACTCTCCGGCGATCACCTGATCGCAACCTTAGCAGCTCTCATCTTCGGCCTGCATCCAGCGCATGTCGAATCGGTCTCCTGGATTAGCGGCATACCAGATCCACTTTCAGCTTTATTCTATATTCCCAGCTTGCTGTGGTACGTGCGCTACCGGGAAGAGGGCGGGCGAAAATGGCTTGCAGCGTCACTGGTCGCCTACGGATTAACTGCCCTGTGCAAGGAAACACCGCTCGCGCTTCCACTCGTGCTGTGCGTCTGGGAATTGGCGCGCCCACAGATTAAACAGGGTCTGGCTTCTCGACTTAAGGGAATCGCTCTCTTGATGGTTCCGTACGCGGTGGTGGCCACGGCCTATCTCGCGCTTCGCTTTTCCGTCTTGGGCCGAATCAGTTGGAAGCATCCTTTTATGGCAAGCGTACCTGACTCGGCAATTTGGATGACTGTGCCTTATGTTTTTGTTAGCTACGTCCAACACTTGATTGCTCCCTTTTATTTGAGCCTTATCTATGGCACGTCCTTTATTACCAAGGCCTCTGACCCCAGGTTCTTCGTGTCCGTGGGTTTCTTGCTCGCACTGGGATACCTGCTGTGGACATACCGAAACAAGCTAAATGCGCAGATGTGGACGGCGCTCGCGTTGATTGTTGCGCCGCTCTTGCCGGTGCTGAATTTAAAGATCTTTCACTATGAATACATAATTCAGGATCGGTATCTTTACCTGCCGTCGATCGGCTTCTGTTACCTGATTGCGATCCTGATTCTCAGGCTGGCCAGGAAGCGCGCGCCGCTCGCTGCGGCAGTCAGCGTAGCCTTATTGCTCGCGTTTGGCGCCAGCACAATTTTGCAAAACCGTGTATGGAACAGCTCGGTTGGACTCTGGCAACGAGCGGTCTATTACTCGCCGACCTCATGGTCCACACATTACAATTTGGGACTGGCTTATATTGGTGTCAAACAACACCAGGCAGCTCAGACGGAGCTACTTGAGGCCAGGCGGCTGAACCCAAAACAGGCCACCATCTACAACAACCTTGCCCTGGCCCAGGCAGGATTAGGAGATGTTGATGGCGCCATCGCCAATTTGAAAGCAGCCCTGGCTCTGGACCCGGATTCAATCGAGGCGCACAACAATCTCGGGGCATTCCTTTACGACAAAGGGGACTACTCGGGCGCCAGGCGCGAGTTCCTCACTGTGATTCATCGCGATCCGGCATCCGGCTCGGCCCGGTTTAATCTGGCACGCACCCTGGCCGCAATGGGCGACCACGCAGCAGCGATTCGCGAGTACGAAGTGCTGCTAGCGCAAGAACCGAACGATGTTGCTGCCCGCTATGAACTGGGCCTGAGCTATGCCGCTTCGAACAGGAAACAGGAGGCGGCGACAGAATTGGGCCGCGCTTTGCGCATGGATCGCGACGCCAATCGCGCTGCCGAGATGCGGAAGAAATTCGAACAAATTCAAAAAACTCCGTAGGTTCACCTTCAAACGATAGCTCTCCACAGATTGAACACAATGATCATTGAACCGAAAATCGAATGGAAATGGGGAGTGTTCGCGGCGCTCGCTTTGACAATCATCGCACTCTATCCCCAGATTAATTTGTGGCTCGCTCGTGGCTCCGAATGGCAAGGATCATATGTCTTAACGCAGGGCGACGAAGTTGCTTACTCGGCCTACATCAATGCCTTGATTGACGGCCGACCGCGAAGAAACGATCCCTTCACCGGCCACGACGATTTTCCCAACAAGCCAACCCACGAATCTCTCTTTTCGATTCAATTCGTGCCCGCTTATGCGATCGCGCTGCCGGCGAGAGCGCTCGGCATTTCAACCTCCACCGTTTTCATATGGCTGATCGTGATTGGCGCGTTCACGTCATCGCTGGCTATCTTCTGGTTGTTAGCAACGCTTTCAGGTGACAGTAAACTTGCCGCCGCCGGAGCTCTGTTTACGCTCTGCTTTGGCGCGCTGGCGGCGGCTCAGGGGTTTGCACGGTTCCAGTTCGCTGGTCAGCGTGTCCATGACATGTTCTCATTTTTGAGACGTTATCAGCCCTCATTGGTCTTTCCTTTGTTCTTCGTCTTTTGCCTTCTAATCTGGAGGGCGCTTACACGGGAAAACGCCAAAGCGCGACTTCTATATTCGCTTGCTGCAGGCGGGCTGTTTTCGATTCTGGTATTCTCATATTTCTTTATTTGGACTGCTGCGCTGGCGTGGTTTGCAGGTCTGTCTCTGCTTTGGGTCCTGTTCAAGCGCGATGACTTCAGACGGATCGCTGTGACGGGTCCCATCGTAGGAGCGTTTGCGATCGCTGCGGTCATACCATTTTTCGTCATGCTCTCGCACCGAAACAAGAGCATGGACCAAACTCAACTGCTAGTGTTGACTCGCGCTCCAGACCTCTTATATTCACCGGAGATAATCGGATTCATCGTCCTCGGTGTTATTGGCTACGCCTGCTGGCGCAAGCTTGTTGAGTTTCGAACCCCACTGGTTCTGTTCGCAGCGTCGTTTGCGGTGATGCCCTTTGTGCTCTTCAATCAGCAGGTCATTTCGGGCAGGTCCTTGCAACCAATTCACTACAAGGTCTTCATCGCAAACTATGTAGCGCTAATTTCAGTCACGCTTGTGTTTTTCATCTTGTGGCGCGCTCTCTCAGCCAGTCCAGCGATCCCTTCGCGTGTGCTCATATTCGCGGCACTCGCGACTCTAGGCTGGGGAGTTGTCGAGGTTTCAGATATAACGCAGCGCGATTCACTGAAGGCCAGGTTGCGCGACGAAGTCTTGCCCGTGGCGTATCGCCTAACGGCTATGGCCAGGGAAGACGGCAGCCTGGCAGCCGCTCTCGCCGGGAGTGGGCCTTTCCCCGTGGTTTATGCCTCCACCCTTGATGTCTCCGGCAGCATCCCGTCGGACAGTCCGCTGGCGGTGTTGTGGGCTCTACATACCCCCGCGAGCGGCGTAAGCCTCGCTGAGAGTAAAGAACGATTTTACCTTTACATGTACTACTCCGGTCTTAGTCAAAAAGAACTTGCCACCGCGATGGCCCAGGGACAGTTCATCGTGCTTGCGCCGCTCTTCGGGGTCGAACGAGTCATAGAGGGCTTGGCCCCCGATCAAAAGCCGATCGCCGTCCACGAAATGCGCGAAGAGCTTCGACGCTACACAGATTTTTCGGCCAACTTCACCAGGGAACAGGCGAGCCATCCGACATTGAGCCTGGTGGTCGTTCCCAGCGGGGATGCCCGACCGAACTTTGGCAATCTTGACAAGTGGTATGAACGTGACGCGGGGGAAGAAGTCGGAATCTTTACAATCTATCGCGTCAAGTTGCGACCACAGAACTGAGTCTGAACCATCAACTCCGCCGGAACAATAATGATAGAAGCACGAGTCGAAATAGAGAATCTATCTAAGAACAGCGAAGTCGGACTCTCGGCGGCGGGATACAGGCTTGGTTACCACCCGGAACTCGATGGGTTGCGTGGCATATCGATATTGCTCGTCATGGTCCATCACTTTTACCAATCTGTGCTGCCCGGTGGATTTCTTGGCGTCGATATTTTTTTTGTCCTCAGCGGATTCTTGATCACCTCCCTTCTATTGAAGGAATGGAATCGCGACGGCACAATAAGGATTAGGGATTTCTATATTCGGCGTGCGTTGCGACTCATGCCGGCCTTAATTGCGACCGTGCTACTCCTCAGCCTTCTGGCTTTTTTTTTCCTCAGCGGTAACAACGCATTTAGGACACATCAGGGCGTTTGGTTAACATTGTCTTACGTTTCAAATTTCCTTTACGCCTTTTATTATTTCTCCGCAGATAATCCATTAGGGGTCACATGGTCACTCGCCATCGAGGAGCAATTTTATCTGCTTTGGCCCGTGATACTCTGGTTTGTTCTCAAGGCCGGAATGAGTCGTCGGGTGCTTCTTGGCTCGCTCACGCTCTCCATCCTCGCTATCGTTCTTTATCGTAGCCTGCTGGTGGAATATGGGACAACAATCGTGCGTTTATATTACTCCTCAGACACGCGCGCGGATGGGTTGTTGATCGGCTGTCTCGTTGCCATCGTGGTGGCACAGAACCTGTTTTCCAGGGATAACAGGTTTGAATTCTATGCGAAGGTTCTAGCAGGAATTGGGTTCTTCTATCTGGTATTCATGGCTCTGAATTCTACCTGGATTGATCTGAGTTTACATCAGGGCCTGCCCTTCACACTCATCCCTCTCTCTGCAGGGATGATCCTTGTGGTTCTGGTCAAATGGCCCCCGAGAACAGCTATTCGCGCTTTGAGCTTTGCTCCGCTGGTATGGATCGGCCAGGTCTCTTACGGACTTTATTTGTGGCACTGGCCTGTCCGATGGTTTGTCTATGGCCAACAGAATCTTCCGACTTCGACTGCGCAGTTACTCCTGGTGGTGTTTCTGACTCTGGGGCTCACAACGCTCTCCTACTATTTGATAGAAAAACCTTTCCTTCGTTTGAAGAATCGGTTCAGTGAGGGTGCTCAGCTGGCAAACAAGGAAGTAAGACATCAGGCAAGCCCTATCGGAGGAGCTTAGCAGGTCGTGTTCGGCGAGGTTTGACTGGGGAGACGAGATTGAGCCAAAGCTCTAGACAACGCGAACGGAAGTGGGCCGTGCTGGCAACGCTAGGGATCACACTACTCGCAATCTACCCGCAGATTAATCTGTGGCTGGCGCGTGGCGCGGATTGGCGCGGCTCCTACGTACTGGTCCAGGGCGATGAGATAGCCTACTCAGCATATATCAACGCGCTCATTGACGGCCGGCCGCGTCGCAACGATCCCTTCATGGGAAAGGATCACGTGTCGAGCGCGCCGCTGGCCGAGTCACTCTTTTCCATCCAGTTCATACCCGCTTATGCAATTGTGCTTCCCGCTCGTCTTCTGCGTCTCTCAGCCTCAACGACATTTATCCTGCTCATAGTCGTCTGCGCGATACTCTCGTCACTCGCAATCTTCTGGTTGCTTAACACCGTCACGAACGACGCCCGTGTGGCAGCAACTGGGGCTCTAGTTACGCTGTGCCTGGGCACGTTCGCAGCCGGGCAAGGCGAGGCACGAGTTATGTTCCTGGGTCAGAACGTCTATGACTTCTTTCCCTATTTACGCCGTTATCAACCAGCGGTTGCTTTCCCTCTCTTTTTTCTGTTCTGCACGTTACTGTGGCGGTCTTTGCCGCGCGGAAACAGACGCTCTGAAATCCGATCGGCGACCTGGACAGGTTTGGTCTTTGTGCTGCTCGTCTTCTCCTACTTCTATTTATGGACAGCCGCGTTGGCGCTAATGGCCGCCCTCGTTCTGTTCTGGTGCGTCGCCCGACCTCGCGATTTGCGACTGTTGGCTCTGCCGTTTGCTATCATTACCGGAATTGCTGCCGTAGCAGTCGTGTGCTTCTTCATCCTGCTTTTCCAACGCTCAGCAAGCATGGACAGCACGCAATTACTGTCATACTCGCACGCTCCTGACCTCCTCTATGCTCCTGAGCTGATCGGCTTTGCGATATTGGGCGCATTCGGATTGGCTGGCTGGCGGCTTAAACTTGACTTGAGGAACCCGACAGTTCTGTTCACCGCGTCTCTGGCGCTGACGCCATTCCTTGTCTTCAATCAACAGATTCTGACTGGCCGTTCCTTACAACCGATTCACTACCAGGTCTTTATTGCAAACTATGTTGCGTTGGTTGGTTTGGTGCTTGCCGCAGTGGTCCTGTTTCACGGTCGCAAAGAGTCACCAGGGAAAATTCCGAGCCGCGTCCTGGTCTACGTCGCTCTGGCGGCCTTCGGGTGGGGCGTAGTTGAGCTGGCAGGGTCAACAAGACGAAACGCTGCTTATGCACGCATACGCGACGATTCCATGCTGGCGATCACGCGGCTCGCTGAGATCGCAAAACAAGACGGAACCTATGACCGTGGACGCGTCACCGGCTCATACCCGATCGTCTACTCAACCAACCTGATGGTGGCGGGCAATATTCCCACGGGCGCTCCACAGGCTGTCCTGTGGGCACTCCACACACCGGCGGCGGGAGTCGCCGGCCTGGAGCAGAGCAAAGAGCGCTACCATTTTTACATGTACTACTCAGGGGTTGATGAAAAAGCGCTGAGCCAGTCGTTGCTGGACGGACAGTTTAGTACTCTGACTGCTCTCTTTGGCGTTGAGCGCGTAATCACAACGCTCACGCCTGATCCAAAACCGATAACAGTCAACGACATGAGGGTCGAGGTCCGTCGCTATTCTGAGTTCCTTAATTCCTTTTCGCGCGAGCGTGCCGCGGATCCTTTACTGTCCTATGTTGTGGCCCCTACTGAGGCCGAACCCAATTATGCCAATCTAGACCGCTGGTACGAGCGTGACAGTGGGGAACGCGTCGGAATCTTCGTAATCTATCGAGTAACCCTGCGGCCCTGAAACGGAAGATCACTATGTCTATAATCGTTGAAATAGAAAACTTAACCAAGGACTACGAAGTCGGCTTCTGGCGCAAGCGTAAGGTGAGGGCGTTGGATGGGCTTTCGCTGACCGTCAACGAGGGTGAGATCTTTGGATTCCTCGGGGCTAACGGCGCCGGAAAAACTACGACGTTAAAACTCTTGATGAGGCTGATCTTCCCAACCGGCGGCAGCGCTCGGATTATGGGCTATGACATCGCCGACATCTCGATGCATCGTCGGATTGGCTACCTGCCCGAGAATCCTTACTTCTACGATTACCTCACCGGCCGGGAGTTCATGGAATATTGCGGTGAGCTATTCGGGTATGACAAGGCCGAGCGCAGCAAACGCGCAGCAGACCTTTTGAGCCGGGTGAGTTTGGATGAAAAAAGGTGGGACATTCAGTTGAGAAAGTTCTCCAAAGGGATGCTGCAGCGCGTCGGCCTGGCCCAGGCACTGATCAACGATCCCCAGGTGGTCTTTCTGGATGAGCCGATGAGCGGGCTCGACCCTGTCGGACGCCGCGAAGTGCGCGATCTCATCGCCGGATTGCGTCAGGAAGGCAAGACAGTGTTCATGTGTTCGCACATCCTTTCAGATATTGAGGTGTTGTGCGACCGGGTGGCGATTCTGAAGCGCGGGAAACTCGCCCACGTCGGCAACCTCGACGAACTGCGTCAGCGAGCCGGCGATTCCAACCACGTGGAAATTGTGGCCACCGGGAGTGATGCGGACACCCTGAGGTTTCACCTGCCAGAAGGCGGCGATCATTACCGGTTAACGTCCAATGCGAGCGGAGTGAGAATAGAAGTTCCAGACGAGAAGGATGTCGATGAAGTGATCGCGGCCTTGAGGCGAACCGGAGGCAAGCTCGTTTCAGTTCAACCCGTCCGGCAGTCGCTGGAAGAGTTGTTTCTTGAATAGTCGTAGGGGCGAAAACGATCCACGAAACAGCACGAAACAGATGTCTTATTTCGTGTGGTTTCGTGGATCGTTTTTGCCCTTCCAACTGTTTTATTGCTCAATGATCGAATAACCAACAGTCATGCGCTTTAGCACAGCTTGTGGATACAGGGTTCGGACATAGACCAGGAATTCTTTTGCCTGGGCCACGGTCTGTCCTGCGTAGACACCGATGAAGGTGTTGATTAAAGCTCTCTCTCCGCTGGCATCCATCAATCCTGGGAAATCGTAAGTAAGTGCGTCCATATTTGGACAACTGTATGACGCAAAGACCTTCCGGGTTGGATACACTTTCTGAATCTGTATCCGTTCGCGCTCGATGCTGGCAGTGTGATCGTCGGCGTCGCAATCCTCGGACTCATACGTCTTGATGATGATCCCGAAGAATGGCGCCGAATTGAATTCCTTACCTGGCTTAAGATTGGCTGGCAGACGAAAAGGCATCTCATATGCTGCAAATTTCCGCGCCCTTGAATCGCACGGCGCATTTGGATCAGGGCAAACTTCAAATCCTTTGGACCTTGCAGCAGAAGCCGCGGGTGCAGTGCTTGCTTGAACTGAACGCTCAGCAGTCGTTTCCTTCTTATAAACTCCCTGAGGATCCACATTCAGTCCGCACTTGGGAGATGCCTTTACTGATGCAGTACCAGCCGCGAGAGTAATCGTTAGCCGGCAGATACCTCCCGCGCCATCGTCTAGGTTCGCCGACAAGACATTCCCATTAAGGTGACCGTCTCCTTCGCCTGAACCTTCGTGAAAGGTCTCGTCCTTCCCGGCCATGTAGAGATATGTACCTTCGAAACTGACGTGGAATTTGCCGCCACTGGCCTTGCCAATCTCCAGCGAGTTTACAAAGCCACCTTTGCCTTCGCGGTATGTTTTGTAGACGTATTTGCCAACGGGATTGATCGTTTGCGGCAGCGCGCCATAGATGCCCGGGGTCGTTGAGACGATCATGACTAATTGCACGAGAGTCTTCCCAAGAATCTTCTTCATACGCCAGCTCACGGAACTATGCAGTTTTCCAATACGACAAATGCCTTTGCACCATCCCAACCGCCTCCCAGTCCGCGGACGGTTCCTTCTACCGTGGCTACCTCATTCGCATTTATCGCGGCCACACGCGAACCCTGTGATTTGCTGAAATAGCAACGGGCATTATTGTAAGTCGAAATTGATGATTTGAAAGTCAAAATGATCTTTCCGTCGTTGTCGATCTCGATTGAATTGACTGTTCCGAAAATGCGCACCCGTTTTCCGGCATACGTCTGATTAGCGCGAACTTCGTTGCTCTCAAATTCCTTTACCAATGCAGCGGCGTGCATCGCTGCGACGTTAGTGGACGTGGCCTGAGGTAGTGAATCTGCAGGCCGTGGAGCCGGGTTGTCTGCGACCGTTGCGGCGGCCTCGGTGTCGAGTCGGATTTTTTCCGGCGGCATTCCGCTGATGGAAGTTAGAACTTTTCCGGCAAGCTGACGATATGATTCGGCGCCGGCTGCATCACCGTCTTGTTTCGCCTCATTTGCTCCCGCTTGGACTAACATAGTGAAAATCACCATGGTCTCGTACATTTCTTGTTTCTGCTTGTCGGTGCTTCCTCCGAACACATTATCTTCCGCCATTAATTCGCCGATAGCATCTCCGATCTCCAGGAGGCGGGCCTCCTCCGGTTCTGGCTTTCCGTTATAGACGCTGCTATTGACGGCCAGAGCCACAGCCAGGGCCAGGGCGAAATCATTGGGCCGGCCAAGGCGTCGCGCCTCCGTCTCATACAGCGTCAGCGCTGCGCCCATGATTTTGAACATCTGCTCTTTTTCCTCGGGCGTATTACCGGAGGCGTCGGCGAGCTCGCGGGTAGTCAGCTGCGTCCCGGTAGGACGAAAGCGCGTGGCCGCCGCGATTTGGGCAGGCGACTTTCTTGACGGCTCGGCATCGGCAATTCGAGTTTCCGGTGCGCTGGAATTGGCCGCAGACACATTCCCGCTCTTTCGCCGCGCCCGGGCTTTCGCTCGCATCCTGGCCCAGATGCGATCATTAATGATGTTTCCAATCGAGGCGCTAACCGGATTATTCCAATTGCCGCCCATCATATCCTTGTGCTGGGCATTTGCTACGGTAGTGGGGGCAACCCACGCCAGAACGAGAAGCAAACAGCCCTTGAGCAAATGCAGATTTCTTTTCAATTTCTTTTTCCCTTTCTGGTTGAAGCGCAACGGAGTTTTGACACGACCGTGGTAGCCCCACGGTACTGACTTCATGACACTCCGTTGAGTTTTGACACGGCCGTGGTAGTCCCACGGTACTGACTTCATTACGCTACTGCCCAAAGCGGCGTCGGTATTCGCCCGATTGAATGAAGGCCTTCACCATTTCCGCTGCGACGAAGTCACCGTTGAACTGATTGAGCTTCGCGAGCCAGAAATTATAGCCACTTAGATTGTTGTCGGGCGCATCGTCAGGATTTCGCCTGAGATAACCAAAATACTGCATTAGCACAAAAGCCCGGTTAAATTCTCGCTGGACCAACGCTGGATGCTCAGCCACGCGCCGAAGCACGCGTGCTTGCGCTGTCGATGGATTGTTGTTGAATTCATCGATTGCCGCCTGGCGCTCTGCCGCAGTGGGCACAATCCCTGCATGAGTGTACAACGAATCAACGAAGACCGCCGGGGTTTGTGTCAGCGGATAAAGCGCCTTGAACTCTGCGCTGGCGACGAACTCATTGGCATAGGCGACTTTATTAGCTTCTAACACCGCTTCCCAGCCGGCGACGTTAACCACAACCCCGCGTCCGACTCCTTGAGTGTCGCGCAGGAACTCCGCATAGCGGGGCAGCCCGTTAGACCGGTTCAGGGCGGCGTTATAAAAGCGGTAGACCAGGTAACCAGTCTGTTGAAACTCGATCGAAAGGAAGTACGCGGCAGAAACGTTGACACGCTTGACTCCAATGCACTGCGCATCGTTGCCGCAACTGGTGATCTGGTCCGTCCAGAACGCCAATCCAGCGGCGTCCCCGTCGCGGTTGAGGAAGTCGTGATAGTGCTGGCTGACATAGGGTCCAGGAACATCAATAGTATTCGCTGACGGCTCCGTGGCGTCATCAAGGATCGTCAGCGTGGCAGTGCTTTGAGATCCAAGCACAGCACCACCGGTTGGGCTGCTCAAGGTGAGCGTTGCTGTCTCTGTCCCTTCCACGAAAGAGTCCTCCGAGATTGGGACTGTGAAGGTCTTGGACGTTTCACCACTGGCAAAAGTGAGGATCCCAAGCGCATTTGAGTAGTCAGATGTCTGAAGAGCACTACCATCGCTGGTCGCGTAAGAAACGGAGACCGCGTTACTGCTGTCGCCGGTGCGAGTGACTGTGATTACCGCCGAGGTGGGATCTTCGTTGACGGGGTAGTTGGTGGCACTGAATTGCAAGCTCGCGCTCGCGAGGGGCTGCCGGACAAAGAACAAGGGAACTGGCCGGTCTCCAGAGGCGCCAAACTGCGCGGCAAAAAATGTAGAAGTCTCACTGCGAAGGATATACCAGGTCCCGAACCTGTAGACGGCCACGTCGGCCTTGCCATCGCCGTCGTAATCGGCAGGCACCGGAAAATCTGAGCTTATGCCCCACTGGATAATGAAAGAGGTGCTATTCGAACTCTGAAGGATAAACCAGGTACCGTTCCTGAAAACGGCGGTGTCAGTCTTGCCGTCGCCGTCGTAATCAGCCGGCGCTGGAATATCCCCTGGGAGGCCGAACTGAACTATGAAAATTGTGCTATTCGAACTGCCAAGGATAAACCACTCGCCAGTTGATGGACGGTAGATTGAGATGTCAGATTTGCCGTCGCCGTCAAAATCCCCGATTAACGGCTTGTCTGTGCTGCTACCAAATGTTGTGCTGACAACCTGGCTATTGGAACTATTCCGTATCAACCACAGCCCGGTTGAAGGACGGAAAACTGCCAGGTCGGCCAGTCCGTCGCCGTCAAAATCGCCGGGCACTGGCAAATCTCCTGTAGCGCCGAGGACAGAGCAGACTATAAAACCGTTTGAGCTGAGCTCCATGCACCAATTCCCGGTGGAAGGATCGAATACAGCCCGTTCCGTTTTGCGGTCGCCGTCATAGTCGGCGGGCGCGATTAAAACGCCCGGAATGCCGAGTCTATCCGAGGAAGTAGCGCCGTCGGAACTCCTAATAACCCTCCAAGTAAAATCCGAGGGGCGGAAGAAGGAAAGATCGGCTTTCCCATCGCCATCGAAGTCGGGGAAGACTGATCGAGCTCGCGTACTAAAAGAGTAGGCCGCCCCTTGTCCGTTAGGACTGGTTAGGTTTTTCTCCGCCGCGCCGACGACCAAATTGTCAGCACTCAAAGCGACGCTGGCGCCGAAACGGTCGCCGTTGAAAGGATCGTCAGGGGTTATCTTCTCCTGCTCTGTCCAGGTTGTTCCACTGCGCGTGAACAGATAAGCAGACCCGGCATCCGGTCCCGCTGTTGTGTCGTCTTCGCGGGCACCGACCACGACAACGTTTTCGTCGACGGCGACCGACCAACCGAAGCGGTCAACTGACGCACCGTCCGATGCAGTAAGTTTTTGTTGCAGCGTCCAGGTGGCGCCGTTGAATTCAAAAACATAAGCCGCACCGAAAGCCGTTTGGCCAATGATCGGCGTGTCTTCACGCGCTCCACCAACCAACGTATTGCCTTCAATCGCGACTGAGAAACCGAATAGATCGCCATTAGTGCCGTCCCCAATCGTTAGTTTTTGCTGAAGGCCATAAGCCGCGCCACTGTCCACAAAAACATACACTGCACCAGCGGCCGTTTCCGGGGTATCGTCGTGGTCCGAGCCGACCACCAGCTTATCCCCGCTAACTGCAAGCGATTCGCCGAATTGATTCCCACCGAGGGTGGCCCCGCTTGGAGTGAGTTTCTGGACTTCGGTCCAAACTGTTCCGCTGCGCGTAAATCGATACGCCGCGCCTGCTGCGGAATTACTCGGGAGGTCTGCGAAATGCGCTCCGATGACGAGGGTGTCGCTAACAATGGCGACGGCATTGCCAAATTCGTCATCAGCCGTGCCATCGGTTGCCGTTAGTTTCTGCTGTTGCGTCCAGGTCGTGCCGTTGCGGACGAAAACATAGGCCGAACCGCCATTCGATAAAGGCGAGTCGTCTTGATATGCGCCGACAACAATCGTGTCACCGCTAATAGCCACTGACTGGCCAAACTTGTCGAGAGTCGCGCCATCATTGGCGAGCAATTTTGCCTGTTGTGTCCAGGTCGTCCCGTTAAGAACGTAGACAAACGCGGCGCCCGCCTGAGAGGCGGTCGTGCTATCAAACCGAGCTCCGACAACCATCGTATTTCCGCTAATGGCCACCGCATTACCGAACTGGGCGCCGACACCGCGTGGTTCGCTGGTAATTTTTTGTCTTTGCGTTACTTGCGCCGCGGCCGGCACGGCAAACACCGAACATAAAAGGAGCACCGCGAGTCGAAGCCAGATGGTTATTGAGGATTTATGATGTTTCATTTGAATGTTCACAGCTTTGTCTCCGATATCTAGTTACCAAGGGTTTGAGCATAATTTCCGTCTACCTAAATACGCGCAAACAGGGTTCGAATTGGCTCAGAGGAAACGAAATGCGTGGTTAAGCTGAGAAGTTGGGTTGGTGGGACAACTCAAGCGACAGCAATTCGCAGGTTGGGAAGCTCGAACTTCCTACCGCCAGACCGCTACTAATCCCGAAAACCCTGTGCTACCGTAGGTAACAATCGATCTGTCTGAATTGCAGGTCTGCAAAGCCAAGAAAGAGTGAATTTCCTTCTATTGCCTCCGCTTAGGCGACCACAATATCGGCGCAGGTAGCGACGTCTCTTCTGGCACACGAAATCAACCAGCAAAACCTAGTTGAACTGAGGATGGATGTCCGCTGACTCCGAACACGTGACCCAGCTACTCCAGGACTGGAGCGCGGGGAATGAGCAAGCACTCGAGGACCTGCTACCTCTGATTTACAACGAGCTGCGCCGCCTGGCTCACAACTTTCTCTACCGCGAGCGGCCGGGACATACGCTGCAAACCACTGCTCTGGTGCACGAAGCCTACCTGAAGTTGATCGACCAAAAGGACGCTCGCTGGCAAAACCGTTCGCACTTCTTTGCCATCGCCGCGCAAGCAATGCGACGCATCTTGATTGACAGTGCACGCCGGCACGCGGCGACGAAGCGAGGCGGGTCGCAGGAAAAACTGTCGCTCGATGAGGTCCCTGATATTTCGCTGGAGCCGAATATTAAGTTGCTGGCTCTTGATGAAGCGTTGAAGGCGTTGGCCGAGATCGATCCGGAGCAGAGCCGGATCGTAGAACTGCGCTATTTTGGCGGGCTAACCATTGAGGAGACCGCTGAAGTGATGAAGACTTCGAATTCAACGATAAAACGCGAGTGGGCGATGGCCCGGGCATGGCTGCACCAAGCGCTGAGTGACAGATCTGCCCCGGATGATGCACCGTCGATTTGATCTAAAATGAGCCGATTATGAGCCCGGTTGCGCGTAAGTTAGTGGGGAATGCTATCGTCCTAACGCTAGCCAGGGTTCTCAACACCAAACAATGCGCGCATTTAGTCCCATGACTCCTGAAGCCTGGCAGAAATTCAAAACGGTTTTTCACGCCGCGCTCGAGTTCGATCCAGAAGAGCGCGCGGCGTTTGTCGCACAGGCTTGCGACGGCGACCAGGATCTGCTGCGCCAAGTCGAGCGGTTGCTTGCTTCACACAACGAGTCGGGCAGTTTCCTGGCCTCCCCAGCGCTCGTTGATGCCGGACTCATCGCAACTAAAGAATGGGCTGAAGGCGACGGCGCACAAACTCTGGTTGGACAGCGCATCGGTCCTTACGAGGTTATCCGCGAAATTGGACGCGGCGGCATGGGCACAGTGTTTCTTGCTGTCCGCGCCGACGATCAATATCACAAGCAAGTCGCCATCAAACTCGTCAATCGAGGGATGGATACCGACTCGATTCTGCGTCGCTTCGTGATGGAGCGGCAGATACTCGCCAACCTCGAACATCCAAATATTGCCTGTTTGCTTGAAGGTGGCACAACTACCGACGGGCTTCCTTACTTCGTAATGGAGTATGTCGAAGGTGAGCCGATCGATGAATACTGCGATGACCGTGGATTTACGATTGCTCAACGCCTGAAGCTGTTTCGGCAGGTCTGCGCGGCACTGCAGTACGCACATCAGAATCTGGTCGTTCATCGCGACATCAAACCAAGCAACATTCTAGTGACAGCTGACGACGTGCCGAAGTTGCTCGACTTCGGAATTGCGAAACTACTGAGTCCTGACTGGTCTCACACCGGTGAGGCAACTCTAAGCATGCAGCGATTGATGACCCCCGCCTATGCGAGCCCCGAGCAATTGCGCGGGTTGCCAATTACAACAGCTGCGGATGTCTACAGCCTCGGCGTCGTCCTCTACGAACTCTTGAGCGGACATCATCCCTATCGCCTTAGCAGCGGACAGCCGCAAGAGGTGGCTCAGGTTATCCTGGCGGAAGAACCCGAAAAACCCAGCACTGCCGCCAGTAGGTCGCAGTTAGACGACGCGAACGCAACGGGCAGTCAACTACCAACTACTGACAACGGAATACGCACCGCCAAAACAAATCCGAAATCCGAACTCCGAAATCCGAAATCGCTCAAGGGCGATCTGGACAACATCGTGCTCAAAGCGCTGCGCAAAGAGCCGCAGCGTCGTTATGCGTCGGTGCAGGAGTTTTCCGAAGACATTCGCCGGCATTTACAAGGCCTGCCCGTTATGGCGAGCCCGGACACTTATTCTTATCGAGCGGACAAGTTCATTCGGAGAAACACGACCGCGGTGCTCGCTGCCGCGATTGTGATTGTCACCCTGCTGAGCGCGACAGGCATTACCGCCTGGCAAGCGCGGGTGGCTCGACGAGAACGCGACAAAGCTCAAAGCCGTTTCAATGATGTTCGCAAACTGGCGAACTCCGTGGTTTTTGAACTTCACGATTCGATTCAAAACTTACCGGGATCGACACCGTCCAGGGAATTATTGGTCAGTCGCGCGTTAGAGTATCTGGACAAGCTAGCGAGCGAAGCGGGGCAAGACTCGTCGTTGCAGCTCGAATTAGCCTCCGCATACGACAAGATTGGCAACATTCAAGGCGGCTTGAATACTTCGAATTTAGGGAAGCGTCAAGAAGCCGGCATGAGTTATCGCAAAGCACTTGCAATCAGGGAAGCGTTGGTGGCACAGGAACCGAAGAACGTCTATTTTCGTCGGTGGCTAACAACCAGTTACAGCAAGGTGGCACACATACTACAGGTGCAAGCTGACCTGGGTGGGGCGCTTGAATATCATGGCAAGGCATTAGCAGTATGTAAACAAAATGCAGCAGACTCACCAAACGACCCCAAGATTCTTTCCGATCTAGCATTGTGTTATGCACACTTTGGATATATGCAGGGCTTAAACGGTCGTACTGAGGAAGCCTTAGAGAATACTCGTAAAGCAGTAGTAATTATGGAGGAGTCAGCCGCAGCCGCTCCCAATGACATCAAGACCCGGGAAAATCTCTCGTATTGCTACGATAGAGTCGCGGAAGTACTCACATCGTTCGCGCACAATCATGCGGAAGCTCTCTTGCTGTATCGCAAAATCTACCAGATGACCGAAACACGACTAGCGGCAGAGCCAAGTAACACAAAATTACGACGTGCCCATGCTGTTAGCTATTACAACGTAGCTTTAGTTTCAGCAAAACTCGGAGATACAAAAACCGCGTTAGATAGTTCGCGCCAGTCGCTGGCAATCTTCGTGGATATGTTGTCCAAGGACCCGCAAAACGAAGAGTTTCGTCAGGTAGTAGCGACTGTCCAAACTACTGTCTGCGAGATGATGATAAAAACCGGAGATGCTGCTGAAGCCATCAAACTTCTGAATCAATCTCTCCTGACACTCGAGAAGTCATTCGCCGCTTCGCCAAGCGATGAAATCGCTCATTTTCGCGTTGGCAACGTACAGCAAGGCCTGGGGCAAGGTTACGCGGCGTTGGCTTCCGATGATAAGACATCGACACAAAAGCGCTTGGCTCACTGGCGCGAAGCTCGTTCCTGGTTTCAGAAGAGTCAGGAAATCTACAAAGCTCTTCGTGAGGCCGGCAAAATAACCGGCGAAGACGGCGCCCGACTTGATGTAGTAACTGAAGCGATCGGCAAGTGTGAGGCGGCTATTGCCCGGCTGGGTGGGAATTAAGGAAAAGGGTCTTACTATTTGAACTTGAATCCGGTAACTTCCATTCTGATCTTAGCGCGGTTATCGGATTCCTTCATTCCGTCGAGGTGCACCACTACCACCATCGTTTGGTTTGGTCCCAGTTCAACTTGCCTGGGGGTGGGGATCACCACCAATGTCTTCTGCCTCACGGCCTTACCCTGCTGATCATCCACGGCCCCGCGGATTTCAAGGCCGTTGAGTGTTCGGCCGGTGAAATTGCGGACAGTCGTCTGCAAATTCATCACGATGTCGCCCAACGCTCGCTTTGCTTCGTCGGCTTCTGGTGCGTCCAGGACGATCTTGGAATGATTCTGCTCCCACTCAGGCGAGCCCGCGCGAATAGCCGCTTCCAGTACCGGATCGATATTTCCGCCTCCACTGCTGGCACGCATCAGGACATAGAAAAACCCGGCGATTACCACGGCAGCAATTATGGCTACAGTGATAATCAGCTTTCGCCGAGAATCTTCCGATGTGTCGAGATTTCTTTCTGTAGCCGCCATCTTTGTGCGCCGAATTGTAGAGTCCTGGGATCCGTTTTGCAATCGCCAGGCTCAGATCTCAAATCTCAGATCTCAGATGACTCCCTAAAGCCAATTAGACTCCGCCGGGGCAAGGATGTTCCTGGGGAGTTGAGCAGGTATCTATCCTACTTTGCGGTAAGGTCAGAGATCAGATCTTCGAGTTCGGTGTAGTCTACCGGTTTGGTTACATACGCATCGCATCCCGCAGCTAGCGCCTCGGCATGAAAATCAGCTGTGTCGTGAGCTGAAACTGCGATGATGGGGACCTTTGCCATATCCGGCAACTGGCGAATTTGGCGGGTGGCCGCCAACCCATCGACCATGGGCAAGCTCAAGTCCATGAGAATAAGGTCTGGCGTTTCCCGTTCTGCCACTGTCACAGCCTCGACACCGTTAACCGCCTCTGAGACTCGGTACCCGCTTAATTCAAGGAGCCGTCGCATCATCAGGCGATTATCTTCGGTATCCTCAACAAGCAACACCCTAACCCCATTTCCTCTGTTGGCCATGAGCTGCACGTCCGTGCTTTCGCGGGATTTTACTTCTACTCTCAAATCCTGATCACCCTTAAGTCGTTGGCTTGACTGTATCACTAGAATACGCTGGGGCTTTTTGCTAAGATGCTGCATCGAAATCCGACAGATCGAATTCGGTATTTCGGGTCAATTCATACACCAGACTTCCCCCCAAGAATACGTCCCGATTGCAGGGGCGAGGCCCGGAAAGGTATGAACACGTCCTCGATGAAGCCAATATTACTGAAGCCACAGGATAACAACTCACTTCAGACCTTGGGGCGAGCATCTGTTCAGATCGTTCACGATCTCAAAAACCAGCTAAATGGCCTCAAATTGTATGCCACGTTTCTGCGCAAGCGGTCGGAGAGGAGCGCCCGGCCGGAAGATGAGATGGAAACCATCAATAAGCTAATCGCCGGATTGGATCGCGCCGCCGGCGATTTATCGACGCTGGTGCAGTATGGCCGGCCAATTGAGCTCCGGAAGCAGGTCGGCGTTGATGTGCAGAAGATAATGCGAACGGTGGCCGGGGCTTTCTCGCAGCCGGCGCATACGACCGGTCCGTTGACTGGAGCAATCATCATCGATGCGGAGCCACTTCCCCTTAACGGTGAGTTTGATCCAACAGTTTTGGCTGATGCGTTGAAGTCGATCTCGGTCGGCGCCATGAAAATGCGCGGCGATGATCAAAACCGGACCCTAACGGTCAGTATGCGTCGAGAGAAGAGCGACAAGGCCACCGTTGTTATTGAATGGCACGAGTTAGGTAACCTCGATCACGATCCCTTTCGATCATTCGCCGGCAGCGATGAGATTCGCATGTCATTGGCGGCCAAAGTCATCGAGGCTCACGGTGGCTCAGCAGAGCAGCGGAAAGAAACTCTGTCTGTTCGTCTGCCATTAACGTCGTAAAGAAATTTGAGCACGCAAAGGACTATCGGCCTTATGGACAACACAGCCACAGCTACTTTCAAGGAGGAGAAAAGGGTGGAGAACAAAAACGTGCGGATTCTGGTCGTCGACGATGAGCCCCTGATGGCGGATTCGTTGAAACAAAACCTTATGGAGGAAGGTTATTCAGTGGATACCGCGGCCACTGGCGCCGAGGCCATCGCGCTCTTCGACCAGGGCGGACATCACCTGGCCATCTGCGATCTGCAACTGCCGGATATGGATGGTCTCGAGATCATGCGTCACATGAAGGATGCCCGACCGACCACCGAAGTAATTGTCGTCACTGGATACGGATCCGTTGCGCGCGCAGTAGAAGCCACCAAAGCCGGCGCCTTCTACTTTGTGGAAAAGCCTTTCGACTTTGAAGAAATCCAGCCCCTGGTGGACAAAGCGCTCGAACGCCGCGAGTTGGTTGCCGAGACAACCAGCATGCGCCGCCAGATGTCCACTCGCTCGGAGTATTTCAACATCATCGGATCCGCCAAGCCGATGCAAACGATTTACGAGACCATCGAATCGGTAGCTAAATCAGACGCGAACGTCCTGATCGTCGGCGAGTCAGGCACAGGCAAGGAATTAATAGCCAACGCAATTCATTACAACTCTCTGCGCGCCAAGAAACCGTTTATCAAGGTCAATTGTGCCGCGCTGCCAAAAGAACTAATCGAGTCGGAACTCTTTGGCCATACCAAAGGCGCTTTCACGGGCGCTCATGCGGATAAGGAAGGACTGGTGCAGCACGCCGCCGGCGGTTCCTTAATGCTCGATGAAATCGCCGAGATGCCGGTGGAACTCCAGCCCAAACTCCTGCGGGTGTTGCAAGAGAGAAGTTATCGGAAGATTGGTTCTGAAAAAACCTACGCGGTCGACTTTCGGCTTATTTCCTCGACTAACCGGCCGCCTGCTGACGCAATCCGTGATGGACTGCTACGAGACGATCTCTTTTATCGGATTTCGACTATCACCATTCACGTTCCACCCTTACGCGAGCGCAACGAAGATATTCAACTGCTGACGGAACACTTCCTGCACATGTACGCGCAAAAGTATGAGCGGGCAATTGGCGGCGTGTCGCAGGCAGCTTACCAGCGGCTCTTTGGGCATCTCTGGCCGGGCAATGTGCGTGAGTTGCAAAACGTGATCGAGCGCGCGGTGCTGCTAGCCAAGGGGAACCGGATCGAACCCGTTGACTTGCCGTTCGATAATGGCTCGCTTCCGGAAGCAGGATCCGCCGGTCAGGGATGGGATGTCCCACCTAACATGACGCTGGAAGACATTGAACGCCTGGTGATCGAAAGAACGCTGCAACGCACTGGCGGCAACAAGCAGGCGGCGGCGAATCTGTTGGGAATCTATCGCCCGCGGCTTTACAGTAAGATACGAAAGTACAATATCGACGTTACGTCTATCGTTTCAGTCTAGAATTGTCGCCTGACACTGCATGCGCCATTTAGTTTAGGAAACTGAATAGAGTGGCCTTTCGAAGGCCACTTTATTTTTGAATCATTCTGGCTCTGGGAATTTACAACGTAGTCTTCAGTAAAAACATACGTTGAAAGCAATTAAGACCGTAGCTCTCCCTGGCGGCCGTCTGGCGAGCATTGATGCTCTCCGCGGTATCGCCGCGCTTGGGGTGGTGCTCTACCACGCCGTATCCCAAACAGCCAGTTCAGTCCCGAACAATTTGTTCCAATACCCGGTGAGGCTGATCCAGTTTCTCAGTTCATTTGGGTACATTGGTGTCTTTCTCTTCTTTGTCATCTCCGGCTTTTGCATTCACTTGCAGTGGGCCAGAAACCGCGCCGCCGGCCAACCGCGACAAATCAAGTTCGTTGAATTCTGGAAGCGACGATTGCGACGTCTGTACCCGCCCTACTTGATCACCCTGGCACTCTTCCTGGGCATCACAGCGCTCACCACCGGCATCGATGTCACTCACTTTTTTGTATATGACGTAGTGATGCATCTGCTGATGCTTCACAACCTCGATCCCCATACCTGCTACAGCATCAACGGAGTGTTCTGGACCCTGGCGGTCGAGGAACAACTCTACCTGGCTTATTTTCTGCTGCTCTTTCTGCGTAACCGTTGGGGCTGGGGGCCAACGCTAATTATTTGTGGCCTTGCGCGGGTGGGTTGGTATTTCTTCGGCCACTATCTGTGGCTCGCCACTGGCTTTGGAATTCCCGTGCCCGAAGGCGCCGCGTCGCACTGGCTCACCTGGGCGCTAGGGGCCATAGCCGTCGAAGCGGCATTCGGGCTAGTTAAGCTGCCGAACTGGTGTCGGAATGTGTGGCTGGGGAGTTTGGCAGTTGTGACCGCGTCGGCGATCTCAATAACTCTGCCACTCGTTCACAAGGACACTTTGGTTCACGATTCTGGCTGGCTGTTACTGCATCCGATGTGGGGACTTGGTTTTTTCATTCTGTTGAATCGGGCGGTGCAGACCGAGAGTCAGTGGCTGACAGCTTTACGGCGGCCGCGCCTAATCACGGCGTTCGCGTCGCTAGGCGTCTTTTCCTATTCGCTTTACCTCACGCATGAGTTGGTGATCATGCAGTCGTGGTGGTTCGCCGTCCAACGGTTGCCACCAATGCTGAACACACTGCTGGTCGTTACACCGGCCACGATCATCTTTGCCTGGTTGTTCTTCCACTACTGCGAGAAGCCGTATATGAGGAAGACGGCAGGAACAGGAGCAGGAGGCAGGAGCAGACGGCAGGAGCAGGACGAAGAGGCGCCGCTGGAGCCGACAGTCCTAGCGATTAAGTAGGCGCGATGCCGGTGTCATGAGGTCAGTACCACAATGCGGTAGCGGTGGGTCATGT
>JAMQPI010000214.1 GCA_023717565.1 Pyrinomonadaceae bacterium | reverse complement strand
CGTCATCGTTCAAAATTGAGCCCACTCCAACCCCCTTCCGTTACGTCCGCAATTCCACGTTCCGCCTAACGACTTAACGATGGTCCGCGCGTTCTTTGCGTCAGCTCCATCTTAAGTCGGGAGGCTGTAAGATACCTTGTTTCCCACAACTGACACATACCGACGCGCTTGCAGGGCCGTCAGCAGGGCGCCGACTTCTTCGGGTGAGAGTTGCTTCCGGAAGAGTGCACCAATGGTGCTTGTCAGAGTCGTCATCGTGCGAGGCTTGGCCTTACCTCGCTTATGGAGATCGTCTACGATCACTTTAATCCGGTCAGCTGTAGACTTGGCGTTGCCCGCCTTCAGAGGTGGAGTGTCGCGGGCCGTCTTGCCGTGAAGCGCGCCGAGCTTGCGAGGTTTCTCTACACCTCGCTTATGGAGATCGTTTACGATCACTGCAACCCGGTCCGCTGTAGGCGTGGGGTTGCCCGTCTTCAGGAGTGGAATGTCGCGGACCGTCTGGACGCGAAACGCGTGGAGCTTGCGAGTCTTGAGGTGGTTAAGAAGTGGATCGAACCCCGCGTCCTTAGAGACGATATGAAAGTGGGCTTCGGGGTCCTTTTCCGCAAATTGGCCGATGTAGAATGCAATGTGGAAGTCGAGCGCGTTTGGACCGGTGCCGGAGATCTTTACGTACTCGGCGTTCGACCCCATTTGTTGAAGTTCCGCCGCTGTTTCGAATGGGATCTTGCTTTGACGAGCACCGACAAACACGATGATGCGGAAGTGATCCAGCTTGAACGCGGACAAGTCCCCAGATTGTACGTTTTCGTAGTCGATGAGCACGTAGTTCGTTCGCATGCCTCTCCTTCGTCACTAAATGCGCGGTAGTTGCTCTTGCACCCGCGTCTCCACAAAGCGATCCAACGACTTAACGGTGAGCCGCTCCATCGTTTGTTGGGTCGCTATTTCTATTTGTCATCCTCGAGAGGAAAGAGCAACCCATTGCCGTCAGGATCGTCGATCGGTCGCTTGACCACCACGACGATCTTCGCTGATCTTGGGTAGATGAAAACATCCGTCAAGACCTCGCTGATCATTATCGCACTGGCGTTAGTTGCTTGCCTCGTCGGGCTTTTCTGGCTCGGATCGCGACCGGACGACCCAAGCGAGACGTTTGCCGAGAGCGTCTCAAACGTGTCCCGAGAGCCGTCGTTCGAGGCGCGCGTCATCGTGCCTCGGTCCGGCCTGCCCTTCGGCGGGATTCTCCCGGATTCGCTCGTTAAGAAGTTCGACGGTACTCCGCGCGAGCTACGAATCGACCACACGAGCCCTGGCGCCCAGATCGGCAGCGTCGAACCCGGCCGCCTCGAGCTCAGCGCCGACGGCTGGGACCTGCTCATTGAGACCGACGGCGACGGAGGGATCGCTCCAGGGACGCGGCTCGTGTTTCCGCTGGGGCTCGGGGGCAGGCGGCTGAGACTGGACTGCCGACCAGCAGATCGTGCCACCGGCTATTTCCGCGCCACCAAGCGGGCAGGCTCAACCGATCTCGGCGGCAGCTTCATCGTCGAACTCGCCACCTGCAAGAATGCCGAGTCGGGGAAGACCACCAACTGGCCGCCGGCTCCGCTCACCGTCCGCGGGAGCTTCGTGGGCCCGGCACGGCCGTCGCCACAGCCCAAGTGAGTCCGCCCAAAGGCTCAAGTTTAAGGGAAGAGTATCTTGAATGTCCGACATGCTTCAGCTTGTCGTCTGGATTGGGAACTCTCAATGTGCGACGTTACGGGTAGTATCATTGCTTGAGTGTTGTGAATCTCGACGACAAGCTGAAGCATATCGGACATTGATGAACCAAGTATATTGTTACCCAGGTTAACCCGTCTTCAAGCAGTTGAATTTTGAAATGTACACTTGGATTACGAAGCCTATGCGGCGCATCGCGCGAGCTTTTGAATGCTACCTGCTGGGAAGCTTCATAATGTAGTTTCGCAGCTCAGTCAGATCAACCGACGTTACGATTGTGGCTTGACGCTCGCTGATGGATGTCGTGGAACGAGGCTCGGGTCCGCGAAAAGTTTTCCGATGAATGACGGCAGGGATCGAGCGATCGATGAGAATTAACTCGCAGACTTCTCTGTAGGCACTGACACCACCTGAAGCGTCCGCGATTTTATAGTCGCCTGCTTTTTCCTTCGAGTAATTCAACACCACGACCGTTCCGACCTGATCAGGCGCTTGCGCCAGCAGTTCTTTGGCTCTGTCTGACGGCCAGACATTAGGATCTTGCGTCATCGTCAAAAAGGGCATGTCTGGATTTCTGGTGACAACTAGCACGCGGCCTTTGACGTAAGGCTGATCCGTGAGTTGCTCGCTCGGAGGTATTTTGGAAAATTCTTCGAGACGCGCTTGCAGACCGTCGAGATCTTTTTGCTTCGGATTGCCGCCAATGAGCTGGCAGCCGGCGCAGAAGAGAGCGAGCAAGACCACTCCGGAGTTGCGAGCCAATAAGCGCGAGGTTGAGACGTTGGCGTTCATGTTACTGCTCCTTGGTCAGTGTATTCGGTCACGTCCAGAAAGAATTGTTAGATATCCTAACTGCGCGTCCCCAGCATACCGTTGTTAGGCTGTGTGATTGAAAAGTACTAACAGCGAGTTACTTCATATACCTTCTGAACCACTCGACAATTTTCCGTTCGCGTTCCAGACGGTTTATGCTGAGCGGGTGATCGTCTCCGGCGTAAACGTGCAACTCGTAGGTCTTACCGAACAATTGCAGCTTATTGGCTAACCCCAGCGCCTGACTCCCCGCGTCTGAGCGCCAGTCCGCGCCACCCTGCAAGATCAAAACTGGGACGTCTATTTTGTCGGCGAAGAAGACGGCTGAGCGTTCGCGCAAAACTTCTTCGGGATTTTCGGCAAAACCAGGAATCAGTCTGGACCAAACTCTTTCGGCAACGCGGGGTCGTGCCTTCGCGGAGGCGGTCAGGTCGGTCAAAGCGCCGTTGACCGCAACAGCGTTAATCGGGATTCCTCTTTTAATGGACAGAAATGCCTGCATCCCGCCGCGCGAAGCGCCGTGCATAAAAACATTATTCATGTCCACGTAGCCGAGCGCGCGGGCGAGCGGGATTAGATTCAAAACGTCGTTCACGTCCGCGCCGCCGAATTCGTCTTTGCCCTCGCCGCCGTCTGCGCCGCGATACTGCGAGCCGATGACGACAAAGCCGTTGGTCACGTACGGGTAATAGAAACTCTGCGGCGTCAAAAGCGCGAGGTTTGGGTTTCCACCGCGATTAACGATTACTAGCGGCAGCTTTTTTCCCGTCAGGTGTTTCGGTTTCCAGATGAAGCCAACGACTTTCAAGCCGTCGCTGATGTATTTGATTTTCCGACATTCGTAATCGGCGAAAGATTCACGGCGCTCGAATTCTTCGCGACTCAAAACAAAACGATCGAAATTGTCGAGATAATTTAATTTGTAACCTTCTCCCGCCGCGGCTTTGACCTCCTCTTCGAGCGAGGTTCTTTGTTCTTTCAGGTATTGCTCGTAAGTTCTTTTCGCGGGTGCGGCGCACGGAGTGGTTTCGACGAGCGTGCCGTCGGGCGGTGCGGTTCGCGCCGGAGTGGCAACGAAAACGCCAAGCAGTAGAAGTGAAATTACTGTCAGGACTGATGATCTTCTCAAAGTATTTTCCTTTCTTCGAAAATGCCAAGCTGGTCCCCACGCACGGCGCGTACAGTCTCTTAGGTTCACGCTGGTAGCCACTGGATCCACCACTCACACTCAACCGGAACGATCCAACGCACAGAACCATTTGCGGTAGCCACTGGATCCACCACTCACCGTCAGCCGGAACGAGTCAGCGGGCGGTGGCAGTGCGCGTCAGCACCAAGCTTGTTCGACGGCGCGTTCCGAGGAACTAAATCAGTTTCGATTTGCCTTACCAACTAGGCCCCGCGCTATCTATCGAGATCGAAAAACTGTGGACGCGAAGTTTGAACCCAGGATTTCTCAGCCGCGGGCCGCTTGCACCTTGGTCCCGTACTCGAGCGATGCATACCACTTGCCGCGTCCCTGCGGCGTCAGGTCCATCACATTCCAAATCGGATTCAACTCATCAATGCCGCGCTCTTTGATGTCGTTGGCCAGCCCTGGATGGCCACTGTAAAAATGGCGCAACGTGCCATCACTGTCTCGCGTGAAAACCGAAATCGTCGAATCCTGATGTCCTTCGCTATCTTCGCTGCCGAGATCGTACTTAAAAGTGTTGTCGCCGGCGCTCAGCAGACGTAGTTTGTCCCAACCTCTTTTTCGTGCGTACGCGCGCAAGGTGGAAGAATCAGCCGCCGCGACAATCGCCAGGTCAACGTTTTGCGCGAGGTGATGAGCAACTCCATTGAAGCTATCGATCCAGGCGGTACACATTGGACACGCATTCGTTTGCTTCTTTCCGTACATGAAGTGGTAAATCACGAGCGAACGATCCGGCGCAGTGAACAGGTTGCTCAGCCGTACGTTCTTTGTCGGCGCATCGCCATCGTCAAGCGACGTTGGGCCTTCAAGAAACTCGTAATCCTGAATCGTCGCACCCTTCGGCAGCGCGCGCCGCAGCGCGGCGACTCTTTCACGTTGGTTTAGTAATTCAATCTCTGCCAGTCGCAGCTCCTCGCGGCTGGCAAGGTATTCTGGCGACTCGTTCGTCAGATTAGTTTGACGATACGTTCCATCAATGATTTCATGAACCATCAGTCACACCTCCAGTGAAGAACACAATTCACCCGCTCTCGCATCGATCGCGGCCAATCGAAGGAAACCAATACGGACAAGCTGGGGGGACACGAAAGGAATATAGCACGAACTCGATAGCGACAGCGGCGGGAAGCTGCTCAGTAATGTCGTTGCAAATGAACGACTAGGGAACATTCGCATCGGGTCCGCGGAAAGGCTACAAACCCAGCTTGGCAGTCAGCCTGATTTCGTGAAGTGAGTCAGTTTTGATGTCCCGGGCAACCCATCCCCTCTTTCCATTTTCCCATTCTTTCTTTTCATCTCACCATGCTAAAGTCTGACCCAAGCTTTCTGAAAACTGAATTGGAGGCCACCTCACATGGCTCAATCCCTCTCGCGTCTTTGGACACACCTCATCTTCTCAACCAAAAATCGCTTTCCCTTT
The DNA here is from genome assembly GCA_023717565.1 of Pyrinomonadaceae bacterium. GTDB lineage: Bacteria > Acidobacteriota > Blastocatellia > Pyrinomonadales > Pyrinomonadaceae > PSRF01. The sequence continues at coordinate 650 of JAMQPI010000214.1, read as the reverse complement.
CTCAGCGACAAAACCATACGAACTGACACGCATGCGTACCTTGCGACGACCTTGCGTGAGCAAGATTGCGAAACGCTGATTGTCAACGGTGTGGAGGATCACATTCACGCACTGTTTGCACTCTCAAGAACGCATTCGATCGCGGAAGTCGTGAAAGAGATCAAACGAACATCATCTGGCTGGGTGAAGGAGCTTTCACCAAGATTGGCAAAGTTCTATTGGCAAGGAGGCTACGGCGCATTTTCAGTCAGCCAATCCAATCTCAAGGAGGTGATTCGATATATCGAAAACCAGGAGGAACACCACAAGCGCGTGACATTTCAGGACGAGTACCGCGCTTTCCTAAAAGCGTATGGCATCACCTACGATGAGCGTTACGTCTGGGATTAAGGCGCCCCGCTAACGCGCCAACAACGGCGCGACAATCAACGTCGCACGACAATCAACGTCGCGCGACAATCAACGTCGCGCGACAATCAACACCGCGCGACATCAAATACGCCGAAGGTGTTCGCGAATTGCAGCCCAGGGTTGAGCTTTGGCAACCCTGGGAAAACGCGTCCCCTTAACGGAAAGACGCAACCCTGAAAGGGTTGCGTCGCCGCTCGCCATCACAAACCCGTCGCAACTCCTTCAGAGTTGCGACAAAT
>JAMQPI010000417.1 GCA_023717565.1 Pyrinomonadaceae bacterium | reverse complement strand
TTGAGCGTGATGCGCGCAACGCTTCCATCGATGGTGGATAAAACCAATGGGTCTTCGTGAGTCATTTGAGTTTGCGTCTTTGCGTGAAACACTTTTGGATAGTCGTAAACTCAAATGACTCACGAAGACTCATTGGTTTTGTCCACCATCGATGGAAGCGTTGCGCGCATCACGCTCAATCGGCCCGCAAAGAGAAATGCGCTCAATGACGGGCTCGTCAGCGGCATCAAGGCCGCCTTGCACGAGGCGAGTGCAGTAGATGCGGTTCGAGTTGTGGTAATCAGCGGCGCTGGTCAGGACTTTTGTTCCGGCGCTGATCTCGAGTCGCTGCGCAAGATATCCGAAGCATCCGTTGCCGAGAACGCGGAAGACGCGCGCTCTCTGATGGAACTCTTTGAGTTGATTAGACAAGTGCCCGTGCCAGTGGTCGCTGCGGTTCGTGGCAGAGCTCTGGCCGGCGGATGTGGATTAGCCAGCGCTTGCGATCTTGTTTTGGCGGCCAGCTCTGCCCGCTTTGGTTATCCCGAAGTGAAGATTGGGTTCGTTCCGGCAATGGTCCTGGCGATCTTAAAGCGCAGTGTCTCACAGAAACGCGCGTTTGAACTGCTTACTCGGGGCGCCGAGATCAGCGCGGAGGAAGCGCGACAGATTGGATTAGTCAATCAGGTATTCGCTGACGAGACGTTTGATGATGAGGTGACTGCGTACGTCGGCGCATTTGAGAAGCTGAGTAAATCTGCGGTAGCACTTACCAAGACCCTGCTCTATCAGACGGACGGAATGACGTTTACCGATGCGCTCGAAACCGGAGTTGATGTCAATGTTATTGCGCGCATGACCGAGGACTGTCGCAACGGCATCGCTCGCTTTACGAAAAAATAGTGATACTTTCATAACGTCGGAATCCGAAAAGCATCATAAATCCACGATCGTAAATTTAGTTTTCCTCACACCAAAGTTCAACTTGGTTCGCTCCCGAGTTTTCTCCTTCAAAAGTATCGACTGAGTTTCACCAAGCTCTCTTGGAACATTGGTTGCTTCACGAGAACACGGCGGACTTCTGCGTGAAGACGCCACACAACTCCCCATCTCTTTATCCAAATAACCGTAGGAGGTGTCCGAATGAGTCGATACGCTCAAGCGCTGCGCAGAGGCGCGTTGGTATTCGCGGCAATGATTCTGTTGACCGTTTCTGCCGTCGCGCAGGTGACCACCGGCAACATTTCAGGTCGAGTGCTCGACAGTCAGGATCGAGGCGTCGCGGGCGCGACGGTGACAGCCACTAGTTCAGGAACCGGCACGACTCGTACGGGGACCACCGACGAAGCAGGCAACTACACGATCACTGAGCTGCCTGCGGGAGAGTATGAACTTTCAGCTGAGGCCGCAAATTTCAAAAAGACGGTTGCCTCGGATTTCGAGTTGAACGTAGGCGCGAACGCCACGCAGAATTTCCGGTTAGAACCCGGCGAAGTGACCGCCACCGTTCAGATTACTGCTGATACTCTGGCAGTTGAAACGACGACCTCCGAACTCGGCAAGAGCATCACGCCGGCCGAAGTTCAGAACCTGCCCTTACTTAATCGCACCTTCGCCAGCTTGTCAGTCATTGCTCCTGAGGCGCGGCCCGTCGGAACGTTCGATCCCACCAAGACACATGTGGGAACCGTTTCCTTCAGTGGAGGTGACGGTCGGCAAATCGACGTTAACGTAGATGGCGGTGACAACAAAGACAACGTAGTCGGCAGCATGCTCCAGAATTTTGCGTATGAGTCGATTCAGGAATTCCAGGTGTTGCAGCATCGATGGACCGCCGAGAGTGGCCGTTCCGTTGGCGGTGTGGTCAACGTCATATCGAAATCCGGCACTAACGAGTTCCACGGTTCAGGCTTCTTCAACTTCCGCAACCAGTCCTTGCGCGCCAGGGATTTCTTTGAAAATCAGTCGACCGATCCTAAGCCCAGTTACGATCGAGAAGAATTTGGCGGCTCAATAGGCGGTCCCATAGTAAAGGACAAGCTCTTCTTTTTTGGTGCGCTGGAACGATTTCGCGAACGTCAGAACCTCTTAGTGAACCCGGCGCTGCTTCCCCAGATTGCCGCAATCCCCGGGATTACCGCGTCCTCAACCATCCCGCTTCCCTACAACGACACGCTGCTTACCATAAAGATCAATCACACGATCAGTAATAAGCAGACGATGTTCTATCGTTACGCGTTCCAGAAGAACGATTCGCCCAACGATCAGTTTGATCCAACCCTTCCGGGTGACTTGGAAAATGGAAATACGAATAACAACAAGCTCAGTAGTTTTGTCGTGAACCACACGTATACCGCTACCCCACGAGTAGTCAATCAGTTCTCGTTCCAGTACCAGAATTTCCAAAACGACATCCTGGGGGTAACGACTGATCCGAACCTGGTCTTCCCGTCAGTGCAAAGTGGCGCCAACGTCAACGTGCCGCAACAGACGAAGGAGCGCAAATTTCAACTACGCGACGACATCTCGGTGTTGCGCGACAAGCACGCGCTGAAGTTTGGCGTGAATTATATTCACACCTCGCTGAACGGCTTTTTCTTCTTCGGCGCCAACGGTCATCAGGTCTTTTTCTTCGACGATCCTCTGGTAATCACGAACAACACCAACGGATTGTATCCGCAGGGGTTCGCAACTCCCGGCGCGGTCAATGAAATCACCTTCAATACTGGCGCCGGAGATACCGGTCAACCTCCATTCCACCAGTTGGCGTTGTATGTCCAGGACGATTACAAGATTACTCCTCGCTTCACGCTGAATCTGGGCCTGCGCTGGGATGCGAACATTAAGATCCTGGTTGATCAGACCAATAACCGCACGATGAGGATCCTGGGACAACTCAACAATGAGCGCGCCCAGGCGATTACGGGAGATCCCAGCCTGGTTAGCAAGACCACCAGCGGCTATAACGAATTCCAGCCACGCATCGGGTTTGCCTGGGATGTGAGAGGAAATGGTGAAACTGTCATTCGCGGCGGCTACGGGATCTTCTACGATCAGATCTTTCAGAATCTGACACTATTCGCAAAACAGCAGGGGAACCCAACCATCTATCAAACAGTGCTCGACCTGGTAAACAGCTCAGTAGGTGTTGGTCAGCTGTCTACGTTCCGCTTCGGGGTCGATCCACTGCCAGTCCCGGCGACAATCGATAACACCGAACTTGAGTTCGGCGGATTCGGTCGCATCAATGACCCGACGCTGCAAGATCCTTATGTGCAGAAGTGGTCGCTGGGAGTAGAGAGCAAGCTAGGAGAAAAGTACGTGCTGTCCAGCGACTATGTTCACACGTTGGGCCTGCACGAAAATCGGGTCCAAAACATTAATCCGCGCATCCTGAGTTGCCCGGCGGGATCGGCGGTCACCGCCGCCTGTCCGCGGGGCGGGACCACGCGCTACTTTGATACTGCGTTCGTCGCCGCGGGGCTGGGCGCCGGCCGGCTCGAGCAAATCAATATGTTCACGTCTACCAACCGTTCGAGATACGACAGTTGGACCACGTCGCTGCGTCGCAGAACTCGCAACACGCTTTTCTCTTTGAGCTATATCCTGGCAAGTTCCAAGGGCTGGGGTGGACAGCCAACTGCGTCGTATAGCGGGAACGGCATTGCTATTACGCCGGAGAATCAATTCAGAGCTGGAGAGTTTGGGCCAACCCGAATCGATGAACGTCACCGCATAGTTGCCAGCGGGCTGTTTGATCTGCGCTACGGTTTTCAGATCTCGCCGATTGTCCAGTTTGCAACGGCGCGGCCCTATTCACTCAACTCCGGAAACGACATCGACGGCGATGGCCGATCCACAGTTGACCGCGTCTGCACCGGCTTTGAATCGCAGGCGCTGCTGCAATCAGTTCTAAACGGCACGGTGCCGGCAGGAGCAACCGCCGCCGGTTGTACGCAGGTTTCGGTAAACAGTCAGCGAACTGGTTTTGTAGCCAACGGCGGGAACCTCGAGGAACGGAGCGGGCGTTTCCTGAACGTAGATATGCGCGTTACAAAATCATTTCCGATTAATGAAAGAGTTCGACTCAAGGCGTACGTCAACTTCTTTAACATTTTCAATCGGGACAATCTGTCATTTGGCGACCGCCTGGGACTCAGCCCGCTTACCGCGGCTGGCACATTCATGCAGCCGATTTCACTCTATGGCCCGGGCTTCGGTCCACCAGTCGGCTTGCCTTTCACCGTTCAGTTTGGAGGGCGAGTCGAGTTCTAGAAAAGAGTGGACACCAAAACTCACAGAGGCGCCGAAGTCAAATTCGGCGCCTTTGCCTTGTGTGATGTATCGCGAGCAGTGTTAACAGCACATTCGAGGACTGGGTCACAGATATCGTTGACTAGTCCAAACTCGAGAGCTTCCTGACTTGAAAGGCGTCGGGCCGTGGCAAAGAATTCCAGGGCGCGAGCTTTGCCAATCAGCCTTGGTAGTCGCTGCGTTCCACCCCAGCCCGTAATGATTCCCAGCCGGGCTCCCGGATGAGCGAACACGGCATGCGCAGATGCAATGCGAATGTCACACGCGAGTGCGAGGTCGAGTGCGCCTCCCATGCAATAGCCGTTGATCGCCGCGATTGTTGTCTGTCGTGCGTCCGCAATAGTCTGGAAGAGTTGTTGCCCGCTCTTCGAAAACTGCAGAGCGGACGACGGATTGAGAGTGGTCAATTCACGAATGTCTGCCCCGGAAGCAAACACATCGTCAGTTCCCGTGAAGATAATCGTCTCAACCTTCGAGTCCGCCGCAATTGTCGAGAACGAAGTTCTCAGCTCGTTGAGAGTGGTGACTGTCAAAGAATTACGCGTGGCAGGCCTATTAAAGCGGATTACAGCGACCGACTCAGTGAATTCAGTGATTAACGAGGACAACGGCTCACTCATCTATCGAAGGTCTTCCCGTCGCCTTTCTCCGTGTCTCCGCGTCCCCGCGTCCCCCCCGTCTCCTATTCCCGCGGCTTAACGTTCTCACGAAGAAACTTCACGATGTCTTCCGTCGACGTGCCTGGTAGAAAGATCTCAGCTACACCCTCTGCCTTTAACTTCGACACATCTTCCTTTGGCACGATGCCGCCGAGCAGCACCAGACAGTCATCCATCCCTTGTCCTCTGAGCAACTCGACGATACGCGGGCAAAGAGTATTATGCGCGCCACTCAGAATTGACACGCCGACCGCATCGACGTCCTCCTGCAAGGCAGCCGCAGCGATCATCTCTGGTGTTTGCCGCAAGCCGGTGTAGATGACCTCCATCCCGGCATCACGCAGCGCACGGGCGATGACCTTGGCCCCGCGATCATGACCATCGAGACCGGGCTTGGCTACCAGTACTCGGATTTTCCGATCCGTCATGGAGTCCATTCTACCTTAACGTACGAATTGACCAAGCGGTCCGCTACGATTCAGATATGGGGTGAGGTCGGAATACGAGAAGAAGTATTGTCCTTCTGGCTCGAAAGCCTGTATCGCATGCGGCAATCCTGCATCGTAAAGAAAAGTAATACCCTTGTCGCTCACCGAGAAGTCTTTGAGATTCTCCGTTGTGAACTTCATCTGTTCCTGGCCTTCGATAATGCTCTCGATTTCCGACGCCTCAAAATTAGAATTCTTTCTTGCCTCGGCATTTATTTCTTTGAGCTCCGCCTGCAGCTTCTGGTCAACCAGACCCGCCAGAACTCCAAACTTGTCCACGAGAAGAGCTTCGGACGCCTTAACGATTCGGCCATTCTTCAGATTTATTAGGAAGTGCTTGGTATGCACATCCGGATATGCGGCCACGCCACTCTGCGTGAAAGTGATATCGAACAAAAAATTGCGATTGTAGTTTACGTCGTAACCGAATTCGGTTAACCAGGCATCCTCGCGATACTCCTTAAGCGAGGTGTCAAAGATGTTTTTGAAGTCAAGTAAGGAACGAATTCGCCGCAGCACGACAGGGTCGCTCAGACCGCTAATAACGGGGTAGGTGACTGTGGCAGTCTTTCTCTCCGGAAACTGTTTCGCAAGTTTCGCGCTGCGCACCAGCACAATTCTGCGCGCCCGGACGACCAGCCGATCCTGCTGAACGCTGGCGCTGACAGGATTCGCCTGGCCACCAGCAGTGAAGGCCAGCACTGTAAGGAAGACCAGAGATGAAAAATGAGAAATGGAAAATGGAAAATGGAAAATGATCTTTGCCCGATGCCCTATACTCTACTACCTAGAATGAGGGTTCCTCGTAAACACCATAAACATCGCGGAGCGCAGAGCAGATTTCGCCCAGCGTAGCGTAGGCGCGCACTGCTTCAATCGTGGCCGGCATTGTGTTCTCAGCGTTCCGGGCCGCCTGCTTAAGTTTCTCGAGGGCATTCCCGACTGATCCGGCATCTCTTCTGGCCCGTGTCTGATCGAGGCGCTTGACCTGGTGATCGCGTACCGATTCATCAATCACGAGCGTGGGAATCTGGGATTCCTCGTCCATCTCGTACTTGTTTACTCCCACGATCACTTGATCGCCTCGCTCGACGGCTTTCTGATACTGGTAAGCGGAGTCTTGAATCTCTCGTTGCGGGAAGCCTTTTTCAATGGCCTCGACCATGCCCCCCATCGAATCAATCTTTCTGAAGTAGTCAAGAGCACCGTCTTCCAACTTCTTCGTCAGCGACTCCACGAAGTATGAGCCGCCCAGGGGATCCACGGTGTTGGCGACACCAGTCTCTTCGGCGATTATCTGCTGCGTTCTGAGCGCGATGAGTGCGGCCCGGTCGGTTGGCAGTGCTAACGCTTCGTCGTACGCGTCTGTATGCAAGCTCTGGGTCCCACCGAGCACACCCGCCAGCGCTTGAATTGCCACCCGGACGATATTGTTGAGGGGTTGCTGGACGGTCAGGGACACGCCGGCTGTCTGAGTATGAAACCGCAATTTGAGCGTCCGTTCGTTGGTTGAACCGAAGCGCTTACGCATCTCCCTGGCCCAGATACGCCGGGCCGCTCGATACTTTGCGACCTCTTCAAAAAAGTCGTTGTGCGCGTTAAAGAAAAATGAAATGCGTGGCACAAACCGATCAGGGTCGAGACCAGCGCGCACACCCCAATCAACGTACTCGAGTCCGTCACGAAGCGTGAAAGCCAGTTCCTGTACGGCGGTGGCGCCGGCTTCTCGGATGTGATACCCACTAACGGAAACCGGATTGTAGCGAGGCACGTGCTGGTTGCAGAATTCAAACGTGTCAATCACCAGCTTCATGGCCGGACGGATGGGATAGATCCATTCCTTCTGCGCTATGTACTCCTTGAGGATGTCGTTCTGCAGTGTCCCGGAGATCTTCTGCCAGTCAGCTCCCTGTTTTTCGGCAACCACCAGGTACATGGCCAGCAGAACTGATGCCGGCGCGTTGATTGTTTGCGAGACTGTGACCTGGTCCAGAGGTATCCCGTCGAAGAGGACTTCCATATCAGACAGCGAAGAAACTGCCACGCCACATTTGCCGACCTCACCCTCAGACAGCGGAGAGTCAGCGTCGTAGCCCATCAGAGTGGGCAGGTCGTAAGCCACTGACAGCCCGTTTTGCCCCTGCTCCAGCAGGTACTTGAAGCGAGCGTTCGTTTCTTCCGGGGTGCTAAAGCCGGCGAACTGCCGCATCGTCCAGAGTTTGCCGCGATAGCCGGTGGGATGTATGCCGCGCGTGTAGGGAAACTCGCCTGGGAAGGAGATGTCTTTGGCGAAGTCCTGATCAGAGATATTCGCCGGTGTATAGAGCCGGTTCACCTCTTCCAGCGATACACTCTCAAAGCGTTTTTTTGTTTCGGGGTTCTTCTTTATTGTCGGTGCGAGGGTTTCACGTTCCCAACGTTCGACTTCGGCTTCCGCAGGGGAAACAGTTTCCTTTGTTTCAGGCATAACCCTCTCGCGTGTAAAGCGTTCGCTGCTGCTGAGACCGGGTCAAGTTGAGACCGGATCGCTCACCGTTCTGACAGGAAGAATTCGATATTAGTAGAGGGGTAAAGGAGTGTCAACCGCGTCATCAGCAGGAGGTAATCGCTGATGGGGCTTACGAGACCCTTATCCTCTCAAGCTGGCCTCAAGGCTTTTACAGATCCGCAAAGTATTTGAGCTTTCGCAAGGTGGGATGGTAAAGAAACTCGGTTTGGATGAGTCCTATGTGTGAGGTGTCCAACGGGGTTGTCGTACTTGAGAGAAAATTCGGCGTGAAACACGTTGTCTGAACCTTCCTGATATAGGAACCAAGAAGTAGTCTTGTAAATAGTGCCAAGAGTAAACCAATCAATGTGAGTAAGCGAAAGCTGTGGGGAGACGTAAGTTTCATGCTCAATCCTTCAGCTTAGAGGTGGGTTAGTAACTTGCGGACTTCAGATAAGAAGGTCATTTCATCGGAATCTTTATACTGTGCGAACGGCACCACGCTAGTTACATCTAGGGGTTCAACTCGTCCATACAGAAGTTGATATCCAGTGAGTATTGAGAAATCGCCATCGTCGAGCTGTTTTAAAAATAGCAGATAGCGATGGTTAACTTTAGGTATTCCCAGGCCATCGACGAAATAACGAAAAACGGTACCCGATGGAAATCGGACTCGGCCACCTTCGCGTTCGGCTACTATCGCTGCTGGAATTCCAACCGTGTCTTTTAGCACTTCTTGAATTTTTACGACGACTTCTGAATAAACGCCTGACCTGTCCTCGGAGATGTGGGCTTTTGCCTCCGATACCTGTCCCACGATGATGGTCGTACTTTCTTCAACCGGCAGCGGAGGAAAGTCTGCTGGCCAGTGATACACCGTTGTCATTCCTGTGAGGCGTTCTCCGATAGGTTGCTTGCGTAGGTTATGACGCCTGTCTTTTGCTAGTCGTTTCGCACGTGCCGCAGGTTCACTTGGTTTCGGAGAATTGAAATCGACGATAGGAAGCTGTTCATCGATAAACCTTTTAGAGGCTTCATCAGCTTGGACAACCTTATCATTTTGGTGAACCTGCTGGGGGCCGTTGCCAATTACAAACAAAACGGTCAGAAAGAGGGTCAATACCAACAATAGATATTTCATCGTCTACCTCTGGCTATTAGCGTGATTGAGGCGCTGGGGAATTGCAAAGTTTCTTGCGACACCTATAGGCCCACGCTAGGGTGAAGTCAACTTAATTTAAGTAGCTTCCTGACTTCAGTCGTATCTTGTCTCCTTCGTCCCTATGCTGAGCAGTCTGGTCGGACCAAGCACCTGTAAATTTCCGCGGCTTGTTGGCGTTGTCTGGCTATTTTAAAGAGGGGAGCGCGGTTGCGATGGCAGTCACAACCGCGCAAGACTGGGCAGGACCCGGACTACGTGTGGTTTTCAAGCAGGAGACTTGCAGCGGCAATCGGCGGGGCAAAAACTGAATCCAGCACCCTCCATTCGAACGAGCTTCTCCTCATTGCTCATTCGATGGGTATGACAATCTCGTTAGGCCGAACCATGTTGAGCCGGCTTCGTGCTGCTGACTCAATGGTCCGAGGGTCATTGCGTAACTGCTCAACCTCCTGTCGCAACGACTGATTATTGCTGCGCAAAGCTTGCACGTCCGTCTGCATTCTCACGAACTGCTGGGAAGCCAAGTTCATCCTGGCTCGCGTGCGCATCGTCACCGTAATGCAGACAGCAAATGTTCCCAGGATGATCATTCCAAAGATCACCCAGGACGGTATGATTCCCCCGCGCCGACGAACCTCGGCACGAGTGCCAATGATGTCCAGCGAAATCTCACCCACCGGAGCGAAAGGAGAGGCTGCCCTTGGTGCTACCCGCTGCGAGCGAATTCGTTCATCAACCCAATAAGTATTTGCGACCCTGCTCAAGAAGCACCTCCAAGTCCTTTGCTGATTCTGATTCCGCGTAAATGCGGACGAGTGGCTCTGTGCCCGACGGGCGCATTAGTAACCAGGAACCGTCCGCGAAAATAAACTTCACTCCGTCTGTTCTATTTGTCATCTCGACGTGACGGCCGCCGATTTCAGTCGCGTCCTGTTTTAGCTTCTCGCCTAGAGAAGCCATCAGCTCCGGTGTCAACCGAACACCGATTCTCCCGGCCTCGAGTTTGCCCACCTGGGCATAGAGGGCGTTCAACTGTTCCGTCAGACTCGCGCCGCGAGCCGCGACTGCCTCCGCAGCAAGCAGGCACGCAAGGATGCCATCTTTCTCCGGGTAGTGACCTTTGATTGAGAGTCCCGCCGATTCCTCGCCGCCCAGAATGATTTTGTCTTCATTGATCAATTCTCCGATATATTTGAATCCCACCGGGGTTTCAAACACTTTCCGTCCGCGCTTTTTGGCCACGCGGTCCACCAGGTGAGACGTTGCTACTGAGCGGGCCACGCCGCCGTTCCACTTTCTTGACTCTGCCAGGTAGTCAAACAGGACTGCGATGAGTTGATTTGGAGTGATGAACACCCCATTGGAGTCGATTACTCCGAAGCGATCTCCATCTCCGTCAGTCGCCAGACCAAGTGCACATTTTTTTTCCAGAACTAGATCGCGAAGTTCTTCGAGGTGACTGGCTTCAGGCTCCGGAGCACGTCCGCCAAAGAGAACGTCGCGCCAGTCATGAATCGTCTCAACAACGAGTCCGTGCATCCGCAACGATTCATCAAGGTATCCGCGACCCGTGCCCCACAGTGGGTCATAACCGTATCGTTTGCCGGCATCTGCAATTACGTTGAAATTGATCTTGTTTTCGAGATCCGCCAGATAGGGTAAGCGCGGCGAGTAAGTCTCATAGGGACTTTTCGCAGTTTCGTCGGCA
>JAMQPI010000415.1 GCA_023717565.1 Pyrinomonadaceae bacterium | reverse complement strand
AACGATCATGTTCGGCCGCAGCAGATACTCAGGATTCGCGATTGTCACCTCGACATTGAATGCTCGACTCTTGGCATCGGCAGCCGGAAACACTGATGTGATCTGTCCCTGAAATTCCTTTCCAGGCATCGTTTCGCTTTCGAGGCTCAACATTCTTCCCAGTTTCATCTCCGTCACGGCGACGTCCGCGACGCCGAACACCGCCTTGACTGACGACGTGTCGGCAACTACGAATCCTTTATTACCGGAAGAAACCAGCGTTCCTTTCTCGATTGCTTTTTCCAGCACGACCCCACTGAGCGGCGACCTTAGTTCAGTATCGTGTAGTGGAATCTGTGTCTCCTGCACGACGGCCTGCGCGCTTCTTGACTTCGCCTGGATGACGTCGATATTGGCTTTTGCTGAATCGGCTTTGGCCTGGATCACCTGAACCTGCGAGCGCGCGGCGGCGACCTTGGCGTTACTCATCTCGTACTGAGCCTTGGCCGAGTCATAATCAGCTTTGGTCATGCTGTGGCTCGCAAACAGGTTCTCCGCGCGGTCAAAGTCGAGTTTAGCCTTCACGTAAGCAGCCTCTGCTTCAACTAGTTGCGCTTTGTTCGAGGAGATGCCGGAAAGTGCTTCTTCATATTGCGCCTTGCTAACCTCAATGCTCGATCTCGCCTCACTGGCCTGAGATTCTGCTTGTTTGAATTTGACTTGATAGTCGCTCTGGCGAACCTGGGCCAGCACCATGCCGACGCTAATGCGGTCGCCTTCCTGGATATCGCGTATCTTGCCGTCGACACCGCGAACCCGGCGAAGCGCGTCAACATAACCGCCCACCTTGAAAGCCAATTCAACCTGCGTACGTGGGATAATCGTCGCCGAATACCTCGTTTCGCGGCTCGTGGGTTTCAACTCAACCGCTGAGATTTTTACAGGCACCGGCGGTTTCTCCTCCTGCTTGGATCGACAGCCCCCCAGGCCAGCGATCAGGGAAAGGATTGCGCTCACTGCCACCGTCTTGAATGTTCTCTGTTTCATTTGTCCGCTCCGATTGATTTGGTATTCCAGCTTCCCGTTCGTTGGTCTCTCGCTCCTTACTTACTGATCCTAGGCGGATAGTTCTTAAGAAGCTTGGCCATAACTTTCTGCAAGTTCTTGTAATTTTTTTCCGGATCCTTCTTGAGGTCGATAGTCTTCACGGCGTCGCCGCGCCAGACTAGCTGCTTTGTTTCGACTTCATACAGGTCGATCAACAGTATCCCGACAGGAATGGTCGAAGTCTGGCCCCGCACTGTGCGGTTGCCCCATCCGTCCCACCCTCCAGGGCCGGTGCCCGTGCTCCATAAGTCCACGCTCTTTTCCAGGTTGATCACAACCTGGTAACCGATGTACAGGTCCGCGTTCTCTTCGACCTTGGTGAGACCTTTTTGTGCGAGCTGTTCGTCGGCTGCCTGCTTGATGGCCCGGTCGATCAGCGGATCCGGCACCGCGCCGCCTGGAATGTCGACCCATTGGTAGGTTTTGTAGGCCGCGAAATTGGCGCTTCGATCATAGTTGTAGTGAACATCCTGGCCGTGGGCGCACGCCGCCATGAACAAGAAGGCTGCCAGGAATGTCATCTGTTTCATCAGTCTCATCGTAGTTCCTCTCTTTTCTTGTCCGGTCTCCGGATTTATTTGTCCGCCCCTATTGATTTCTCGTACTCAGCCTTCGCCGTCCAGAAAGTGAGCAACGCCTTTTGATACTCATAGTCTGCATCGGCGAGCGTGGCCTGTGTTTGCAACGCGTCCGAGAGTAGTGCCGCCTGTAACTTGTATTTGCTGACCGAAACGCGCATGTTCTCCCGCGCCGTTTCCTGCTTAAGTTGCGCGACGACCAGAGCTTGGCGCGTCTGCTGGAGCTTGCGGAACTTGTCGCCGACCTCGATCAGGACAAGGCTCTCGGCTTCGCGCAGGCCGTTCTTCGCCTGCTCGATGGTCCTGTCTTTCTCCGCGAGCTGGTTCTTCTTTCTCCCCCAATCAAAGACCTCCCACTTCATCGCGACGCCCAGGCTGGCAGAGTTCTTCGGAATCGCGTCGTTGTTGAAATTCCGGAATGACATGTAGGTAAAACCGGCGCTCACGTCGGGGATGTACTCGGACTTCTTGATCCGCCGGTCAACCTCGGCCTGCTTAACCTTCAGTCGCGCCTCCCGCAGTTCGGGCCGCTGGTCGAGCGCGCGACTTCTCGCAAGGACGAGGTCGGCGTCCAAGCCGACTGCGTCTGCGATCGCGGCCACCCTGAAGTCGGCGCGCACGTCGCGCCCCAGCAGGTTGTTGAGCTGCTCCTTCTCGGTGGCCAGTTGATTCGTCAGGTTAAGCGCCTCGTACTCGGTCTTCGCCAGCCGCGTCTTGACCTCCAGGCTGTCGGCCTTCAAGGAGACCTGTTGGGTGACGTTATCGACCGTCACGCGATCCAACTCGCGATAGTACCTGATGGCTTCCCGCATACTGTCGAGGGCGCTCTGGGCTTGCAGAATCCCGTAGTAGTTCTGCTTGACCTGACTAACTGTGGTCTGCTCGGCCTGGCGCAGTTTCTCGCCCTCCACCTCGCGCGCCAACCCGGCCTGCTTGATTTCCAGGCTGATCCTGTATTGCTGCGACAGTGGCTGGAGAATCTGCCCTGCGAAGATCGCCGTCGGCCTGCGCGTGGTGCTGATTGAGAAGATCGGGCCGACGCCGGGAACGACGTTTGTCTCGGAGTTGTCGAGGCTGGCGTCGTGCTTCACGAGCTGCTGTGACAGGAGCGAGTACACGTTCATCGAAGGCAACCGGAGGGTGCGCGCCGCGGCCACCCCGTCTCCGGCTTTGCCGACTGACAGTTGTGCGTTCTTGACCTCGCGGTTGTCGCGCAACGCAAGAGAGATTGCCTGGTCCAGTGTCAATACTTCTGCCGGCTCCGCTCCGTTTTGCTGCGCCGGAACACTCAATGGGGTTGTCATTAAGACGGCGATCGCCAGTAGAAAAACAATTCGATTAACCATTGCTTGCTCCTTAAGTGTTCACCTCATGCGATGGGCGAAAGTCCTGCTTTTTTATTTCTGGTCGAAACTGCTGCAGTGAGCGCTGTGTTTGCGCTGTTCAGCGTCAATCTCAGCGACGATCGCATTTATCAGAACTCCCGTTGACAACAGCCTGGCTCCCTTTTGTCGCATCCTGGCGAGCAGTGCTCGCCCCTCAGCGTCGATGAAAGTGACGTCTGCTAAATCCACTAACATCGTCCTGGAAGGATTAGTCGCCAAGGCGCCCTGCCAGCATTTCTCCAGTTCCGTAACCCAAGGCCCGACCAGCTTTCCCTCGAGCACGAAGCTCGTCACCGGCACCTCATCGTGGAAATAAATTCTGAGCATCACTCGTTCTCCTTCTGACCTACCTGCGGATGCAGTGGCAACTGGAATGCCGGAACCAGATGGTTCAAGTTCGGCGAAAATTCGTTGAAAAATGAAGGTGATCGAGGACGGGATAGTTAGAAGGCGGTGTTGAAAGTCGAAACTGACGACGTCATCGTCAACAGACCGAGCTTTGTCTAGTGGTTGATTTATTTATACAATCATGGCCGGCGTCGCTGTTACTCTGAGGAGAGATTCCCATATGCGCGACCATCTTCAGTTTCGGACCACCACTGGCGCTGACGGACAGTACGAAACTCTTCTTGCCAGCGCCGAAGCCGAGCGCGACCGCTATCAACTGTTGCTCGACATCAATAACGCCGTGGTCACCCAGTTAGGTTTGGGGAGCCTACTGCACGCCACCTCGGACGCGCTCCGCAAGGTGATTCCACACGACTCCGCTGCCATAACACTCTACGATCCAGAGACCGAACAACTGCGACTGCACAGCTTTGACTTGCGATACACGAGCGACCTTGAAGAAGGCGCATCATTCCCGCTGGAAGGCAGTCCGGAAGGCTTGGCATTCACTTCCCGACAACCCGTCGTCGTAACCAGTCTCGATCTCGACAAGTTTCCGGCGCCGCAAGTGCGACACGCATACAACGATGGGCTGAGGTCGGGATGCGTCATTCCTCTAATCTCGCACGGTCGAGCGCTGGGAACACTCGACGTAGCGAGTCGAAGCGAAAACGCCTTCACCGAGAAGGCCGCCGAACTGCTCACGCACATCGCCGGCCAGATCGCCATCGCCGTGGAGAACGCACTCGCCTACCGCGAGATTTCCGAACTCAAAGACAAGCTGGCCCAGGAGAAGCTCTATCTGGAAGAAGAGATTCGCAGCGAGATGAATTTCGATCAGATTGTCGGCGATAGCTTGGGGCTCAGACGCGTCCTCGAACTCGTCGAAACTGTGGCTCCGAGCAATTCTACAGTTCTGCTGCTCGGCGAGACCGGAACGGGAAAGGAACTGGTGGCGCGAGCGATTCACGACCATAGCCGGCGCAAAGAGCGCACGTTTGTGAAACTGAACTGTGCGGCGATCCCTACAGGACTGTTCGAGAGCGAATTGTTTGGTCACGAAAAAGGCGCCTTCACCGGCGCCATCAGCCAGAAGATCGGCCGGCTGGAACTCGCCCACGAGGGTACGCTGTTTCTGGACGAGGTGGGAGACGTCCCGCTGGAAATCCAGCCGAAGCTCTTGCGCGCCTTGCAGGAGCGCGAATTCGAGCGCCTGGGCAGCACCCGTACAAAGAAAGTTGATGTGCGGCTGGTGGCGGCCACCAACCGCGACCTGGAAAGCATGATCGCAACTCGCGAATTCCGCAGCGACCTCTATTATCGCTTGAACGTCTTTCCGATTCGCATTCCGCCTTTACGGGAGCGGTGCGAAGATATTCCAGTGTTGGCCCGTTACTTCGCGCAGAAGTTCGCACAGCAGATGGAGAAGCAGATCGAAACGATCCCGGCGGCCACGATGAGAGCACTGACCGAATGGGACTGGCCGGGGAACGTGAGGGAGCTGGGAAACTTCATCGAGCGCGCTGTGATCCTAACGCGTGGCCGGTCGCTGGAGGTCCCCCTCGCAGAACTGCGGAGAGGTGGCATCGACAAATCAAGGCAAACCGCGCCGTCTCAGGACCGGCAAGATATTGCGCAAATTGTAAGGGAAACCATCAACGCGCTCGATGGCAAGAAAGGTGTCACTGACGGATATGCCAACAAGCAGCGCGAGGAGATCGTGCGCGCGCTTACCGATTGCAAAGGACGCGTTGCTGGCGCCGATGGAGCAGCGACACGTCTCCGCATAAACCGGACAACTCTACTTTCTCGCATGAAAAAGCTCGGCATAAATGCGAAACAATTTTCCTGACCTCACACCCGCTCACTCTTTTCGGCCGCTAAACCGAGTTCGCCGGTCTTTACCTTGGCCAATAGTCTCATCGGACTACGAGTCTTCGTGATTTAACGATTGCAATCGTGGACCTTTCTATCCCTCTCCCTGAATTCAGCAGATCAAACGGTGGAATGGCTATTGGTCAAAGGCTAGAGGCTCCTTAGAGTTTAGGATTCCAACTGGCCAATACGTGGACAAAAATAACAGCACGCGGCGTGTATGCGATGGTAAGGCATGGGAAGGAACCGCAAAACCCTAATTTTTCTTCGGTGGCTGCAACTTTCGAAAAGGCAATTACTTACGTTTTTGCCGAGAGTCCGTTTCGCGATGCGGAGGCCAGGAGTTCGACCCTCCTCTGCTCCACCAGTAATCCAGCCGCCTTCAATCACTTACAACCGCAAGCTCACTGGTCCTCTTTTTCCCTTGTGACGCCGTTGTGACGTGGCAAAAAGAAATCCAAGCGCGAATGACTCAACCGAGTTTGGCAGCGTGCGAGAAACTCTAGGAAAGTCGTCGTTACTGGTAGTTGTCCTACCGTCCCTTGCGAACGAAATGGACAGACCCACAGCCTGCACTGCGGAGGGCAGGATTTGAATTAAAGTGCGATTTGCTTAAGATTTTGCTCCGATGTCGTGTGGGTTATGTGAGAGCTAAGACTCGCAATGCGGAGGTCAGAACTTTAGAAGCGTTCCCTTTCGCAGCTCCAGAATGCGAGAGCTGGTCAGAATTGGAGGAGTCGCTCAGGCTTTGTACTTGATTAGTGGTTCGTTGAAGCAGCCGAGTATCGACAGACCATCCAAACATCCTGAATCGCATTCGGCTTTAAGCGCCTGTGGGTTACTCCATTGATGTCAACCGATTGCCACCAGGTTTCAGGAGATTCGAGCGAATTCGGCAACTCACTTTCCAACACTTCCACTACTAAGTTCGGGGTGGTGTCGACCTTAGCCGCGACGTTTACCGTGATGTCAGCCTTGGCAAAGGGCAGACCGGGAATCGGACTTCCGACCGCAAGGAAGCCGATCGGTTCGGTTTGTGTCTGATTGTCTTGACCCAGGTGAAACGTCAAATTGGGAGTGTCTGCGTCGTACTTGAAATCATCCGCCATCTTGAGGAATAGGGTCACAGCATTAAGAGTGATTGCTTTACCCCGAAGCATGAACGGGAATCGTTCCTGAGTCAGCGTTAGCGATAAGGTATGCGTGGTCGCCAGATCAATCGGATGTAGAAAGCGGTACCATTCGGTCGGGAATTCGTGCTTGAAGCTGAATAGGCGCGTGAGCTGTAGGTTCTCGTCAGCAAGCATTTTCTTCAAAGCGTCTCTGGCACCGTTCTTGAGCGTTGCACCGCCCTCGCGTGCGGTGTATTTGAGATGAAGCACAACGTCGCTGAGCGTGTTGAAGTCGAAGGCGTTGGTGTCCCTTGGCATCTCAATACGCCAACGCGAAATGGCCCCGGCACCCTCGAACGGCAGGTAGCGCTCGTCGCGGAAATTCAACTCGAACATGCCGCTGTCGTTCTGCGCGTGACTGGTGGCAATGGACTGCATGGCGGCAAAGTTAGAGATGAACCGTTGGTCTTCCTGTTCAATTTTTTCTTCGTACTGATCGCCAGTCACGTTGCTGATTCGTGTCTTGTTGCTTAATAGAGTTAGCGTGCAATTGATGCTGGTATATGGACCAACCACACATGGAATTGTCAGACTCACACTCTTGAGACGGCGCATATAGTGGCCCGGATAGTCGGCATCGAACAACGCTTCGGGTAAGAACATCTCGCACTCTCCGGTTTCCTTCAGCTCGATCAGGGCTAGCGGATCATTCATCAATAGTGAGACGTGTTTGGTGATCTCGTACTCTCGCCTGTTCTGGTCGAGATAGGCTGCCTCCATCCGTTTCAGGTCCAAAGCAAGCTTCTCACCCGCCAGCAAGCCCTTGCGCAAGTTATCCCAGTAGCCGAACTGTACGTAGCTTGATGAGGTCAAACCGCGCTCAAACTGAAAGGCCTTCTCCGCTCGTTTGGCCATATCGTAGGCCAGCTGGTAACTCTGGAAGAAGACTGAGGAGACTTGAGAGAGCATCCAGTTGTAGAGTTCTTCATTCGTGTATTTGCTGCGAAGGAATCCCTGTATCACCTGGCTATTCTCGATCTGAAGCTCTTGATTCTCCTTGTCCTTTTCCGCGATGGCGACGCGAATTTTGGCGGCGGCGATCTGCTTGTCGATTTGGTCGAGTTCCTTGTTGGCGACTTTCTCCTGTTGCTTCCATTCGTTCCAAGCGCGGTCGTACCGAGCCTTGTCGGCAGCCATCGTGGCAGCCTGGTTATCCAACGTCGCTAACAGGGACAAGACTCGACTGGCTGCCTTGGCCGCCTCACTCAGATTCCCTCCGCCGTACCTGAAGGCCACGATGGGAGTCGCGGCCCAACCCGACGAACCTAAATTGAGGTCCGGGAAAAGCGAGACGTGAGGAACTACCAGCTCCAAGGTCTGGGCAATGGCTTGCTTGGTTCGCGCACTAGTCAACTTGTCCAGGTGTTCTCGTTCGCCGCCGCTAAGGCGCTCGATATCTCGATAGTAGTCTCGTCGAGCCTCGATAACTTCCCTCGATCTGCTGAGTCCGTCCAGCACCTCGTTACCCTCGTCGATCTGCCTCTTCTTCATTTCTAGAACGGCGTTAAGCAGAGCGAGCTCATGATCGGAGCGCAGGAGAGACAAGGCTTCGGCGTCTTTCTTTTCCAGAACTGCGAGCAGGGCGCCGCCCAGGGATTTCAATTCCCCGCACAGCTCCATTGCTTTCTGAAGCATGTGATTGAAACGGTAAGCGGGCTGCGGAGAATTCATGTCGTTCAGAACACTGCTCAGATCGAGGCCCATGGCCTGGGCCCTCACAAGCAGCGCCGGGTCGATGGGCGGCTCGAACAGCGACAACTCCCGCCCCACTCCCTCGATATTCATACAGTGATGGATCTTGAACAAACGATCGGCGACAGTGTCCCAGTACGCAACGAGCTCGTCATTTCTGGGGATGCCGAAATAGAAAGTCTCGCTCACACTCTTAACAGCGGAGTTCCCTGCCTGAGTGGGCTTCGACGAGTAGAAATTGTTCTTCTTAGGATAGTACCCGACCTTCGGAGTGCGAGAGATGTTGCTGTGAAGCAGGTCGGTGTCGAACTTAGTGAGATTGCTCGCAGCCAATTCGTTCTCGAACGTGACCATGGCGTTAGAGAACTCATCCCATTGGTCTTTAAGCTGACTAAAAGTCTTTGGTTCAAACTTTGAGTTGGGAGGGATAACGTCCGGCCTTGGACCCAGAATGTTATAAGCCAGAACGTAGAGCAGCGTAGCCTCGTTAATGGACTCAATTGTATCCTGGCTAAAAAGCTGGTCGGCCCAGTCGATGAGATTATCAATGTATCTCATCACCACATTCTTCTGATAAGCGGTGATCCTGAGGCGAGCAATAAGATGTGGGTTGAAGGGGTTCTCACGCCATTCATCGATTTGCTGTCGCACCCTTTCGCTGAGAGGCTGGAGGGTCTTATCGGTTGAACCCAACGCATTGAGGAGTTGCTGGATTTGGTCATTCTCGGGATGGCTGTTATTGAATAGAGGAAGCGTTTTCCAATACCTTTGCGGTGCATCCAGCTTCGAGCTCGTGGTGGGATTGAAGACAAAATGGAACCAGGCGCGGGCGTCTTCGAACTGCTGGTTCCTGCTTAGAGAGGTGGCGATGAGCAACGGGGCGTGGAAGAAGATCTCCCAGTTGTACAGGGCGTAGGCACCGCCATCGAAGTCCACATTCTCGCGCGGATACACCGCCGAGTCCACAATGGCCGTTGGTTTGTAGGACGTCCAAAAGACGTTCTCTGTCTTGTCTTTCTTTATGTCGTTGTCTGACTGCTGTAGCGAGCGTCTCAGCAACCCGGTGATGCCATCGCGATAAAGCTCTTTGAGGAACTCGCAAAGGTGCGGGTGAAAGAACGTCTCAAACCGTATTTGGGGCGTAAGGGCCGCCGCTGAAAAGGATCCTGTGAAGCTTGAATCGGCATCGTTGGACTCTGCTTTGAATCCGCTGACCACTTCGTCGTCCAAATTGTAAAAAACATCGTTATAAGTCTTGTCTTCCTCTGTGAGGGCCTCGACCGACTCAGGCAGTTGCTGGTGCGCGAAGTACGTCTTGAGCTTGTCCTGATAGAAGAAGCTTTGGGTGGGCAGGCGGAAGTTACTGAACTGATGCTCGTGTAGCAGGTTGTATTCGCCAGCCGTGTTTGGGATCTTTGCGAAGACCTCTAAAGGCGGGCCATCGGAGTTGACTGACAGTCTATCCGGGCCTTCTTCGTGCTCGAAGGCCATAAAAGAGTTTGTGGTGTCATCCGGCCCTGAGAACGACTTGAATTGCTTGTCGGTCACGTCAGAAGCGGCTTTCACTTTCGTGCCGCAACTGAGACGGTAGCGGCCCAGCTTCTCATAGCGCTTAATTGTAGCTGGTCCCGTACCTAGCACCTTGTACTCGTGAACAAAGCGACGGTAAACATTTATCAGGAGATCTTCCGAGTCATCTTCGATTTCCGTCTTGAAGAAGTGCTCCTCTTCCCTGGGGAGATAGAGATCGACGATGGTGTCTTTGGTCGCTACGATATCGACATGATGCTTGTAGGATTCAGTGAATTCCTTGAAGGTGCTCTTCACCGATCGCGAGACTACGGACGACGACGATGTCTGTTTGGGGGACCATTTTCCGTTCCAATATTCGCTCCATGCTAGTTTGATCTCGCGGTGTATCACCGCCGGCGGCGTGGAGTAGGCAGGCTCTTCCGGTTTCGGCCCCGGGTCCTCGGGCTCCTGCTTTTCGAAATCATGGATGATCTTGCGGATATTCTTTATTCCGTCGCAGAGGACAGTAAGACCTTCATCCACGCTCCGGAGTTCGGTAGCCTCTTCCAAGTCACTACAATCGATCGTTAGTTCTTCATCTCGCCGATAAGCTTCCTTGGTTTGCTCAAGGCTATCGGCGGCCTTTTTTTGGTAGTTGTACCCTTCGACCCAATCTTGATGCTTTTCGTCTTTGGCTTTCCACTTCGGATACTCCTGCGACCAGCGGACGTGCTCCGACGACTCGATGTAGGGCACACCCAAGTCCTGGTTCGAGTCAGGCTTTTCTTCAAAGTGGGGCCAGAAGAGATAGAGGCGTCGATTGTAGACGACTGGGATCAGGTGATCGCCCTCGATGT
>JAMQPI010000401.1 GCA_023717565.1 Pyrinomonadaceae bacterium | reverse complement strand
CGAACGGCGACCGAGGTGGAGTGAGAAGTCCTGTGCTATAAACATCTCACCGCCTACGGGGTGAAATTTGAAAGGTTCTCCAGGTGTCTCTCTAGCTGGGCCTCCGGAATAAGCGTGGCTCTCCGTCTGGGTTTTCACCCTCCAGCCTCATGACTGGTGGCTTGAGCGGCAAACGCGTGATTCAATAGCAACCACTGGACCATTGTGAGAATGACGCCGATCTGGTCCCTGGTTCCGTGCGGTTCGCCAAATCTGAGGAGGAGAAATTGTATGGGAAGGAGGCTGGCTGTAATTGCCAGCAACATCCAGTTTCTTCCGGTCCACGCCGGCATTTCTTTGTTGCCACTTCTTTTCAGATCACGCACCACCCAGAGAATCGACAGCAACGTCAGGGCGGTCCAAAACAACGGACCTACCCACGCCACTGAGACATTTACTCCCAGCGAATCGCCCTGAAAACGGTAATCCTCGGCAAAGTAGATCGCGTTATAGAAAGCGTTGACTGCGCCGGAACTGTTCCAGGCCAACAAGAGCCAATGAAACGGCTGCCTCGCTCCGCGCCACCCGAGATAGACCAATGCGACTGCGATGACTGCCTGGAGAACCACCAGCCAATACTGCCCGCCCAGCCCTCTGCCACCATAATTCTTGCCGAGAAACGAGAGTCCCCATTCATATGTATTGCCATCCATCACTCCTCTGATCAGAGGAAGCCAGACGACGATCATTGAGAAGGAGGTCAAGATCAGGATTGCCTTCAACAGTCGGTCGGGTTTTTGGGGCACTTCGGAGTCTCCCGTGGTGTGGTTCAAACACGGAACACACAGGTCACGTTCTGTGTGCCACTCACAAGGCAGCAGGGAAAAATCATCCTCGATGTCAATTGTTCTGATTGGCAGTCAGGCTATTGAAGTGTTAGCTTAACCCGGTCGTTAGTCATCTGGCCAGAAACTGAGTTCGTCATCTCTCCCCGTTTTCGCATCAGTCATCCTTCGATGAGATTGCCAAATTATCTATCAGGCTTGGTGACATCGACAACCCCGCTTTACGTGTTGCTATTCGCGGGCCTTGGCGTCGCATTCCTCGGGTTAACTCTGTCAGTTGAAGGGCAAAGAAGTAGAACGGACACGGGAACCCCCACGAGCTTTGACGACATCGTCTTCGCAATTTCTTTCTCGCCTGACGGCCGTACGCTGGCGATCGCCAGAGGCGCCAGTGAGCCTGCGCAGCGTTTCGGACGAATTGAACTCTGGGACACCGAGACTCTACAGCTTCGTTTCATTATCAAAGGCTTTGATGGTCCGGTCAGATCCATCTCGTTCTCACCTGACGGACACACGCTGATAAGCGGCAGCACCGAGTTTCGGAGTTCCAAACTCCAGCAGCAGGCCCGCTCGCGAGCGGGATCGATCTTCAGTGAGCTGAAGTGGTGGGACACGCGGACGGGCGAGTTGAAACAGAAACTGACTATGCCTGGGGATAATAGCTACTCGATTCGGGCGATCCAGTCGCCTGATGGAAAGCAGCTGGCCCTTACGGAATCCTTCCGCCAATCAACGCGCTTGTTCTCCACGCCGATTATTGGAGCTATTGCTATTGATAGACCTCGCACATCTTACTGGCTCGGATCGTTCTTCAAGGTGGAAATGAAACTAGTTAATGCGGAAACCGGGGAACTGAAACATAAATTGGATATGGACCAGGCTGGGGCGGCGAGCTTCTCGCCCGACGGCAACCTTCTAGCCGTAGCCAACGGTAACCAGGTAAAGCTATGCAACTCCCAAACTGGCAGAGAAGTGCGCAAGCTGAAAGACCTCAGGGGAACCGTCAACGCAGTCGCATTTGCCCCCAACGGCCGGAGCCTGGCGGTGGCCAGCATCAAGCATGAGCGTGAGTACGCGAAAGATGTTATCAAGATCATTGGCATCAGCGAGGTTAAGATTTTCGACGTTGACACCGGGAAAGTGACTAATACGCTCAAGGATGTTGGTGCTGTTAACACTCTGGCATTTAGCCCTAATGGCAGAGTTCTGCTAGTCGGTGGCGTGTTGCCGGGGAACAAACGTGAAGTCGCCGGGATAATGATCTTCGATTTTCAAACCGGGAAAGTAAACACTCTTAGCAGCGGCGGTGACTATACGGAGGCAGTTGATTCTCTGGTCTTCTCTCGCAATAGCAGCTTGTTGGCCTTTCGTTCAGGCCCGGCGACAGTAAAGTTGCTCGACACTCAGAGTGCGAGAGTGAAACAAACGTGGGATGCGGACAGCGTCGGCGATGCTGTCGAAAGACCCGCGAGCCGTTATCTGTTGTCTGTCTCGCGGGTACTGGCTGTTGCATTTTCAGCGGACGGTACCACCGTAGCTGGCGAGACCGATCGTGGCGAAATCAAATTGTGGGATCACCGGACCGGAGAGGTGAAACAGCAATTGAGGATCGAGCAGGACGATCCTTCGCTGGTTGCGGTATCCATGGACGGCAAATCATTCGCAGAAATTAGCCAGGGAACATTACTCTTCTGGAATGCGAACAGCGATAAGAAGACAATAGTTCCGCTGCCGGGTCCGCACACGGTCGCGGCCCTGGCGCTCTCCGCCGATGGCCGGATGTTCGCCCTCGGGAGCGGCACTGAAGTAGTGTTGCTTTCGCCAACCGGCGAAGTAGCGAAGAAACTGAGCGGACCGGAAGGTTTAGTAAACCGCTTAACTTTTTCCCAAGACGGAAGCATGCTTGCCGGCGCGGAAGAAGACGGCACCATTAACATTTGGAAACTGCAGACGGGGAGCATCGAGAAAACATTTAGATCCCACACCGAGATCACGGCGTTGGTTTTCGCCCCCCATCAGCAGACCCTGGCAACTGCCGCCACAGATAACACTATTTCGCTCTGGAACCTGCAGACAGGTCTGCCGGAAGGGAAGTTTCAAAAGCACGATGGCACAATCAACGCACTGGCCTTCTCACCTAACGGCCAATTGCTGGCTAGTGGAGGCGACGATCGCACGATCGTTCTCTGGGAAATTGCTGGCGGCAAATCGAAGCGTACATTCAAAGGCCACGACCAGACGGTCTCCTCGCTGGCCTTCTCACCTGATGGTCAACTATTGGCAAGCGGAAGTGGGAATGCTTCGGTAGTTCTATGGGAAGTAGGGACGGGAAAACTAAACCGCGTTCTAAAATACTAGTTGGAGGATGACATGAAAGCAAAAACGATTACCTTGACCGTGGCGCTGTACTCTCTCGCAGCAATTGTATGCTTAGCCAGCCAGACACACATGGGTACCTGGAAGCTGAATGAAGCCAAGTCAACATTCGCCCCTGGCGCGGCGAGGAACAACACGGTTATCTACGAGGCCGCGGGTGATGACATCAAGGTGACAGTGGATGGCACTGACCGCGACGGCAAACCCACGCACAATGAGTGGACGGGAAAGTTTGACGGAAAAGATTATCCCGTCGTCGGCGATCCCGCATCAGACGCGCGGTCCTATAAGATGGTTAATGACCACACGCTGGAATTAACCATCAAGAAAGGCGGAAAGGTTACAATTACCGGGCGGATTGTTGGCTCGGGCGATGGCAAAAGCCGCACCGTCACTACGAAGGGAACCGATGCCGAAGGAAAGAAGTTCGAAACCATAGCGATATACGACAAGCAGTAACCAGACCTCTTACCAGGTTCAGACGTGATGCCCTCCCGCCGGTTCTCGACGGGAGGGCATTTGTATCTACATAGATCAAAACCAGTCGATCCTTATTACAAACTTTTGTGGACCAATTACACAATTTTGGTTTCAGAAACTCTCAGAACTTTTTAGCGAGCTTTTAAGTATCTACATCACGTTAGCCACACAGTCGAGAGCTTTGTTACGCACCTTCCGAAACTTCGGAACACATACCGAAAATGAATAAGAAAGGAAACCACCATGAAGCAGAAACTGCTTACCATCGTTAACATTGCCACGATACTCCTCGTCACGATATCGGCAACATGGTCAACTGCCGCACAACAATCCAATGCTGCACGGCGTTCTTATCAACAAGCCCGGCGAGTGCTGGAGGACGGTATTGAGGCGCTCGGTGGACTCGAAGCGCTCCGAGCGATCAAGGATTTTACGCTCAAAGAGAAAGGCAAACTTCACGCTCGCTATCAAAGCCCCAGCGCTGAACCTCCATTCGCCGTTGGAATTTCCGAAGAAACT
>JAMQPI010000362.1 GCA_023717565.1 Pyrinomonadaceae bacterium | reverse complement strand
CTTAACTCGCATATATCGTCGGACATACCTCGGACATAGATAGGGAGCCTTTAGAATGTACGCAGAAGATGATCTACAGATGTCAGCGAGCGTCGCTTTCAAACCAAGGCGTTTCGATCGGGTCAAGCTGCTGGATATGGTCACGCGCATTGTGCCATCGGCATTTTTTCTGCTGGTTGTATTGCTGAAGGTAAACGAACAATTCGTTTTTGTGATGAAAGGTCACGCAGACGGGAACGAGCCGCCTTTGAAATTTGCCGCCGACCTGTTGTCCAGATCTTCAACCATTTGTTTCCTCGGACTAATGTCCGTTTTGTTTCTCATCAGACTTGAGCCAATCAAAAAAGCTAAAGGAATCATCCCGAGAGTTATGGCAATAGCCGGTACTTTCTTTGTGGCCCTGGTTACTTTCTTTCCTCGAATAGACCTCTCAATGACGCAAATGGTCATTGCCAGTCTGTTCGGCCTGGTGGGCACCGGCATCTCGTTCGTTGTCCTCGCACACCTGGGTCGCTCATTCAGCCTTATGGCCGAAGCCAGAAGGCTAGTAACGAGTGGTCCCTATCGATACATGCGACATCCTCTCTACTTTTTTGAAGCAGTGGCATCCTTCGGGGTCCTGCTGCAGTTTCTTTCTGTCTATACATTTGTCATATTCCTCGCCTATGCTTTCCTACAATTGCAGCGGATGAAGAACGAAGAGGAGGTTCTGGGAAAGGCGTTTCCCGAGTATCAGGAGTATAAGTTAAAGACAGCGAGGTTGATCCCAGGACTCTATTGAATCTGATATCGATGATTGACGGTTGGAAATGGTCAGTCTTTGCCGCCGTTGCTATTACGCTCCTATCACTGTATCCGCAATTTCTGATGTGGGGGTCTCAGGGTCGAGACTGGAATGGATCTTACGCCCAGGTCCATGGCGACGAGTGGTTCTATTCAGCGTATGTCCAGGCTCTGATTGACGGCCGCCCACGCCGTAATGATTCTTATACCGGGCGCGACGACCGGCCCAACTATCCCCAACCTGAGTCCCTCTTTTCCATTCAGTTTGTACCGGCCTACTTGATTGCCGTACCGGCGCGGCTTCTGGGCGCATCATCCTCGACTGCGTTTATCGTCCTGGCAATATTGGCTCCGTTCCTATCCTGTCTGGCTATCTCCTGGTTCATCTGGAATCTGACGAAAGATCACCGGCTCGCCGCGGCCGGATCCATAGTCATCCTTTGTTGCGGTGCGCTCGCCGCCGGGGAAGGAGTGATTGGACTGTTGGGTCCCGGTTTTCAGTACGCCTTTCTTCCCTTCGTAAGGAGGTATGAACCTGCAGCTCCCTTCCCGCTATTCTTCGTGTTCTGCACGTTCGTCTGGAAGTCTCTAACCACCGACCGCCGCCGCGCTGCCCTGACCTGGGCGATTGCCGCGGGGTTGTGCCTGGACCTGTTGATCTTTTCCTATTTCTATTTATGGACCGCGGCTCTGGCGTGGTTGGTGTGCCTCGCGCTCTTGTGGTTCGTGGCCCAGCCGGGAAAGCTGCGTAAGGACGCCGGCTCATTCGTTATCATCATCTTGCTGACTCTGGCAGCGCTCGTGCCTTATGTCATTCTGCTGTCGCGCCGTCCAGCTAACATGGACCATGGGCAAATGCTGATTCTCTCGCGTGCCCCTGACCTCTTTCGCATTCCCGAGTTGCTTGGGCTCGCCGTTATTTGTCTGCTGGTCTTCGGGGCCTGGCGCGGCAGGATCAACTGGCGAGGGCCCGCGAGCTTGTTTGCCGCCGCTCTCTCTTTGTTGCCTCTGGCGGTCTTCAATCAGCAAGTCATCACCGGACGTTCATTGCAGCCTTTTCACTATGAGGCGTTCATCGCAAACTACGCGGCGCTGATAGGCGCGTTTGTCGCAGTTGTAATCATCTGGTGTAGACCGGATAGCCAGAAGTGGACCCGGCAGCGCCGCCTGGTTGCTCAACTAGTCGTGTTGGCGCTCTGTTGGGCCGCGCTTGAAGTGGTGGTCGTGCCCAGGCACTTCATAAATAGAGATAATCAATTCATCGATCGCGCGGCAGCTGTCGGCCAGCGCTTGAGACAACTGTCCATCTCTGACGGCAGTATCGCTGGAACCAACCCCGGGCCAGATCCCCGTCCCCTGGTACTGGCTTCAGACAACAAGCTTTCCATGATCTTGCCGACATTTGCGCCGCAGGCCGTACTGTGGGCACCCCAGTTTGATTTCTTGAACCTGGCGCCCGGGGAAAGTCGAGAGCGTTTTTACGAGTATCTCTACTACACTGACGTCGACCATGATGCGTTTGCGAAAGAACTGGCAAAGCCCATGGGTAACATCGCGGCAGCGGCTTTTGGACATGAGCGCGTACTACCTGATCTGTCGATACAGGCGCAGCCGATCACCAGTGAAGACATCGCTGCGCAGGCAGCAGACTATCAGGCGTTCCAATTGTCATTCACGCGTGAACGCGCAACCAAACACGTCCTTAGTTATGTCGTTGTTCCCGTCGACGGAGGCCCGCAGCTATCGAACCTGGATCGCTGGTACCAGCGCGACCAGGGTGAGCGAGTTGGCGACTACATACTCTATCGAGTGCAATTGCGACCGTAAGGCAAAATCAGCGGCAGATCTCGTCTTGAATTTTCATGGGTGGAACTAACTGGAAACTTGCGGTGTGGGGTGCGCTGGCGGTTACGCTGCTGTCACTGTATCCGCAGTTGCTGATGTGGGGTGTTCGAGGGCGCGAATGGAACGGTGCTTACGCCGCGGTCCATGGCGACGAGTGGGTCTACTCGTCCTATGTCCAGGCTTTGATAGATGGCCGGCCACGTCTGAACGATCCCTACACCGGACGCGATGACACTCCAGATCAGCCCCAGCCGGAATCGCTCTTCTCTATTCAGTTTGTGCCGGCCTATCTGATTGCCATGCCGGCAAGACTTCTGGGGCTATCATCGTCGACGGCTTTCATCGCCGTGGGAATTCTGGTTCCGTTCTTTAGCTGCCTAGCCATCTTCTGGCTGCTCGCAAATCTAACTCAAGATCATCGACTGGCGACTGCCGGATCCGTAATGGTGCTTTGCTTTGGTGCGCTCGCCGCGGGCACCGGGATCATACATGTCTTCAGCTCCGGCTTTCAGTACGTCTTTCTTCCCTTCTTAAGGAGATTCGATCCGGCAGTTCCCTTTCCGCTGTTCTTTGTGTTCTGCACGTTCGTCTGGAAGTCACTGCGCACCGAACGGGGCGCGGCTCTTGGTTGGGCGGTCTGCGCCGGGCTGATTCTCGGCATGCTAATTTTCTCGTATTTCTTTCTCTGGACCAGCGCGCTAGCGTGGTTAGCATGCCTGGCGTTTGTTTGGTTCGTGGCCCATCCCAAACAGCTGCGACGATATGCCGGCTCCTTCGGGACGATACTGTTGCTGGCGATCGCGGCGCTCGTACCCTATGCCATTCTGCTGTCCCGCCGTTCATTGACGATGGACAGCGGACAAAAGTTGACGGTTTCGCACGCTCCGGATCTCTTGCGAACGCCAGAGTTGCTCGGCTTTGGTGTGCTCGCATTGATCGTCGTGGGCGCTTTGCGGGGAAGGATTAACTGGAGGGCACCGGAGAGTTTGTTCGCTGCATCTTTTGCCTTGATGCCGTTTGTTGTTTTCAACCAGCAGGTCATTACGGGCTACTCGTTGCAGCCTTTTCACTACGAGTCGTTCATCGCGAACTATGTTGCGCTGGTGGGTGCAGGTGTTGCAGGCGTCATGCTCTGGCGGGGAGTTGAAGCTGGGAAACCAATTCGCTACCGCATTGCTGGTCGGCTGGTGTTCGTGGCTATCTGGTGGGCGGCCATTGAAGTGCTGGCACCTACAAAGGTGATGATCAGAAATAGCCAGTTCACCGATCGTGCGGCAGCAGTCTGCCAACGGGTGGGACAACTATCGGTCGCTGATGGAGTGATCGTAAGAACCAACGAGCCCAATCCCCGGCCACTGGTTTTGGTTACTGATAACAAGGTCTCTTTGATGTTACCGACCTTTGCACCTTTGGCTGTGCTGTGGGCGTCGAACTTCGACTTCCTGAATCTTGAACCAGGGGAGAGCCGTGAGCGTTTCTATGAATACCTCTATTACACAGGCACGGACAGCGACCATCTCAAGACGGAATTGGGCCAACCAATGAATGACCTGGCCGTCGCAGCTTTCGGCCACGAGCGCGTGATACCCGATCTTGCGGTCAGCCCCAAGCCTATTACGAGCGAAGAGATCGCGCGAGAGGTCGCTAACTATCAAACATACGTCGCTTCGTTCACCCGCGAGCGGGCCAGCCAGTATGTCCTCTCATATGTGATTGTTCCCGTTGAGGGAGGCGTGAATCTGTCGAACCTGGATGGCTGGTACCAACGAGACCGGGGCGAGCGAGTTGGCGACTACACCGTCTATCGAGTCCAACTGCGGCCTTAGTTACTCGATTCTCAGTTAGTGCAAGAGCCACTGCTTGCGATCGGACAAGCCGGCCTTGCCAGCTTCCTGCACGGTTATACATCGACTACAAGAAATCGTATAAGATCCAAACAAGCATGATCAGCACGAGCA
>JAMQPI010000304.1 GCA_023717565.1 Pyrinomonadaceae bacterium | reverse complement strand
GGAACTCAACTTGGTAGGTTCTCGTCTACTATCATTCCGCCCCTCCGAACGCCGCTGGATTATCCACTGTCCCCGGGTCTATAAGCATTTAACTCCTGCGGAGTACGGAAACTACGAAGTGCGGAGACTCGACGAACCAGCCGCCGCAGCCGTCCTCAGCTCTGAAATGCCACTTCGACCCAAACGGGCCAATGGTCGGAGACATTTAATGGTCGCGCGACTCCCCAACGAATAGTTTCCAAACCACGTACAAAGATCCAGTCGGCGTGCAGGCGTATTCCCGCACCGCGCCAGGTTGGAGTTCCGGTGGGAAACGGCGTCGTGTATCCACGTGATTCAAGTACGCGTCGGGTCTCGATAGACTTCCGCCGAGACAGAGTATTGAAGTCGCCGAGCACCACCGTTGGTCCCGCGAACCTTCCGGCATGATCAAGGACCGCTTCCAGTTGTTCCAGCAAGCCATCTGCAGCCGCGTGCGGATCGATATGTGAATTGAATATGCGAATTGTCTCGGAGCCGACCCTTATCGAGGCAGCGACGGCAAGACGAGGGTGCCAGGGACACTCGGTCCAGGGAAGATCAATACGCGTCACATCGTCCATGGGGAAATTGCTAAGCAGCGCTACACCGGTGTCACCCGGGTCTTGAAGTCCAATCTGTTCTTCGAAGTCGAGCCACCACTGACGATCCTTCGGCTCGACACCCCGGGGAATTCCGGCAGGCGCATGCACCCAGGACATGTGCAGTTGCTCGGCGAGTTCACGAGCCACGTGATGCCCACCGGTGCGCGCAGTCCCTTTGTCGGCTTCCTGCAGTGCTAGAATGTCCACCGGCGGCAGACGCAATCCTTCCGAGAAAGCTCGCGCTGCGAGACGTATGTTCTCGCCCACTGCTTCGGAGCGCTTACCGGGCAGATTGAAGCCGACTTTACGCAGCAGACCACTGGAAATCAGAAACTGGCCCACTGCGTATCGGATGTTGTAGGAAGCGATTATCAGTCGCGAAGGGGTGTCTGCTCCGGTCTTCCGCGGGACCGTGGCGCCAAATTCGATTTCAGGTGAATTGAGGAAAGAGGGAACAGGGATCGTCTCGGTGGTGGCCATCGTTCCCTATACTAAACTGATGAGTCGCACAGTCATAGCAGCCGTTGACGACATGCTCTTCGTCTCGAAGATCCGCGCCGCAGCGGAGCACCTGGGTGTTGCTGTTCGCTTCGCGCGGAACAGTGACGCTTTGCTGGCGAGCGCCCGAGAAGACAATCCCAACCTGATCATCGTTGACCTGCATGCACAGAAGATCGATCCCCTCGCCCTGGCGAAGGCATTGAAATCTGACCCGGAACTACAAGGAATCGAATTGCTGGGATTCTTCTCGCACGTACAGACTGATTTGATGATCGAAGCCACGAAGGCTGGGTACGATCGAGTGATGCCGCGTTCAGCATTTTCGAATGACCTTGCCACTATTCTTGTCGGATAACTGGCTGCTGCTTTCAAGTTTTTTGGGGGGACAGTTCAGGCTCAGAAATCCTAAGCACGGTCTTCACTCCTTAGGAGTGAGATATCTATAGTACTGGAAGCCCAACCTCATCTCGGCGCCGTTCGATGGGGCGGAACTCAACTTGGTAGGTACTCATCCAGCATCATTCCGCCCCTTCGAACGGCGAGGGGATATTCATCGTGACCGGTCTCTAAACATCTCACTCCTCCGGAGTGAAGACCGTCATTGGTGGAAGATCTCAGCTCACTGCGGCCGGGGCGATTACTTCGTGGATTGCCCGCACGTCGCTCACCAACTGTTCGTACTGCTCCAGCGTCAGCGCCTGAGCACCGTCGCAAAGGGCGTGGTCAGGTTGCTCGTGGACTTCGATGATTAGACCGTCCGCTCCCACGGCCACACCGGCACGCGCCAGCGGCGTAACCATGAAATTCTTGCCGGTACCGTGTGAAGGATCGACAATAACCGGCAGATGAGAAATGCGACGCACGGCGGGCACTGCCGCCAGGTCAAGAGTGTTGCGCGTGTGCTGGGCAAAGGTGCGAATGCCACGTTCGCACAGAACAACCTGATAGTTTCCCTCGGCCATGATGTACTCGGCCGCCAGCAGCCATTCGTCGAGAGTGGCCGAGAGTCCGCGTTTCAGCAGTACCGGTAAGGACGAGCGCCCGGCGCGCCGCAACAGCGAGAAGTTCTGCATGCTGCGTGCTCCGATCTGAATCACGTCTGCATAACGTTCAACCAGATCGACGCCGGCTTCGTCCAAAGCCTCGGTTACGATCTTGAGCCCATAGGTTTCACGAATCTCCGCCAGAATTTTCAGACCTTCCTCGCCCAGTCCCTGAAACGCATAAGGCGAAGTCCTGGGTTTGTAAGCTCCGCCGCGAAAGAACCGTGCACCGCTTCGTCGCACCGCTTCAGCAACGGCGAAGGCCTGGCTGCGGCTTTCAATCGCGCAAGGCCCGGCAATGATCGCTAACTCATCTCCGCCGATGGCCGCGTCTCCAACTCGGACGATAGTTTTCTCGGGTCTGAGTTCAAGTGTTATCAGTTTATAGGGCTTGCTAACGCGAATTGCTTCGGCGACTCCAGGAAGAGTTTCGAAGTGGGTAGGATCGACGGACCCCTGGTTGCCGGTAATGCCAATGGCCGTGCGGTTGGCGCCGGGCATTGGATGCGGCTTGAAACCCAACTCCTCGATTACCCGCAACACCGCCTCAATCTGGAGCTCGGTCGCGTCCGCTTTCATGACGATTAGCATGGCTTCTTTTATACTCTCAGCTTTTGTTAAATGTACAGTTCAGGGAGGATCTACATCCTCTCAGGGACACTTATTCCCAACGTGGCGAGCGCTGAGGTCAACTGGCGTCGCGCGATGTTGGCAGCGACTATCAACACCGCCTTTTTCGTCAGATCCTCCTCGGCAATGATTCGATGCCGGTGATAGAAAAGGTTGAAGGCCCGAGCCAGGTTGAAAGCGTATTTTGCCAGATTGGCCGGCTCGGCAGATGCCGCACACTGGGCGACAACCTCGTCAAACCTCTGCGCCAGCATTACCAGTGACCAAATTTCTGTGCCTGCCTCGCCGCTGAGAGCTTGAGCTACCGTTTCGCGAATCTCAGCATCCCCTCCTGCGCGCAGAATAAGTCTTTCCGCATCCACGAGTGACTCACGATCCAGTTTTCGAAAGATGGAGTTTGCGCGCACCGCTGCGTACTGACAATACGGACCGGTCTCGCCTTCGAATGAAAGCGCCTCCTTGAAATCAAACGCGATGACGGAGTTGCGCGTGAACTTCAAAAGAAAATAGCGCAGCGCACCCACGGCAATCTCGCTAGCGGTGGCTGCCTTCTCGTCAGCGGTAAGATCCGGGTGGCGTGCCTCGACCTCGCGCAGCGCATCGGTTTCGAGCCGGTCAATGAGATCATCGGCTTTGACGCCCAGACCCTTGCGTCCGCTCATCTCGATATAGGGCTTAGCGCGATCCTCATTGCTCAGCTCAATACCCAACTCGGCACAGGCACTTGGCGACAACGCCACCATCTCGTAAGCCAAATGTACACTCGCGTTTCTACCTAACTCAGGCAGCAGAGCGGCGACACCGCGGGCTACGATTTCCTGCGGGTAAGACTGACGGGAGTCAATAACGTTGTAAACCGTAACCCCGCCGCCAAAATCCGGGCGGGGAACCTCTGGCAGCACTTCAGAATTTGGTTCAGCCGTTGTTACCCAGGCCACGTGTCCGTCGGCATATTTGCGGAACGGCCGGTAATTGAAATCCAGACCGAGATGGCCCAGTTTCCAGAGCTGGTAGGCGATGTCTTTACCTGTGTAAGTGACGGTTCCGTTTGAACGCACGATGATCTTGTCGGCCTCGTGCTCATCAGTGCCGGTGTGGGACTCAAACGGCATTACCCAACAGCCCTTGCTCTTACCCTCGGTTTCAAGCCGGATCACCCCTTCGTACTTCATGAGTTGGAACGCTCGATCCCAGAAGTGGAGGTGCAGAATCTCAGACTCACGCGCGAGCAAGTCGTAGCGAATGCCCAACCGTTCCATCGTATCGAGGATGCATTCGACGTTTCTGGTAGCCACATAGTCGGCGAGTTCAGCCGTCGGGTTGGTTCCTTCCTCGAGGGCATGAAGGATGTCGGTCCGTAGTTTCAGCTTCTCAGGATTAGGCTGCCCGTTAGGATCGTCATCGCGATAAAACAAGCCGACTTTCGTGTAGAGATCCCAGCAGTAATAATCAAACGAACGATCCGCGGGCAGGGAACGGTCGAGATTCTTGATCTCATCGAGCGTCATCGGTTCGATGTGTTTGAACCCGACGACGACATCAGCGACCTGAACGCCGGTGTTGTCGATGTAATTCTGGACTTCCACAGCATTGCCCGCAGTCTTAAGGACGCGCACGAAGGTATCGCCGAGCACGGCGTTACGCACATGACCGATATGCGCGGCTTTGTTGGGATTGATGCTGGTGTGCTCGACCATTTGTTTAGGCCGCACTACCAGAGCGTCAATTGAGGCGTCATCAATTGCTGGAGGCGGTACTGCCGCGAATGCGGACAACAGTTGGGCCCGGTCAAAGAAGATGTTTAGGTAGCCCGCGCCGGCTACCTCGATCCGCGATACCTCATCGGCGGCGGCGAGCTTTTCTTTCAACTGCTCGGCGATGGTTCGCGGAGCGACTTTGTTGCCGGTGCTTTGTTTGATCAGTTTGGCGAGCTCAAAGGAAACCGGGAAAGCCAGATCGCCAAGCTCGGGTTTGGGCGGAATCTCAGCACTGAGCTGTTCCAACGACACGCCAAATAACTCCAGCGCGGCCTTCTGGAGACGCTTCTTGAACTTGTCTTGTAGCTTTATCAGGGTCACGTTTGCATTTATCGACGTAAAATTAATGCTATGGAAAAGCGGAGAGTATAACTTAGAGACCGAAGCTCCTGCTAACAGCAATCGTGTGTGATCACATAAGTCTCGCCATCGGACGCCGACCAGGACGAAATCCGACCGTCTCATTCTCCCCAACCTTTAGGTTGGGGTCACGGGCGTATGGAAATGACCAGGTAACCATTTCAATGGTTTCCATGCGCTCCATTCCAAACATGCGTCAGTTCGATCGAGCGGGCCACACTTACGGAATCCGGAGACGTGAATAGCCATGACGAGATGTGAGGCTGGCATTTGAAAACCATTAAAATGGTTCCGTGCAGTATGACGCGCTGAACCCCAACCTAAAGGTTGGGGAGAATGAGAGGTTGAGTTGAGTCTTGACCCACCGGTTTGACCCAGCGGCTGGTGATTGCCAGATTGCAAACTTTGGTAGGGCATTGGTTGAGCGGTGATGGCCTGGTTGAATTTGGGATCCATTGGCTACGGCAAACGGTTCTGTGGTTGAGCGGACTAACCTGCTTGACACTTTTCGCCAGCGCTCTGTTACCATCGACCATCAATGCAACTTGCCAGCGAGCCATCAATCTCGGATGAATTGCGCCGGCGCTTTTCGAGCGCCAGGCGTGTCCTGGTCTTAACGGGGGCGGGAGTGTCTGCGGAGTCAGGCGTGCCTACGTTCCGTGGTGGCGGCAATAGCGCGGTGTGGAAGGGGATGCCTTTCGATGTGATCTCTTCGGCTCGGATGGTTGAACGGGATTTGCCGGCGGTGTGGGAATGGTTTGATTACCGTCGCGGTCTCTTGCAGGAGCTGAAACCGAATCCTGCTCACAACGAAATTTCTGCCTGGCAGGATCGCTTCTCTGAATTCACACTGGTGACGCAAAACATTGATGGCTTGCACCAGAAAGCGCGTTCGCGCGACGTAATTGAACTTCATGGCAGTATCTGGCGGGTGCGATGTGTGGGCTGCCACTCTCGATTCGAGATCCTTTCAACTCAGCCACGCGCCGAGGCATGTCCGGACTGCGGTGATCCAGTGCGGCCCGATGTTGTGTTGTTTGGCGAGATGCTCCCGGCCGGTGTTTTTGAACAAGCCGCGGCGGCAGCTGCAAACTGTGATCTCTGCTTCGTGATCGGGACGTCCGCTCTGGTGTATCCAGCGGCCAGTCTGCCGGACATCGCCCGCGTCGTCGGAGCGTTTGTTTGCGAAGTAAACCCGGAAAAAACACCGCTCTCGGATTTGTGCGACGAATCGTTGATGGGAAGAGCGGGCGAAGTGTTGCCCTTGATCTCAAGATGAAAACTCTCTACTTCGACTGCTTTGCCGGCGCTAGCGGCGACATGATTCTGGGCGCCATGATTGCCGCCGGCGTCGAACCGCGGGCACTCCTGGATCAACTCTCGCTCTTAAACGTGCAGGGTTATTCAATTGAGTTTCAGACAGTCGACCGATCGGGAATTAGCGCCACCCACGCCCGGGTTCAAACTCCTCCCGAACACGCGCATCGACACCTAAGCCACATCCTGCAGATCATTTACGACTCGCAACTATCGTCCGGAGTGAAAGAGCGCGCCGCAAAAGTGTTCTTACGTTTGGCGGAAGCCGAAGCTCGTGTTCACAACCAGCCAGTGGAGAGTGTGCACTTTCATGAAGTCGGCGCGTTGGATGCAATTATTGATGTGGTCGGCGCCGCGATCTGTTTCGATCTGGCGGGCATCGATCGTTTTGTTTGTTCGCCGCTGCACTTGGGTAGCGGTTCAGTGGACATGGATCATGGGCGTTTTCCCGTCCCACCGCCGGCGGTTGCGGAGTTGTTGAAAGGCGCGCCGGTTTATTCGACGGACATCAAAGGTGAGTTAGTTACTCCGACCGGGGCAGCCATTATCGCCACCGTATGCAGCGAGTATGGACCACTTCCTAAGATGGAGCTGCAACAAGCAGGCTATGGCGCCGGCACCCGCCAGTACGAGAAGTTTCCTAACGTCTTGCGGGTCTTGATCGGCGAGACTGAAGATGGCGCCGTTAACGACGAACGACTCTGGATGATTGAGACGAACGTTGACGACATGTCGCCCCAGGTTTTCGGTCATGTGATGGAACGAGCTCTCGAGATGGGCGCGCTTGATTGCTATTTCACTCCCATTCAGATGAAGAAGGGTCGCCCGGGAGTGTTGTTGTCAGTTCTCTGTCGTCCTGAGGACAAAGAGAGTCTCACTGAGATGCTCTTTGCGGAAACGACCACGCTGGGTATACGGAGTTATGAGGTTGCCAGACGCGCTCTGGAGCGTGAGATCGTCCGAGTGGAAACACAGTATGGGCCTATTGATGTTAAAGTAGCGCGGTTGAATGGGCACGTGGTAA
>JAMQPI010000296.1 GCA_023717565.1 Pyrinomonadaceae bacterium | reverse complement strand
CCATTCGTCCGACGATCAACCTGCGTTGAGCCTCGGCAGCCACTGGGTTGATCAGCTGACAGCCCCATCGCCTAACTCTCCGGACTTTCGGTTACCGTCGTAGTGTGCCTTTGCCAACACATTATTTTCAGAGCAGGAGTCGGATGTTTATAGATCGGGAGACCACGACACCCCAGTGCCGTTCGGAGGGGCGGAAGATAGTTGATGAGTACCTGCCAAGTTGAGTTCCGCCCCTCGGAACGGCGCCGGGGTTGGAGTTGGACGTCCAGTCTATAAACATCTCACCCTGACGGGGTGAAGACTGAGGTCATCCGCTCAAGATTCGCCAGCCTGCCTGTTTGTATTCTGACGCCCTGAACCGGCTAGAATCATTTTTGAAGTTGATCCTGAGGCGACGATAATTCATCACTGGGGCTTTAACATTTCACGGCTTTGAACCGTTTGCCGACTTGCCGAAGATCGCTCGATCCTGCTCACCGAGATCGGCAATCTTCTGCATGACAACTTCGGAGATCTCTTTATAGGTTCGCATGTGATCTTTCCTCGCGACGTAATCCGCAAAGGAGATCCTGGGGCCGAAGTGGATCCTAATCTTGGGGCCTCCGGTCCAGTTCCCCAGCACCTGCCGTGGAAGATCATTGCCGAGGCCGGCAACGAACACCGGAATCACTTGTGGGGCAGCGTCCTTGATGAGTTTTCCAATGCCCGGTTGCGCCGGTAAATATGAATACGGGTCGGGGCCTTTGTTCCGCGTCCCCTCAGGGTGGAAACCAATCACATTCCCGGCGCCGTTTCGGCAGAGCTCACTCAGCAGTCGAAACGAAAACTTGTCAAAGGCGCGCTTCTCACGAATCGGATTTTCGCCTGAAGCGAAGAATGGCGGGTACATGGACCACCATCCCATTACCAGGTTCACAAAGAGACCCAACGGCGATTGATAAAAGAAGCGGCCCCGCACTGGGAAGAAGAGTTGTTTACGCCAGCTCGTTTGGCGAAAGAGCACGGTCGATACGGTGTACATGTCGAAGAACGATCGATGATTGGCCGCGAGGATGATGGGGCGTTCGCGGGAGGCGGCCTCGATATGTTCAAGTCCGTAGACCTGCATGAGATTGTAGGTCGCAAGATGAATCCAGCCTGCGCCGAAGACCTTCTGGCACCAGGTCCACCAACGCTTCCAGCGGCCCTGATTCATTCTCTTCACCAGTCGCAGAGCAAAGCGCTCGAACCAATTCAGGACCGCAAGTTCGTCAGGTTCGGGATCTAACCCAACGTCCAACGTCCCAGGTCCAACGTCTGTCCTGCCCCGATCCGCGTGGTCCGCCTCGGAGACCTTCGGTTCGGGACTTTGGACATTGGACATTGGACGTTGGACTAAACTTTCAGTCGATTGAAAAATACTTTGCTTCGGGATGATGAACAATGATAGCGGAGGTTGACTGCTCGGGGTCGAGCTGAAACTCTTCGGTCAACTCAACTTCGATACGCGAGGGGTCGAGTAACTCGAACAGCTTGACCTGGTCTTCCAGATTCGGACATGCGGGATAGCCGAAGCTAAAACGCGAGCCCTGGTAGGCCTGATGAAATAGCTTTGCAACTTCCGGCGCGTCGACGCCGGCAATACCCAACTCCTGGCGAATTCGTTTGTGCCATAACTCGGCGAGCGCTTCGGCGCTCTCGACGCCGAGACCGTGAAAATAAAGATACTCAGCGTAGTTGTCTGACTTGAACAGCTCTTGAGCATACTCGGTGGCCCGGCGGCCAACGGTCACCAAATGAAAGCCGACTACATCCACCCGACCAGAATCTCTTGCGGCAAAGAAGTCGGTAAGACACAGATGTTTGCCCGCGGGTTGGCGTGGAAAAGTAAAGCGCAGCCGTTCCGTTTTCGCGTCATCATGGTAAATCACCAGGTCATTTCCCGACGACTGACAGGCAAAGTAACCGTAGACGACGCGCGGTACCAGCAGCCTGTCACGCTTGCTGCGTTCTTTTAGTTCTTCGTAAATTGGTCGCACTGTTTCGCGCACCAACGTCTGATATTCATCCAGGGGTTTTCGGCCCTGCTTGAACTGCCACTGCCCTTTGAAAAGAGCAGTTTCATTTACGAAAGCAAACACTTCATCGAGAGGTATCTCATCAACCACGCGGGAACCGAAGAAGGGAGCCTTCGGTATCTCTACATCCGTGCTAACGGCTGACCGAGTTGTGTGCGTCGTGTTGCCCGCAATCTTTGACGAGCCACGCGGCTTCAGTGCTTTGCGAATACCCAGCTTTGCCTCTTCACCGATCAGATCTTCCACGTCCTCGACAGTATCAGCGTCACCGTTGCTTCCCTGCTCCCCATCGGCTACAGCCACCAGTTGTCCGTTGCCGCTCGCTAGCTTGTCCATCGTGTGCAGGCCGGCGAAAGCATCACGCGCGTAGAAGAGCTGGCCCTTATAGAGTGATTTCAGATCGTCATCAACATAACGACGCGTCAACGCCGCACCGCCGAGCACGACCGGCACGGTAATACCGCGCTCGTTCATCAGCTCGAGGTTCTCTTTCATGATCAAGGTTGATTTTACAAGCAGCCCGCTCATCCCAATCGCGTCAGCCTGATGTTCTTCGTAAGAATTCAGGATATTGTCAATTGTTTGCTTGATGCCAAGGTTAATCACCTTGTAGCCGTTGTTAGTCAGAATGATATCGACCAGGTTTTTGCCAATATCGTGTACGTCGCCCTTGACGGTTGCCAGCACCATCGTTCCCTTGGCGGTGGCGCCACCCTTCTTTTCCATGAAGGGTTCGAGAAAACGAACCGCCGCTTTCATCGCTTCAGCTGACTGCAAGACAAACGGCAGCTGCATCTGTCCGCTGCCAAAGAGTTCGCCAACCACTTTCATGCCTTCCAGCAGGATGTTGTTAATGATATCAAGGGCGGGATGCTTCTCGAGCGCAGTGTGCAACTCAGCTTCAAGTCCAATCTTCTCGCCGTCGATGATGTGGTTTTTCAAACGCTCTTCGACGGTTTCGCCCTTACTGGCCTTCTTAGCGCTCTTGGCTTTGACACCTTCAAAAAGCGTGGTGAATTGAGTCAGCGGATCGTAAGTGCAAACATCTCCTTCAAATTGGCGCTGGTCGTAGATCAACTCGCGCGCGACCTTCAGCTCCTGCTCACCGATGCGATTCAGTGGCTCAATCTTGCTGGCGTTGACGATAGCCGCGTCCAATCCGGCTTCGACGGCGTCGTGCAGAAAAACAGAGTTCAGCACCACACGCGAGGCGGGATTGAGCCCGAACGAAATGTTGGAGACCCCGAGAATAGTGAAGCACCCCGGCAGTTCTTGTTTGATCCGGCGAATCGCATTGATCGTTTCGAGCGCATTGCGGCGATCCTCTTCAATTCCGGTGGAAATAGGCAAAGCCAGGGGGTCGAAGAAAATGTCCGAGGCCGGGAGGTTCAATTCTTCGGTCGCTTGCTCGTATGCGCGTTTGGCGATCTTGAGTTTTCCCTCCGCCGTGCGCGCCATTCCCTCTTCATCAATCGTCCCGATAACCACGCTCGCACCGTAGCGCTTTGCCAGATCAATTACTTTTGTGAACCGAGGTACTCCGTCTTCGTAGTTTGTGGAATTAA
This sequence comes from Pyrinomonadaceae bacterium, assembly GCA_023717565.1. Classification (GTDB taxonomy): domain Bacteria; phylum Acidobacteriota; class Blastocatellia; order Pyrinomonadales; family Pyrinomonadaceae; genus PSRF01. The sequence continues at coordinate 17,897 of JAMQPI010000296.1, read as the reverse complement.
GTATGCTCTTACCACCGGCGTGTTGTAGTCCGGCCTCCATCTTCTCCCATTCAGTGGAGTCGAACATCAGCGGCAGCTTGATATTAGTAACCAACCGCGAGGCCAGTTCGTGCATATCAGCCTCACCGTTGCGGCCTACGAAATCTACGTTAACGTCCAATATGTGCGCACCTTCACGCTCCTGGTCTTTTGCCAGCGAGACCAGACCGTCCCAGTCCTCGACGTTAAGAAGATCGCGCATCTTCTTCGACCCGCTGGCATTGACGCGCTCGCCTACGATCAGAAACGACGTGTCTTGTATGTACGGCTGTTGAAAGTAGATGGAGGACGCCGCTGGAGTCAGTTTGGCATTGCGCGACTTGGGGGTAATTCGCTGCATGGCTTCGACCACCAGCTTGAGGTGTGCCGGGGTCGTGCCGCAGCAGCCACCTACGACGTTGACACCAAAGTCGCCGGCGAAATGAATGACCTGCGCTGTGAAGGTTTCAGGCGTTTCGTCGTAGTGCATCTTGCCGTCCACAACTGAAGGCAGCCCGGCGTTGGGAAGAACCGAGACGGGCAACGGCGCGTTCTCGCAGAGATAGCGGATGCTCTCGGTCATGTGACGTGGACCAGTGCCGCAATTCATGCCAATCACGTCGATCGGAAATGGCGCGAGGGCCGTCAACGCTGCGCCGATTTCGGTACCGTTGAGCATCGTCCCAAACACTTCGATGGTCACTTGCGCAATAACGGGAACGCGCGCGCGCGCACTTGCAAAGTGCTCAAAGATTGCCGACAAGGCGGCCTTGGTTTGCAGCAGGTCCTGACAAGTCTCAACTATCAACAGATCTACGCCACCGTCTATCAATCCTCGCACCTGCTCGCGGTATGCTGCTTTGAGATCGAGAAACGATATATGGCCCAAAGTAGGAAGTTTGCGTCCCGGGCCCATGGAGCCAGCGACCCATCGTGGTTGTGCCTTGGTTGAATAGTCCTGCGCGACACGTTTCGCAAGCCGAGCTGCGAGCACGTTCATGTCGTACGCTTTGTCGCCAATGTCATACTCGGCAAAATCCACCGGCGTGCCGTTGAACGAATTGGTCTCGATGATGTCGCAACCAACTTCGAGGAATGCGGAATGGACATTTTCGACAGCGTCCGGCCGCGTCACCAGCAGATTTTCATTACAACCTTCGAAGCGCAGTCCTCCGAAGTCGTCCAGAGTTAGATTCTGAACTTGCAGATTGGTCCCCATCGCGCCATCAAAGACCACGATGCGTTCTTTTATTGTGTCGAGAAAACTGGACATAGAGTATCTTTGATTTGCGATTTTTGATTTTTGATTTCGTCGATTGGCCGGCAATAGGAGTTTGATAATTTGACGTTCAAATCGGCAATCAAAAATCTAAAATCTAAAATGAGAAAAGCCCCGCGCTAAACAACGCGGGGCTTTCCTCAAACCCTTTCGATTAGTCTTACTGGAAAGACTCGCCGAGCTGTTTAGCGGATTATTTTACGTGGCCGCAAGTCGCCTTAACTCACCACGTTTGCTCAGAGGCTATTGAAACATTGCACTTACGGAGTGTCAAGCCGCTGATTAGCCGCATTCTCGGTCAATCCCCGCCGATGAAAGCAGTGATTAACCACTTGCCGCGGATTCTCTCGAAAGACAGGCGATACTCAATCGGCCACCGAATGTACTTACTCGCAACATAACCATTCCTTCCGTCTGGAACAGCAACTCTCACCCAGCCACGGGGATTCACTTCCCGGGTATTCTCGGTAATCAAACGAGTCGCCTTCACAATATCGTAAGAAAGGATTGTGACGATGCTGGCAGACGTGTTCGGCTGCGAGCGCACCCTCACATTCTCACCGATGATGGCTGCGTACTCGTAAGGATCCAAATCATCTGGGAAAGCGATGAAAGTATAGGGCGCCCAAAAGACCCTCTTCCCCTCAGAGATGCCGAACGTTCCTCCCAGTAAAAGCGCAGTTGAGAGCTCGTTCCACAGCTCAGATTTCGGGCTATCGGGTTTCCACAACTCCAAGAAGTCTTTTTTCCCATAATGGCCACCAAAGCTGAGATGAACTCTGGGGTGAAGAACACTCAGAACAAACCGCGTGTTGCGCTGCCTCACGGCTCTGATGAGACTATCTCTAAACGTTTTGAAGGAGGCATCCTTTGCGCCTTCATCAACGGGAAGGAGTTTGCGTGCGCTTGCGGTCGCTGTCAGCGAGAGTACTGCAATCAGCAGCACAGCGATGACGCATTGTCTGATTGCTCTTAAGGTAGCCTTTTGCATTTGAATCGATCGAAGCAGTTATCGAAGGATGCGCGTGATCAGTCCAAGTCTGATCTGGCGGCCCTACCACAGCTCATGCAGATTCAAGGTGAACCCGCTGAGCAACGGCTCTCCCGCGATTGTCTCAGGATCGTCAAGCATTTCGATGTCATGGTCGGGACGGTAAATGTGTACCTGCCGCTTGAGCGGATCTATGAGCCAAGCCAGGCAGGCGCCGTTTTCAATATACTCCTGCATCTTGTTCTGCAAATGCGACAGGCTATCCGAATGCGATCTCAACTCTACGACGAAATCCGGACAGATAGGGGCAAACCCTTCTTGCTCCTCTTTGGTCAAGGCGTCCCATCGTTCGCGCCGTATCCACGATACATCCGGAGACAATATCGCTCCGTCGGGAAACGTGAATCCGGTCGAAGAATCGAAACCTACACCCGTACCGTTTTTTAGAGCCCAGCTCGCAAGCTGACTCGCAAGACTGAAGGTCCGTTGACCCGTCTTTGACCCGGTGGGGGGCATGACGATTAATTCTCCTTGTGAGGTTAGTTCCAGGCGGAGATCACGATTATCGCGGCAGAGTTGCTCAAATTGGGCCCCCGTCAATCGGATGCTCTTAAGATTGACAGTGAAGGGCCAGGTGTCATATGGCGTTGGTGAGATGGTCTGGACCATTGTTAACTCCTTAACTGTCTGCAATCTTACTATCCACCTTGCAACTCAGGCAACGGTCGCAACTCTTCGCCGCGTGCCCTAGTAATCCTCCTTCCAGAGACTTCAGCCATTTACCATTTGCGATTTACCATTTACCATTCACCCTCATGCGGCGTGCCATCTATCCCGGTTCTTTCGACCCCGTCACTAATGGTCACCTCGACATTATCGAGCGAGGCTGCAAACTCTTTGACGAGATCATTATTGCCATTCTCATCAACCCCGAGAAACGACCCTTCTTTACAATCGAAGATCGTCGCGAGATTCTCGAAGAGGTATTGCTGGGCATCAACCGCTCGACTTGTACGCTTCGGGTCGACGCCTTTGAGGGTTTGCTGGTTCACTATGCCGTCGCTCAGAAGGCTGACGCTATAGTGCGCGGCATTCGCGCGATTTCCGACTACGAGTATGAGTTGCAGATGGCTCTCATGAACCGCCGCCTCGAACCCAGTATTGAGACTGTATTCATGATGCCGGCAGAAAAGTACTCTTACGTCAGTTCGCGTCTCGTCAAGGAGGTCTTCCAACTGGGCGGGAGGCTCAGCGGGCTGGTGCCACCGCTCGTCGAAGAACGCATGAAACAGAAAATGGAAAACGGGTAATAACGACGACTGTTTCTGCGTGGTATACTCCGCAACGTTCCTCAAAACAAGAAGAGGCCCAGTCTCAACCAGAGGCTCTACCTGAACGAACAACGCGAGGTGAAATTTTACGACTCATGATGACTAAACCTGCCGTTCTCTCCTTTCCGGTCTCTAACAACGTTTCACGGATGCAGCCGTCATCGACGATGGCCGCTATGCAAGCCGCGGAGGCATTGCGTGCGGCAGGCGCGAACGTGGTGGACTTTGGCGCCGGCGAACCCGATTTCGACACGCCCGACAACATCAAGCAGGCGGCTGTCGAAGCAATGCGCGCCGGCCAAACGAAATACACTCCTACGGCCGGCACGCGACAACTTCAGCAGGCAATCATCGACTTTTATGCCAGAGAATTCCGAGCTGAATACGAACGCCCGCAGGTAATGGGCACGTCGGGTGGGAAGCAAGCGGTCTTCAACGCAGTGGTAACCCTGATTAGTCCCGGTGACGAAGTGTTGATGGCCAAACCATACTGGGTGACGTTTCCTGAAATAGTGGTGTTCGCAGGTGGGGTACCGGTATTCATTGAAACTGAAGACACGGGGTTCCTTTTGAACGCCGATCAAATCGAGCAAGCCATTACGCCGCGGACCAAGCTCATAATTCTGAATTCACCCAGCAATCCCTCAGGGCGTGTGATTCCGCCGGCCGAATTCAGGCGCATCATGGAATTGCTGACAGAGCGCGGGATTTACGTCATCTCGGACGAGTGTTACCTGCGTTTCGTTTATCCCCCGGCTGAGGTGTTCAGCGCAGCCACACTCCCGCTGGAACTGCAAAGCCGTCTCTGCATCGCCGGATCGTTCTCAAAAACCTACGCCATGACAGGCTGGCGCATGGGTTACACGATCGCACCGCGCGAGTGGACCCAGGCGATGCTCAAGGTTCAGAGCCACTCAACCAGCAATCCCAATTCTATTGCTCAGCGAGCGGCGGCAGAGGCTTTCAATGGACCGCAAGAGTCTGTGGGCGCGATGCTGGCTGAATACACAGCTCGGCGCGCATGGCTTCTCGAAGCGCTCAAAGAGGTGCCTGGGTTGACCTGCAATGAACCCGAAGGTGCTTTTTACGCTTTTCCAAATGTTAGCGGTTGCCTGAATGGAACCGTGCGTACTTCGGCCGAGTTTTCCCAACGGCTGTTGGATGAGGAACAGACAGTAGTTACGGACGGTGCGGGTTTTGGCTGCGAAGGCTACCTGCGGATGTCTTACGCTACTTCTATGGAACAGCTACGGGAAGGCGTCAAACGGATCAAGCGTTTCGCGGAGAAGCTGAATTAGTAGCAAAGACTCTAGTCTGTGGAAGAAGGTTTGGATTCAAGCAAAGACGCCAGGAAGGAAACTTCTAGTTTCCATCCTGGCGTCTTCTTATTCAGTGCTGAGATGACAGACTAAGGTGTATCTCACTTAATACAGGTTGAAATTGTATTCCAGCTGGATGTACATCGAGACTGGACGGCCATCCTTCATCGCCGGTGAGAACTTAATCTGACGCGCAGCTGCAATGGCTCTCTCTGTCAATCCGAAGGGTAAACCGGATACAGAGCGAATGTTCGTCACTTGTCCACCGGAAGTGAATACGGCCCGCAACACAACGGTTCCAGTGATCTGGTTCTTTCTCGCCTCTTCGGTGTATTGAGGTTCCGGCTTCGACAGCACACGGGCTTTTGAGCTCACGTCTTTGCCGCTGAAGATCCGATTGTAGTCTGTGCCTCCACCGCCGCCACCAGGGCCACCGCCGCCGTCATTTCGATCGCCACCACCTACGTTGCCGCCTCGACCGGGGCCTAGACCACCGCCCTCGCCTGGCCCAATACCGCCGCCCGTACCTGAACCTATTCCATTACCAGTACCTGGCCCGGACGAGAGATCGGTACTCTTTGATTTGGGATCTCCGTAGTTCATGACGCGCGCGTCCGGCGGAATCAACATAGGATCAGCTACCAAAGTTGCGGGCATCGGCAAGGAGGGGTTCTTAATAACGGGGGGCTTAGGATCCGGGGCAACAACCTGCGGCACCGTCAAAGACGCTTGCGGCGTTTTGCCAAACGAAGCTTCCTTCTGTTCCTGACGACCACCGCCGCCACCGCCGGCTGCCTTCTCCTGCTTGGGTTTGCTACCTCCACCAGTACCCTTATTTAGACCTGCTGTCCCAGGATCGGGAGTGGGTTGCTCGTTTGGAATATCTATTAGTTGATCGACGAGCTGGTCTTCAGCGGCAGCAGCTTGTTCAGCTAATCGTCGTGTTTGCACGCGATCGATCCAAAAAACGGCGAGCACAATTGTCATCACCAGAAACAGCGCCGACAGTACCCCAGTCGCCACATTCGGCTGGGACAGGGCGCGCCAACCAGCCTGGCTATAACCCACGACCATTCGTTTGCTAAAGCCAAATGGATCGCGTTTGAACTCTGGCCAGGTCAGTTCAGATTCGTGGGCGACGTCTTTTGCCGCGTCCAATAACCGCTGGAACAGGCCGGCATCATCCATGAAAGTAAAATGGAATTCTTCCTTTTCAGCCACGGCTCCGGCGGAACCCGCGACAGCAGCCGCGGCGTAGGCTGGCGAGTTCGTTACCGAGGTCGTCGTTACTACCGGGGCTGCCGGCTCATGTGCAGCGGCACGTGTAACACTTTCCTCGTCCCTGGGAACAAATCCGTTAAGCGGAGTTCCATCAACAGGACAAAAACTGAACTTCTCAGCGAACTCTTCCTGGCATGTGGAACAAAACTTCATAGTCACTACCTCGTTTTGGCTCTGGGGGAGCGCTACGGGCTGGGTCGCAGCATCGTTGCTTCCAAGCTCCCTATAATAACTGCTTGAGACTCGCTCATCGAGTTTTCTTGAAGGCTCTGGCGCAATCCAGAGCTCGAGCACTCTCTTGAGCTCGGCTTCCGATAACAACGGGTCTTTTGGCTCGATGCTGCTCATTCAAGCCTGCTCCAAAGTAACAATTTCCCGGCTACTATTCAAATAGGGCGACAGCGTTATTCTCAGTCTTTCGCGGGCCCGGTGCAACCGGGCTTTCACTGCTCCAACGTCTGTGCCCAGGATACTGGCAATCTCGCTTAGTGCTAATCCTTCATACTCAAAAAGGACCAACGCCTCCCTCTGGAGTGGTGGCAAGCTGAAGACAGCTTCTCTCACCTTTAGAGACAACTCCCCATCTAACAATCTGCTTAGGGGCTGCTCTCTTACAGGAATCGATGGCTCGTCACCAAACTCCTCAACCGCAGTTTCCCTGGCGGTGTCCCGGAAATGCTTTAGGGACAGGTTCCGCGCTGCGGAGTAAAGATAGGCCTTCAATGATCCACGCGACGGATCGAAATTCTCTGGACGTCTGATCAAGCTCAGAAAGCAATCGTGGGTGATGTCTTCAGCCATTTCGGTGGAACCCAACATCCTGTACGCGAAACCAAAAACGCCCGTTCGGTGCCGTTCGTATAACTCGACGAAAGCTGCCTGGTCCCCGGCTCCTGCCCTTTTGAGCAAGAGTTCGTCTGTAGTTCTATCTGGCAATCAAGCACTCGATCCTGTAGGAATCGCTTCCTACGTTAATTACCGCCAAAAGGCCAAAAGGTACGGCCCTTCAACAAGCTTTTTTTCGAATTCATGCTAAACGATAACTCAAAGACCGTTTCCGGCGGGGGCAATTATACTACCCTTCAACCGGTTTGGAGCACGCAATCCTCCGCCTGGCCCCAAGATCAAACTCAGGCCTTTGATGCACTTACGCGCCAAACGGTTGACGACTAAATAGCCCGCATCTAAGATGTTTTTGTCCCCCGAGTCCCGTTAATCAGCAAAGATTCCATGCGGCCACTGGCACTTAGTCTTCGCCACGGTCAATATCATCGCACTTATGAGTCTGACCTTATTGAGCAATTCATTACCAAAAGTCCTGGTTGTCCTGTATCTATCGGTCCTGATTTGTAGGGCCTCGGCTCCCGTTTACGGGCAGGTAGCGCCAGAGCCGGAGCGCGAACAATTGCTGAACGGTCTGCGGGTCCAGATCTGGCATCGACCCGGTGACCAGGATGTCCTTCTGAAGCTACGGATCCATAGCGGGGCAGCCTTCGATGTGGCAGGAAAGTCAGGGCAGATGGCCATCCTCGGAGACGTACTCTTCCCTGAGACCACCACCCGCGAGTATTTTACCGACGAAATGGGTGGAAGGCTGGACGTAGACACCGACTACGATTCGATCACGGTGACGATGCAGGGCCGCGCCCGAGAATTTGAGCGAATTGTCGAAATCCTGCGCACCGCTGTGGTTACCACCCAGATCAGTCCGGAGAACGTCGCCCGATTTCGCGATGGTCGCATCAAGATAGCCAAAGAAACCAGTGTTTCCCCACCATCTTCGGCTGATCGCGCCATCGCAGCTCGTCTTTTTGGCGATTTTCCGTATGGTCGTCCTCAAACCGGATCTGCTGAGAGCCTGGCTCGGGTCGATCGAGCGGATCTGTTGCTGGCGCGAGAACGATTTCTTAATTCCAACAATGCGACTCTGGTGGTTGCCGGAGGCGTACCAAGAAACAGAGCGATTCGTGCGCTCCGTCAATTGTTAGGTCCCTGGCGCAAAAGTGAGCAGGTCATTCCGACAACTTTCCGGCAGCCGGAAGCTCCGGATATTCGCACCTTGATAATCAATGCAACTGCTGACCAGAGCGCCGAGGTTAGATTGGCCACTCGCGGCGTCTCACGGTCTGACAAGGATTTCCCGACAGCAGTCGTCCTGGCAATAGTCGCCAGCAGGCGCTGGGTGGCGCTCTCCCCAGAACTAAGCCGCAGAGCAGTTTTCGTCCGAAACGAACCGCACGTTCTTCCTGGCATATTTGTAATGGGCGCTGCGGTTGACCCATTGCTAGTTGGGAAGACCCTCAAGAGCGCGCAAGAGGTCCTCCAATCCCTGGCCGGCGGGACGGTAACTGTTGCGGAGTTGGTTGAAGCCAAACGTGAAGCTAGTGCTCAATTAACCAAAGATCTGGAAAGGCCGGACGGCGCTGCGCGGGCGTGGCTAGATATCGACACATTTGGTTTGCCGTCGATTAGCGAACAGATAACAGCCTTCAACGCGGTCTCAGCTGGTGATCTTCAGCGCGTAGCTTCGTCTCTTTTCGAGAAAACTCGAATTGCCTCAGTCGTCGTTGGAAACTCACAACAGCTAAAGGCCTTGCTTGAGCCAAATCTGAAGGTAGAATTGATGGGAGAACTCGAGAAGCCTCAGCCGGACAAGGCTGAAGTGAAACCAGCGACGACGATTCCGGTCAAGAAGCCTGACTAATCGCAAATCATTCGCAATCTGCTTGCAACCACATCTCCATCTGATTTCGCTTAACTGTGTCTGACGATCGACGGGCAAATGACGAGGAACATGCCGATCGCGTCCGCGAAATGTTCGCGGCCATCGCCGGTCGATATGATCTTTTGAATCACCTGCTGTCTGGACAAATTGATAAGAGATGGCGACGACTGGTGGCCCGGAGACTTCGAGATAGCATTGGCTCTGCCGATGCACGCATTCTCGATGTTGCATGCGGCACCGGGGATCTCTCACTTACGTTGTCAGAAACGACTGGAGCACGGGTAGTCGGCACGGATTTTTGCCGGCCGATGCTGAAAATTGCGGCTCGGAAAACTGCGAACCGCAAACCCAACCTCCCGTTGGTCGAGGGTGACGCCTTGCGTCTTCCCTTTCGGGATTGCTCGTTCGAGGCGGTAACGATTGCCTTCGGATTGAGGAATCTCTCGGATGTAGAGCGGGGGTTAGCAGAACTCCTGCGGGTGCTGAAGCCCGGCGGCCATGTTGCTGTACTTGAGTTTTCAAAACCGGTGGTACCCGGGTTTCGCTGGTTATTCAATCTGTATTTCACGCGTGTGCTGCCGTTTTTCGGCGGTCTAATCAGTGGATCGAAGAGCGCGTACCAGTATTTGCCTGACTCGGTCACGCGGTTTCCTGATCAAAAGGAACTCAGCGCGCTGATGCGCAACGTGGGACTTGAATCGGTGGACTACGAGAATCTAACCGGAGGAATCGCGGCGCTGCATACAGGTAAGCGCCCAACATAAAGTTCAAAGAGATTGGTTGCGACTCACAAGTGAGTAGCAGCCAGTAAAGGACGCAGTCCGAAGAAACCTTTGTGGTCGTGCGGTTGTCGGGGCCATGCGACTCATTCCGGGTTTTCAGAACGGGCTGCGTTCTATTTTGTGCTCTGCACTACAATCACCCCAACTCACCTCAGGCTTTCTCAAATTCTGTCTATGCTATTATCCCCCCGAATAACTATCTCCTACAGCGCAGTTCGAGACTCGCCAGAGTGCGTTTACTTTCTAAGCATAAGGTCCTTGGATCGCTCAGGCGTATCGCCATCCTACTGCTCGTGGTCTGGACCGTTGTCTCGCTCGTTACGATATTGATTGAGCTCGTTCCTGGCGACCCCGCCGTGGCAGTTCTGGGCGAACAAGCCACTCCGGAGCAGTTCGAACAGTTTCGTCAAAAACACGGTCTGGATCGTCCGCCCTTCTTCTTCTCCCTTCCTCGGGACTCTCAGGGAAACCGGCATTTTCAATGGCACGGGTCTGACAATCGATACACCGATTACTGGAAGGGCATCCTGCACGGCGACATGGGTTTGTCTTTCCGGACAGATAGGAAAGTAAAGGACCTCATACTAGAACGCTATCCAGCCACTATCGAGCTTGCCATTGCAGCGCTGCTGATCGCTGTTGTTATTGCAATTCCGCTGGGAGTGCTGGCTGGCAAGAATCGTGGCACCTGGTTGGACAACGGGGCATCGGTACTGGCGTTGATTGGAATAAGTCTGCCAGGGTTTGTAATCGGTCCCATGCTCATCTACCTCTTCTCGGTAAAGCTTGGGTGGCTCCGCGGTTATGGGCGCGAATACTGGGAGGACATTATTCTGCCGGCTTTCACTCTAGGGGCAGCGCTTTCAGCGATCCTGACGCGTATGGTGCGTTCTTCCGTAATTGAGGAACTCGGTGAGGACTACGTCCGCACCGCCCGGGCAAAAGGCCTCAGCGAGACGCGGGTTGTTTACAAGCACGTACTAAAGAACGGGCTGATTCCGGTTGTCACGATTCTTGGACTGCAACTGGGGATTCTGCTTGCCGGTGCGATTATCACGGAAAAGATCTTTGGTTGGCCAGGACTTGGTTTACTGCTCGTAGAAGACGGCATCGGCAAACGCGACTACCGTGTAGTCCAGGGGTGTGTGTTGGTCATTAGCCTCACCTACATTGTCGCGAATTCACTAACTGACATGATCTATCGCTGGTTGGATCCGAGAATCAGAGTTTCGTGAACCTATGAATCGATTGTCCATAGTTGGCTTAGTCATCGTAGCCATTCTGATCATCGTGGCGATCTTCGCACCGTGGATTGCTACCCACGACGTGGGCGCCACGAATCTCTCCATCCGTTATCTCGCCCCGTCAGCGGATCACTTGTTCGGCACCGACGCTACCGGACGCGACATATTTTCCCGGGTCGTCTTTGGCACACGGATCTCGCTCCAGGTAGGTTTGGTAGTAGTGTCCGTCTCTGCTGTGGTTGGCACGCTATTGGGTGCCTTTGCGGGTTACTACGGCGGCTGGATCGACCGGATTATTTCGGGTTACGTATTCAATGTGTTTCTGGCTTTCCCAGGGCTCTTGCTGGCGATTGCCATGGTGGCGTTCCTCGGGGCAGGACTAAATAAACTGATCCTCGCACTGTGCATTATCGGCTGGGTCGGTTATGCCCGTTTGATTCGAGGGCAGGTCTTGAAGGTGCGAGAGTATGATTTTGTTCAGGCCGCACGGGCCCTGGGCGCCAGCGACGCTCGCATACTGCTGATCCACATTCTGCCAAACGCAATTCAACCGCTCATCGTACAGGCTAGCCTGGGCATGGCCGGAGCAGTTCTGGCTGAAGCGTCATTATCATTCCTGGGGCTAGGTGTCCCGCCTCCCTCGCCTTCCTGGGGAGTGATGATTGAAGAGGCCCGGGATCTCTCAACTCTCCAGGCAGCGCCTCATGCCCTGATCTTTCCTGGAATCGTAATCGCTCTGACCGTCCTGGCCTTTAACTTCATCGGCGACGGTTTGCGCGAATATCTCGACCCCCGCCAGCGGGCGCGCTAACTGCCAGGCGTTGGGAACGACTACTCGCGATGTCCTTCTAACTAATGCAACCAAGCGTCCCACTGAATCCCCACCGTGACTCCGCACTTCCTTCTAACGCTCCAATTGACACAGGTAGCGCCGGACCAGCCATCTCCATCAGGCAGCTTTCAAAAACCTATCCGGTTCCTTTTGCGCGTCTCAAAGCATTGCTGCGGCGCAAAACTAAGGCCCCGGTAGAAGCTCTGCGCGATGTCTCGTTCGACGTTTTCCGCGGCGAGATATTCGGATTGATCGGGCGAAACGGAGCCGGGAAGACTACGCTCACGAAGATTGTCGCGACCCTGGTGCAGCCAACGGTGGGAACAGTCGCAGTCAACGGTTTCGACAGCGTCCGCGACGATGAGAAGGTCCGCATGCAAGTGGGTCTATCTGGCGCGGAAGAACGAAGTTTCTACTGGCGACTCACTTCGGAACAGAACCTCATCTTCTTTGCCCGTCTTTACGGCCTTGGCGATCGACTGGCGAAGCAACGGATAGCGACCTTATTCGCTCAACTTGAACTCGAAGAGGTTAGGCGTAAACGTTTCGGCGAACTCTCGACAGGCAACAAACAGCGCTTGGCGGTGGCCCGGGCGCTGCTGCCTAACCCACCCGTACTATTGCTTGACGAACCCACGCGTTCGTTAGACCCTCTGGCGGCGTCGCGGATGCGCGAATTGATAAAGACATTGGCTCGGCAGGATCCGCCGGTGACAATTCTCTTCACTTCGCACAATCTCGCCGAAGTTGAAACGCTTTGCAGCCGCGTGGCTATCATCAGCGCTGGAGAGATTCGGGCAATTGATTCGCCAACTAACTTGCGGTCCATTAATTCCGACGCCGAAGTCGTCCGACTTACGATAACGGGCCTGTCGCTCGAGCGGGTTGAAGCCATCCTCAACCCACATTTCGACCAGCTTCAGGTTGTCGCCGGCGAGACAGTGACTCATATTTCTTTTACGCGTCGAAGTGGTGATGATCGACTCGATGAAGCGATTCGGAAGATTCATGAAGGCGGAGGAACAATCCAAAGAGCTGAGTCAGAACGACCAACATTGCTCGACGTGCTCGAAAGTTATGAAGCTCAGAAATAGAAGACTTAAGTCCAGGAACGACAATCATGAACTCTCTCAAACTTCTGCCACGCCGCATTTACGCTTTCGTCGTCCGCGACTTCCGGCTCTTTGTTAGCTACCGGATGCAGTTTTTCTTACGCGTGGTTTCGATTCTGGGCGTGGTCACCACGCTCTTTTTCATTTCCAAGATCTTCGTTGGATTCACCGACGCTCGGTTTTCACAATGGCGCGATCCGCTCGCGGCCTGGCTGACCGGTCTGGCCGTCCTAAACTACTTCATGACGGGTTTCTCGAGTTTGGCCAACGCCATCCGGCAAGAACAAATGCAGGGCACGCTCGAAAGCGTACTCTTAACTCCCATCAACCTTCCCACGGTTATTGTCGCCAGCTCCGCCTGGGACTTTGTACAAGCTACACTGTTCTCATTTCTGTATCTCTTCTTCGGCTGGTTCTTCTTCAATGTCCACTACGCGGGGAGTTTCATGCTAGCGCTGGTGTTTCTCATCCTGACGACGTTGGTCCTCGCCTGTCTCGGCATACTCTCCGCGAGTTTCGCGATGGTCTTCAAGCGGGGGGACCCATTTGGGATCTTTCTCGGCACCGGTTCGGCCCTGTTCTCAGGCGTATTCTTCCCCACCCAACTGTTAACAGAGTACGCGGGGCCACGACTGAGCAGTGTCTCTAAAGTTCTCCCGTCGACCTACGGTCTGGACGGAATTCGAAGGGTCTTACTCGAGGGAAGAGGTTTTGCTGAAGTCACTGAACCCTTCGTAACGTTAATCATCATGCTTGGCGCGCTGCTTCCCTTCTCACTGTGGGTATTCGGCCGCGCCGTCAGACGCGCTAAACGGGAAGGCAGCTTGATTCAGTACTGAATATGGTTAATGCTGCATGAATAAACTATAATCCTGATTTCCAGTTAATCTCGCTCGGAAACCTTTGATGACGCTAGGCGTGACTGAAAGCATTCTCGACCTCGTAGGCCATACTCCGCTGCTTCACCTTTCCCGTTTTGCCGAATCTCCCCTGTCAGATATCTATGCCAAGCTCGAAGGCTTTAATCCTGGCGGTTCGGTGAAGGACCGCGCAGCGCTGGGAATGATTTTGGATGCGGAACAGAAAGGCAAACTTCGCCCTGGCTCAACGATCATCGAACCAACAGCGGGCAATACCGGGATCGGGCTGGCGCTAATCGGCGTGGCCCGGGGATATCGTGTTATTCTCTGCGTTCCTGAAGGCTTTGCCGAGGAAAAGATGAAGTTAATGGGGGCGCTGGGCGGCGAAATCGAAAGGATCCCGCACGAGGCTGGTATAAAGGGAGCGATTGCCAGAGCTCACGAACTCGCTGATGGAATTGAAGACAGCTTTATCCCACAGCAATTTGAAAATCACGCGAACCCCGACTTTCATGAGGCGACCACCGCCCACGAGATCATCGAGCAAATGGAAGGACGCATCGACGCGATCGCCATCGGGGCCGGGACCTCGGGAACTTTTGTTGGAGTCGCTCGGGCCGTTAAGAAGATCAACCCGCGCGTTTGGTGTGTACTTGTAGAACCGGAGGGATCGATCTATGGTGGCAATCCACCCGGTCCCAAAAAGATAGAGGGCATCGGTCAAAAGGATTTTATTCCCGAGATTTTCGACGCCGGCCTGGCAGACGAAATCATGATGGTGATGGACGACGAAGTCCATGACACCGTTCGCCGACTGGCCCGCACCGAAGGAATTCTGGGGGGCTGGTCATCGGGAGCCGCGGCAGCCGGAGCGCACCGGCTCGCCAAGCGGTTGGGCCAAGGAAAAAGAATTGTTACTGTGTTTCCGGATAACGCTGAGCGCTACCTGAGTCAGGGAATATTAGACGCGTGAATCGTGATCTGGGGATCGCCATTCCGACTTACCAGTGCCCTTTGCGCATTACTGACTCGGACTCAGTTTTTACGATTTACGATTTACGATTGGCGATTTACGACCTATGGGCTTCGCAACAATAGCAATTCATTCCGGACAGGAACCTGATTCGGCCACCGGTTCGGTAACTGTTCCAATCTATCAGACTTCAACTTACGCCCAGGATGGATTGGGCAAAAACAAAGGCTACGAGTATGCGCGCACACAGAACCCTACGCGCGCCGCGCTGGAGCGAAACATAGCGGCGCTTGAAGGGGCGCGATTTGGCTTTGCCTTTGCCTCGGGAATGGCCGCCATCGATGCCACGCTTCGTCTGGTAAAAGCTGGTGACCACGTGGTTGTTTCCGATAACACCTACGGCGGTACCGCCCGTCTATTCACGCAGGTGCTGGCAAATTACAATATTGAGTTTGATTTCGTTGATACGTCGGACGCGCTCAACGTCGAAGCTGCGATCAAGCCAAACACAAAAATGGTTTTCATCGAGACGCCCACTAACCCGGTGATGATCGTTACAGATATGCGAGAGGTTTGCGAGATCGCGCACCGGGCGGGAGCTCGAGTGGTTTGCGACAACACATTCATGTCACCCTATCTGCAGCGTCCGCTTGATTTTGGTGTTGATATCGTGGTCCATTCCACGACCAAGTACTTGAACGGACACTCAGACGGAATTGGTGGCATAGTTGTGCTCAATAACGAAGCCGACGCAGAATGGATCGGCTTCATCCAGAACAGCGCCGGTGCGATTCTGTCACCGTTCGACTCCTGGTTGGTGATGCGCGGGACGAAAACACTGGCTTTGCGGATGGAACAGCATGACAAGACCGGCCGGGCCGTGGCCGCCTTCCTGGAAGAACACCCAAAGGTAAAAAAAGTATACTATCCAGGATCCGCGTCTCATCCCCAGCACGCCCTGGCGAAACGTCAGCAAAAAGGCTTTGGCGGTATGGTGGCGTTCGACGTAGGATCGCTCGAAGCGGCGCGGAAGGTGCTGGAATCAGTTAACCTCTGCACGCTTGCCGAGAGTCTCGGTGGTGTGGAGACTCTGGTTTCGCATCCAGCGACTATGACTCACGCCTCGGTTGATGTTAACAAACGAGAGCGACTCGGGATCACAGATGGTCTCGTGCGAATTTCCGTGGGCCTTGAAGATACGGATGACATTATTGCGGACCTAGATCAGGCATTAAAACAAATATAGCTATCCAGGTAAGTGACAGTTTAGCTGTGACGGGTTAAAATCCAGGCTTGTAGAGATCTCCTCTGCTCCCCTTATGATCGTAGAGCTTCACGCAAAATCAGACGTCGGCCGCGTCCGCCGTGGAAATGAAGACAATTTCCTTGTGTTGGATCTATCCAGTCAGAAAACCTGGACCGGTTCCGACGGGTCGGAGTCGCCTGAGGAACTCAAGAAACTTGACCTCGGCGAACAGGGTTTGGTGCTAGTCGTTTCCGACGGCATGGGCGGCGCGCTGGCCGGCGACGTGGCCAGTCGCATGGCAGTTGATTCCGTGCGGGAAATGCTGATGGGAAGCGAATCTGAAAACGGCTGTGACCCGGAGATCCCACTGGTCGATTGCCTTAAAAACGCCACCGTCTACGCCAATCTGGCTATTCACCTGCGAAGTCAGGAAGACTCACGATGCGCAGGCATGGGAGCAACTTTCACTGGCGCCGCGGTGAAGGGCGACATTTTAGATTTGGTCCAGGTTGGTGATAGCCGCGGCTATATTATCCGCAAGGAACAGATTCGCCTGGCGACCAAGGATCAATCCCTGGTGCAACAGTTGGTTGACGTTGGGCAGATCAGCGAAGCCGAAGCTGAAACCCACATGTTTCGCAATGTAATCCTGCAAGCGCTGGGTGCCCAGAACGACGTCACTCCGGTCACTGGCAAGATCCGGCTGCGGCGCGGAGACATCTTATTGCTTTGTAGTGATGGATTATCTGGAAAACTGCGGTCGGAAGACATTCAGAACATACTTGCCAGTAATCCTGACCTGAATGCAGCCTGCGACGAGCTAATTGCTGAAGCGAATAACCGCGGCGGAGAGGACAACATCACGGTTGTGCTGGCGCGCTTTATTGGGGACGACCTGGAAGAACCGGCCAACGATCGCGTCACCATCGAACTCCCGCAACTGGAAGAAGACAAGACGCTCGACGACAACTACGATGCGGATACCGGGCCAACGGAAGAGTAGCCTACCCAGTG
Source organism: Pyrinomonadaceae bacterium (assembly GCA_023717565.1). GTDB lineage: Bacteria > Acidobacteriota > Blastocatellia > Pyrinomonadales > Pyrinomonadaceae > PSRF01. The sequence continues at coordinate 890 of JAMQPI010000296.1, read as the reverse complement.
TGATCTGAGCTTTGCGTAACGTCAGCCCGACCCATTTTCCATTTCTCATTTGTCATTGGAACGCGAATAGCGACTCATTCAAGCTGCGTGTCATGAGGTCAGTACCACCATGTTGAGGTAGATTTCTTATTCGGTTATCGATTTCTGTCGCCAGTCCGAGCTTTCATCAATCCGTCTCACGTAGATCGATGCTCCTTCAATGCTCTCGATGCGCACGCGTTCACCGGCTTCAAGCGGTGATTCACCAAGAGCCGGATAAGCTGTCCAGGTAGAGCCTAATACCTTAACGGCGCCCTCGTTTAGTGCCCCTTTACTCGATGAGACCACGGTGCCGATTTTTCCCGGCAGCGCCTCCATCCCCATACGCAGCTCTTCACCCGGCTTTTGGCGAGTAAAGTAATTTACAAAGATGGTGCGCGAGGCAACCGTCAGTCCGGTCGATACGCTCGCGAAAACCAAAAACTGTAAGGCCAGGCTATCTACACCAATCAGACTCGCAAATGCGGCGACCAGCGCGGCGATCCCGAACCACAGCAATACAAATCCGCTCGTGAAGACCTCAGCCACGATGAGAGTTAGACCGAGCACGCACCATAGGATCCAGATCCAATCGCTCATCGCTACTTGCGCTCCAGGAGTTCGGTAGTGTTCTCGGTCACACTCTGCGGCCGGATGAATTGCGATGTATCTGCCGCGTTCAATGCTGAGACCTCACGAGCCGAGTCCAATTCAGGTTGATCTTTGCCTCGTTTTAGTCGCATTTGCAAACTAAGCGACAAGATGAAGCTAATTGTCTGGTAGACAGAAATAATTATGCAGAAGATACCGGCAAGCTTGATAGGCCACTCTGCGCCGTTCCTCAAGTAGGAAAAGAGAGCTATGGCGGACGC
>JAMQPI010000293.1 GCA_023717565.1 Pyrinomonadaceae bacterium | reverse complement strand
GACCTTTAATGACCTGAGGATCGTTGGCGGAAATGGCGGTCACGGCTACACGCTGCAGGCCTTCGTACCAATTTTTCCGACTGTCACCAGCAGTCCCTTCAATATCTTTGGTCCTACTCAACTAGCATTCACAGTTCAGCCATCAAATGCCAAGCGGAGCGCCATCATTACGCCCCCGATCCAAGTCGAAGTTCAAGACGAAAACGGCGACCTGGTTACCGACTCCCAGTATTTCATACAACTTTTCCCCGGCAACTTTCCTGGCTTCGGTTCGCTACAGGGAATATCAGGACGGCAAACCATCAACGGCGTGGCGACCTTTAATGACCTGAGGATCGTTGGCGGAGTTGGAGGTCACGGCTACACCTTGCAAGCCTTCTTAGCAAATTTCCCGATTGTCACCAGCACTCCTTTCAACATCTTTGGTCCCACTCAACTGGCTTTCACGGTGCAACCGTCAAATACAGACTGGGGTGCCATCATCACACCTGCGGTCCAAGTTCAGGTTCAAGATGAAAACGGCGCCGTAGTGACAGACTCAGTGCATTTCATAAACCTTTTTCCCGGCACCTTCCCCGGTGGCGGTTCGCTTCAGGGACTCTCGGCAAAGCAAACCATCAATGGTGTCGCGACATTTGACGACTTGAGGATCGTCGGCGGGAATGGAGGCCATGCCTATACTCTGGGAGCCTTCTCACAGGGTTTCCCGGCTATCTCCAGCAACCCCTTTGACATCTCGGCATCACCGTTCACCGTCACTAACACTAACGACAGCGGTCCGGGATCCCTGCGCCAGGCGATTCTCAACGCCAACAATACTCTCAACACGACGATCACTTTCAGTATCGCGGGGACGGCGCCGTTTACCATCACTCCACTAACTTCTCTCCCGATGGTTGGTCCATTCATAACCATCGACGGCACAACGCAACTTGGATACACCGGCAGTCCGATTATCGAATTAGATGGTTCATCTGCCGGCACAAACTCTCGGGGACTCCTGCTCGGTGAAGATGTTACGGTCAAAGGATTGACAATAAACAGATTTGCACGCGCTGGAGTGGAACTTGGAGGCAGCAATACCGTTCAGGGAAATTACATCGGCACGGATATCACCGGCACTTTCGCCCGCCCAAACGGAGAAGGCATTCTGATCAATTCCGGTAACAATCTAATTGGCGGGCCAAATGTTGCCGCCCGCAATGTCATCTCCGGCAATTCGCAGAAAGGAATAAAAATATCCGGTCCAAATAACGGCCTCAATAATGTCATCCTCGGTAATTACATCGGGACGAATGCCAGCGGAACCGCAGGCGTGCCAAACACAATTGGTATCTCCACGAGTCGACGTTCAATCATCGGTGGGACTTTGGCTGGAGAGGGAAATCTCATAGCCTACAACTCAGATCGCGGCGTTTCTATCGAAGCCGCTTCAGGAGTTTCGGTACGCGGCAATTCTATCCATTCAAACGGGCCCATCGATATAAGAGTCGTCAACGGCATTGACATTAATCCCACGGGCCTAAACACAAATGATTATTGCGACAACGATACTGGCGCAAACGGGCGGCAAAACTTCCCTCTGTTGACAACGGTAAATCTGGTCGGTATCGAAACAAGATTCGGTGGGATACTGGCGGGCAAGCCTAATACAACTTACACCATTGATTTTTACTCGTGTGTCCAGTGCGACCGTTCCGGGTACGGCGAAGCAAACACGTATCTCGGGTCGGGAAATGTCACTACAGGTGGAACATGCAGCACGGCCGGTACTCCATTCAGTATTACGGTGCCAGGTAGCATAAACGTCGACCAACCCGTCGTCGCCACGGCAACTGATGAACAGGGCAGCACGTCCGAGTTCTCATTGTGTTTTGCCCCGGCTGCAACGATTCAGGGAACGGTTTCTGGCAGTTTTGGTGAGCCGATAGCCGGCGTACTTATCACGCTCGACAGGGAAGACACAGACCCAAATCCGCTGCCGCCGGATGCGGATTTTGAATTCCGGACGGTCACCGACCAGCTGGGAAGGTTTAGCCTCAAAAACCTCCCGCTAGGCCACAACTGGCGTGTTACTCCCATCAAACAGAACTTTACCTTCACGCCTTCAAGCCGTGCCTATCCGAACCTTCAGACTGATCACGATGACACGTACACCGGATTATTTAACTTCTCATCGGTTAGGGGGAAGGTGACGCTGAATGGCCTCGGGCTAAAGGACGTCACAATGACGCTCACTCGGGGATTGTTGTTTTCCAGAGTGACGACCACGAGTAAATCAGGCAATTATAGTTTCCCTGATGTTGTATGGCCTCTGCCGGGAGCTTTCACCGTCACACCTTCGCGCCCGGGCTACGTTTTCACTCCGGCTTCAGCGACCTTCAACCTCGGAACGGACGATCAAATCCATGATTTTTCAGCCGCGACGCTTGAATCTACGCTGCCGGGCCGCATTCTTCTCAAGCATGGTCCCGATGTATTTGCGATGAATGCAGATGGCAGTGGCTCGATGACGCTATTACCAGGCCAGCACTTCGGAAGCGATCCACTCACTTATGCCGAAGCAGTGTTTTCACCGGCAGGCGACAAGATTGCGACTGCTTCTCGCGATGACTCTGCCAGGCTCAGCATCCGGAACGCCGATGGAACGGCAGTATCTAACATTTTCTCCCCGTCGTCGGTTACAGCTCTGCTCGGAACGAGTATCGGGTGGTCCCCCGATGCTGGATCGTTGGCGTTTACTCAACTCGTTTCCTCAACACAACGCATCTATCGAATCGGAACGAACGGAAATAATCTGACCCAGCTTACGACTGGCATCTCGATGGATACCCTCTCACCCGACTGGTCACCTGACGGGTCAAAGCTGGTGTTTTCGCGTTCGGGCGGGTGGCTTTACAGGATGACGACAAACGGTTCGAACGTAACTCCGCTGCTTGTGAACGGTTTTCCGTTTAATTGCGCGGCCGTCGACGGAAGCGCGACGAGCCCTAAATGGTCACCCGACGGTACCAAGATCGCTTTTCATGCGCGGTGCTCCAACCCCATGAGCAGAGGCATATTCACTGTGGATGCAGACGGAACAAACCTGACGCAGGTATTAGTCGATAACGTAAACTCGATGAAGGATTTGGATTGGGCGCCGGGTGGAGTGAGGTTGGCCTTCCTCAGAGTCAGGCCACCACCCTCGCTGTCCATTGAGTTGGTGAGTGTATTGCCGGATGGTTCCAACCCCCACGTCATCGACCAGGTCTTCGACCAATGGCCTTACTACCCTTTGGACACGAAATTCGATTGGGGAAGAGATAACAGCATACCGACGCCGCCCGGCACGAGCGTCAACGTGCAATCGGGTCCCATCTCTATCACTTACGCCGCGACCAGCGGCTCGAATGCGACCACGAGCATCAACCCCATAAATCCGGCGTCTGTCGGCACTACGCCAGGTGGCTTTTCGATCGGAAACATGGCGTACGAGATCTCCACCACTGCGAACGTCACGCCACCGATTACCGTGTGCTTTGTAGTTTCGCCCGCGGCGTACCCCACGCAGGCCGCGTTCAGCATGCTCCATATTCTGCATGGTGAGAATGGCGTGTTGGTGCCAAGAACCACGTTTCGCCATTTCCCCAGTCGCACTATTTGCGCAACCGTTTCTTCACTTAGCCCTTTTGCATTAGGTGAACAGTTCGATGCGAGCTTGCCGAGCGTCAGCGGACTGGTGCTCGATCCTGACGGGGCAGCCCTACGTGACGTCACTATCGCGCTAACGGGTGACGAGGACCGGTTTACTGAGACGGATGAGGAAGGCTACTTCCGTTTTACAAATCTGACTCCTGATGGAAATTATTCAGTCCAACCTAACTCGGTCGGTTATCTCTTTAATTCCCCATATCAGAGCTACATCGGCATAAACGGGGAGGAGACCGTCGTCTTTACGGCAACAGCGGCCAATTTCTCAATCAGGGGAAGCGTCTCCGATCAGGATGGCAACCCGCTTGCCAATGTCCCCATCACCCTCGACGGCACAAGCGACGAAACGACGACTGATGCGAGCGGTAACTACACCCTTACCGGACTGCCCGCCCACGGCTCGTTCTCGATTGCTCCTTTGCAGAGCGGCCTCTTCTTCACTCCTTCACAAGTGAGCGTTCAGTCTCTGCAAAACAACGTGAGTGAAATCAATTTCGTATCCGGGCCTCCGCCTCCCAATCAATCCCCCAACGCGGCGAATGATGTCGCGACAACGAATCAAAACACGCCCATCAGTATCGTGGTGCTGGCAAACGACGCCGACTCCGATGGTGATGTCTTGACAGTTACCAACACGACGCAAGGAAGCAACGGCGCAGTTGTAATCAACGCCGACAACACAGTGACCTATTCGCCAAGCGCAGGCTTTGCGGGAACGGATAGTTTCAACTACACGATCAGTGATGGCCGTGGGGGTTCTGCTTCGGCTACGGTCAACGTCACGGTTTCGCAAGTAAACCGTCCGCCGACTGTCGTCGTCCAGAACGTCACGCGCAACGCTGATGCGAATTGTCAGGCGGTGGTGACGGCGCAGGAAGTCAGCGGCGGGTCGTCTGATCCTGATGGCGATGCCATCACTCTTACACTGACTCCGGCGGGTCCGTTTGGCGTGGGTGCGCATCCGGTAACAGTCACAGTCACCGACAGTCACGGAGCATCAGCTTCCGCCAACGCCACAGTGACCGTCATTGATAACACGCCACCTGCAATCACTTGTCCGTCGAGTATCGTCGCTACGGCCCCACCCGGTCAGTCCTCGGCGGTAGTGAACTACTCAGCCTCGGCAACCGACAACTGTTCCAATGTAATGGTAACTGCGACACATCCATCGGGCTCGACCTTCCCGGTAGGCGTGACGACGGTTACGGTGACAGCAACCGATGCGGCAGGGACTACTGCAACCTGCTCCTTTACAGTAACGGTCAACGGCTCGCCAACTCTGCCGGATAAGATTGCCTTCGACACGACTCGAGATGGAAACCTCGAGATCTACTCGATGAATGCCGATGGTACGAATCAGACCAGGCTGACCGTCAATTCTGCGTTGGATTTCAAGCCGAGCTGGTCACCTGACCGCTCGAAGATCGCCTTCACAAGTTCGCGCAGCGGAAACGGTGACATCTACGTGATGAACGCCGACGGCACTAATCAAACTCGTCTCACTTCCAACTCCGCCATTGAGGACGACGCGAGTTGGTCACCCGATGGAACCAAGATCGCCTTTTGGAGCAATCGCGATGGCAATCCCGAGATTTATGTGATGAAT
>JAMQPI010000287.1 GCA_023717565.1 Pyrinomonadaceae bacterium | reverse complement strand
GGAACAGATCGAAGGCAATCTCACCTCGATGGCTGAGTTGGCGCGAGTCAATCATATTCGAGTCGTGTTGGCTTCGGTGATGCCGGTTAGTGATTATGAAAAGTCTGCGGACGGGCAACCGCGAATCCAGACCGGACGGCGCCCGCCGGAAAAGATCAAAGCGCTCAATGAGTGGATCAAGAACTACGCTGCGGCAAACAAGCTCACCTATCTCGATTACTATTCAGCTACCGTTGACGACAAGGGATTCTTCAAGGACGAGTTGAGCGACGACGGCCTGCACCCGAATGCCAAGGGTTATCAAGTTATGGCCCCGTTGGCGGAAGAAGCGATAGAGCGGGCCTTGAAGGGGAAGAAGTAGAACTGGCGCTACATTTAGTTTGGTTCTGGCTTGAGTGATGCGAATTCAGGTAATTCTGTTGTTAGCGTTCTTTACCTGTGATGTAGGTTGGGCACAGGAGAAGAGGCGCGCGCCGATGCCGGAGATGCAGACAATTGGAATGGGGATGGTTTGGAGGATATCAGAAACTAAGAACGAGCATGGTGCTTATCTTCCGCCGTGGAAGGAAATCACTATTACCAACATTTTCGGCTTCAAGAGGATGCCGGTTATTGGTGACAAGGTCACGGTTGTCCTTCTGGGCTCTGACATTTCTCCTCTGGACTTGCGCATCACGAAGACAGAAAAGAAAGAAGATGCCTGTAATGAACGTTTACCTGCCTGGTGGGAGGTTCAGCTTGAACCGATCCATCTGAGGAAGCTCTTTGATATTGAGCCGATGTCTAATCGGAACGCTGAATTTCCATTTGAAGTAGTTGTTCTTTACCCGGCGGTAAAAGTTGCACGCCAAATAAGTAAGGGCCAGCTTACGAAAGGCATGCTTCCCACAGGAGTTTCTTTGAATACCGTGAAGGCGGCCATCGACCTTACACGTGATCTAACGCCCGACGTGCTGGTCATCGATTACTGTTGTGAAGATACCAGAAAAGCGGAACCGTGTGACTATACGTGCGGTAAGACGTTCAAGAAGGTAAGAAACGCTTGGAAGCTTATTGATACTTCAGCACCCTGCTAATGCGAAGGATTGCTCCCTGGCTTTCGATGAAACTTGTATGGGTCCTGATCCTGATTTGAGAAACCTCGTCTGGCGACTCCATCTTATGTCGCCAACCTCGGCTGTGTATCAGATGCTCGCAACCAATGAGGGGCGCGCTAAATTCTGGGCTGAGTCTGCCGTAGAGGTCGATGGGAAAATACATTTCATCTTCCCGAACGGGCAAAGCTGGTTGGGAAGGCTAATTGAGCATGTTCCTCCCCAGCGGCTTGGTGTTCAATATCTTGGCGGAAGCGTGGCAACCTTCCGATTGGAGGATGATGGTCACGGTGGAACAGACCTTACCTTGACGGATGAGGGCTTTTCGGAGGAAGAAGCTGAAGTATTATCTGGTTGGGTGTCGGTGCTGCTCGCGCTTAAAGCGGCTGTAGATCATGGCGTCGATCTACGCAACCATGATGAGGGACGTACCTGGGATGAAGGGTTCGTAGATAATTAGCACGAGCGTCAGCCACTCAACACACAGAACCTGATCAAGCACAGAACCGTTTGCCGTAGCCAATGGATCCCAAATTCAACCAGCTCAAGCACGCTCCACCACAGAACCGTTGGCCGTAGCCAATGGATCCCAAATTCAACCAGCTCAAGCACCACTCACCACAGAACCGTTTGCCGTAGCCAATGGATCCCAAAATTCAAGCCGCTGCAGCACCGCTCAAGCACAGAACCGTTTGCCGTAGCCAATGGATCCCAAATTCAACCAGCTCAAGCACCACTCAACCACAGAACCGTTTGCGCGTAGCCAATGGATCCCAAATTCAACCAGCTCAAGCACCGCTCAACTACAGAACTATTTGTGGCGCCAGCGGATAATAGCACTCGACCGAGCCTTGAGTAGCTGCGGGCCTGGTTGAACTTAGGCTCCATTGGCTACGGCAAATGGTTCTGTGGTTGAGTGGCAATGCGCGGGTTGAGTAGCTGACGCTCGGGTTCAGTGCCGCGATCTACTTGTAGAAGACTCTCTATCAACGAACATTCGGTTCAACCAGGTAGAGGTCCCGGCCAGCGTTCTCAACTACCAGAGTGTTTGGATCGTTCTCGTAGTCGTCACGACGAACCTTGCGGTAGTCTAGGAATCCCAGCTTGACACGTCGACAAACTTCCTCCGAGACAGCTGAGGCAAGCGTGATCCGATAACGCGGAGTGAGTAGCCCGTCCTTGTTGAGTGTGCTGCCGTAGCTTACGTGGGCCAGGTGAGCCGCCACACACAGGTTCGCGCGCAGTTCGTCAGAGTACTCCACCATTTCTCGCACTGTCTCCAGCGGCGCATAACCATACTTCTCAATCAACCTTCCGTGGGTCGCCGAAATGTTGTTCAGGTGCGGCGCGTAGATGATCAGCTCACCACCCTCCTCGATCACGCTTCCTAATTTGTAACTGGCCTTGCCGCCAACCCACAGCTCATCGTAATGCTCATCGAGCAGTGCCAACACTCGCGCGTATTTCCGACCGGTGTATTTGATGTGTACCTCAGCGCTGACTAAAGCCGCTGCACGAAGGGTTTCGTTGATCTCTCCGGCGAACAGCGCGTGGGTCTTGAGCCCCTCGACATCGCGCGTGTTCACAGACGTGAAGGAAATAACCTCCGCGGGCACGAAAGCAGCGGCCGCCTCGATCATTCGACGCGTCGGTGTTTCGACACGGCCGATGACTTGTTCAATCGTGGCCAGGGCCCCGAGCCAGTGAGTCATATGAGTTAACTCCGGACCGGCGACTCCTGGGAAAAAGTACTTAGCACCTCCGGCGAAACCGGCTACCTCGTGAGGCATGGTAGCGCCGAAGACCAGAACGGTGTCGTAAAGACCAGGTGTGAGCAGGGCGTTGAGTCGGACATCGACAGCTTCGTTTATCAACCCACCCGTCAACTCATTCACCTGAGTGCTACTGAACTGACCCAGGGTTACAAGTTCATTCGAGTTGTCCCAACGATGATCGAAGATTCTTCCCAGGCCTGGAAGATCTAAAGCGCCAGATCCAATCTTGGCGAACTTCTGCGCGTGCGTCATCGGCCCGTGAGTACCCTGGGCCACGAGCGCATCGAATTGAGCTACGTTTCGCCGCGCCAGAAACTGTGCGGCCATGGGAAAGAGAAGGTGAGTGTTGTCGTCTCGCGTCTTGTCGGGAATGATCGCGAGCACCCGTTCACCGGGCCGAACATCTTCCAGGGCTTCTTCGACAATAGTGCGCAAGTCGGTTGTTGACAGCGAGGAGGTCGCACTGCCCGTTCCCACAACTGTTTCTGTGATTGAAACGCTCATAGGGCTTCAACCTGGCGCGGTGGCGCTCGAGTAGAAAGGATCCACGAAATTACTAAATACCGCTAAGTGTAGTGTGGCTAAAGTGCGCTGACAGTTTCGTCGAAGCCGTGCCAGGCAGATTGCTGAACTCAATTGATGGCCACCAATCCCGTAGGGATGGAATGTTTATAGAACGTGGGCCCGAAGATATTGTTCCAGCTCCAGCGGAGCGAAATGTTCTTGCGGGTGCGTGATGCCAGGAAGACATTGCGCTCCGCTGGAGCTGCCACCAATCCTTTGCCGCCGCGATCTATAAACATTGGATCCCTACGGGATTGGGATTGCGTATCAAAATGTGATTTGTGCAGCCTGACTACCCGCCTCGAACTCTGTCAGCGAACTTTAGACACGGACCCTAAAGACCACTCGTGTTAGTTAGCGTAGTTTCTTGAATCGTCTCTCTTCCACGCGCCTCACGCACGGCTTCGACATACGCGCGGGCAGCGTTAATAACCGATTCACGATCGCCTGATCTAATTGCCTCGGTGTTTACCAGGTCGGCGCCGACGCCCAGGGCCCACGCGCCGGCAGCGATGAAGTCTTTCGCGGTAGTGAGCGAGACACCTCCGGTGGGGACCAACTTGATCTGGGGCAAAGGCGCCTTGAGCGCGCGCAAATACTTCGGGCCACCAACCGCGCTGCAGGGAAAGACTTTGACGGCGTTGGCGCCCGCTTCCCAGGCAGTCACAACTTCCGTGGGCGTTAACGAGCCGGGAAAGATAGCAATCCCCTCTCGATTACAAAGTTCGATGGTCCGAAGATTAAGAGCAGGACTGACAATGAACTGCGCACCCGCGCTAATACACTTGCCGGCGGTTTCGGGATCCAGCACCGTGCCTGCGCCCACCAACACCTGATCGCCAAAACGCTTGCTGAGTTCGGCGATGACTGCAACGGCGCCCGGCACTGTCATCGTGATTTCCAGGACCGCAATGCCGCCTTCACTGATTGCTTCCGCGACCGCGACCGCCTCTTCCGCGGACGATGCGCGCACCACCGGTATCACCCCGATTTCTTCAATGCGTTTAAGAACCTCGTCTTTTTTCATTTGTCCTTAGCGCGCAACTCGCGCAGCACCGCCTTTCATAACTCGTTCAACTTCAGCCAGCGTGGCCGTGGTGGTATCTCCCGGAGTGGTCATGGCGAGAGCGCCATGTGCCGCGCCACATTCGACGGCCCATTGTGGTCCTTTGTTTTCCAGGAAGCCGTAAATCAATCCGGAGGCAAATGAGTCGCCGCCGCCAATGCGATCGTAGATTTCCAGATCTTCGCGTGGCGTGGCTCGATAAAGCTGTCCGCCGGCGTAACAGACGGCGCCCCAATCGTTGCGCGTCGCGGTTTTGGCATGGCGCAGTGTCGTGGCTACCACTTTCAAATTGGGAAACTCCGCGACTGCTCGTTCGATCATGCGACGAAAGTTTTCGACGTCGAGTTTCGAATGGTGCTCATCCAGACCTTCGACTTCAAAACCCAGTGCTGCCGTAAAGTCTTCCTCATTGCCGATCATTACGTCGATCAACGGCGCCAGTTTGCGATTAACCTCCCGGGCCCGGGCCTGCCCGCCAATCGATTGCCAGAGCGACGCGCGATAATTCAAATCGTATGAAATGACGGTCCCGTGTCTCCGGGCGGATTCCATAGCGTCCTGGGCGAACTCGGGAGTCGTATCCGACAACGCAGAGAAGATTCCGCCCGTATGAAACCAGCGCGCTCCCTCTTCACCAAAGATCTTCTCCCAATCGACGTCGCCCCGTTTCAGTTGGGAAACGGCCGTATGACCGCGATCGGAACACCCAAGTGCGGCGCGAATGCCAAAGCCGCGCTCGGTAAAGTTTAGACCATTGCGAACCGTTCTGCCGACGCCATCAAACTTCACCCATTTCAAATGCGATTGATCCACGCCTCCCTGGTAGATTAGATCCTGCACCAAACGTCCAACCGGATTGTCGGCGAGGGCAGTGACCACGGTGGTATTCAGGCCGAAACAGCGTTTCAATCCACGAGTGACGTTGTACTCGCCGCCGCCTTCCCATACTTTGAATGAACGCGTGGTGTGAACCCGCTCGTCGCCCGGATCGAGGCGCAACATTACCTCGCCCAGACTTACACAGTCCCATCGACAAGCGTCTTTTGCTTTAAGCTTCAAAGTTTCTGACATCAGATTTATTGGTTGACGCCACTCGCCAGGAGTCCGCCGTCCACGACCAGAATCTCACCGGCGACAAAACTTGCGGCGTCGGAGGCTAGAAAGACCGCAGCTCCAGCCAGTTCCTCGACCTGTCCAAATCTCTTCATTGGCGTGCGTAGCAAGAATTCGCGCCCCCGGTCGGAGTCGTCGAGTAGTTTTTGATTCAACGGCGTACGAAACACACCTGGCGCAATCGCGTTAACGCATACTCCACGCGCGGCCCACTCGACTGCCAGAGACTTCGTTAGAGACGCAACCGCGGCTTTACTGGCGGAGTAGGCAGCAACTTCATAGAGGGCCACGAACGTGGACAGCGACGCAATGTTTATGATGCGCCCGTAATTTCGCTCGAGCATGTGTTTGCCAAACACCTGGCATGACCGAAGTGTGCCGGTAAGATTGGTTTCTATGATTGCGTTCCAATCCTCTTCGGCAAAGTCGACGGTAGGGGCGCGTTTCGTTCGGCCGGCGGAATTCACCAGAATGTCTACCTTGCCGAACGCCTTGACGCTCTCAGCCAGGAGGCGCTCCAGGGAGTCTCGATCGGAGACGTCTGAAGTGATCCGCAGACTCTTTCTTCCGCGGGACTCAATCTCAGACGCTGCGGCCTCGACCTGTTCAGACCTTCGAGAGGTCGGTACAACATCGGCCCCAGCGTCGGCTAGTCCGTGGGCGATCGCTCGTCCTATTCCCGACGTGCCGCCTATTACGACCGCTGATTTACCATTCAGCTCTAGTGGCGAGTAGCTCATAGTTTTAAGTTGAGTAGACCAACAATTCCCCACGGGTCTGTGGGGGTAAAGGCTTATGGGAACGCCGATACTTACTTTTATCATCTCGGACGCGAATTGCCGTAAAGGTAATACCAGCCTTCCAGCAGGCAGTCCGAGTGTCAAAACCAGGAATGTGCTCAGATTAGCACGAAAGCGCCATAGAACTTACCAATCCTTCAAGATTTCCGCAAATACTGTTTGTGTTGGGATGCTGTAATGTGGTAAGAACTGTTCTCTGAACTGGGAATTGGTTAAACCATTTTCAGGTGGGAATTCTCAGAGAAGCAAGTTCTTACCTTCTGTAGCTTCGGTTGAAAATCTAAGTATCTGGATGGTTCGCGTGTCTTCGCCCGCTCGCAAGAAAATAATCAGAAGGGTTGTCGGCGACAACCTCTGGCTCGGTCTGGACGGTGAATCTGATCAACCGGATCTGGTCGCGCGGTTGCCTGTTCAGGCGGTGGACCCTGAGATTCTGGAGACTGAGGACGCCGTCGCTCAAGCACAGTTTGACGAAATACAGAAGTGCGCGGCCGCCACTGCCGAGGATGTAGTTTTGGTGTTGCTGGGTGGACGTGGCGCTCAAGCGTTGTACCGGCTGATACGCGGACTTGCTGAGAATGCGACAATAGACCCCTTGCTCCGTCGGCTTCACGTTTTTACGCAGGACGCCCTCGCGCCGATGCGGATGAGTAACGGCCTCAGTTTTGTTCGAGACTTTGAGCGTCTGTTGGGGGACGAGTTCTTCAACAAAGTAAAGAGTTTCACGCCAATGCGCACCGATACCGACGACCTTGAGGCCGAACTAGTTCACTACATCGGCAAGATCGAATCGCTGGGAGGGATCGACATCTGTCTTCTAGGTCTGGGGCCGGAAGCTGGAGCGGCATCTCATCTGGCGTACATCAAGCCGGGGTCAGGCGCTACCGCCACAGACGTGGCCGGACTAATACCAATTTCTTCGAGCATTCTTGAGCATCATGTTGCCAAGTTCAAAGTTGGAGGCAGCACGATTACGGAAGCGGACGAAGCAGAGTGTCGGAAGGCGACCCATATTCTTACCCTGGGACCGGCTGCAATTCTTGGTGCGAAAAGGGTCGTACAGTCAGTTGTGGATGCTGCGACCGCGCCCGGCAAGCGAGCCAGCTATCGGCGCGTAATGGAAACTGAGATCGCTGACGACCCGGAAACACGTGCCGAACAGCTCAATCAGAATCCGGGTCTCTGGTTGCGCTTGCATCCCAACGTTAGATCCTTGATCCTGCCCGACGTGCTGGGAAGTTAATTATGTCAACAACTCTACAAGCCCCACGGATTAGTGACTATGCGATCATTGTTGATCGTAAAGACAATGTTGCGGTGGTAAAAAACGAAACTGCTACCGGCTTGGAAGTTATTCTGCCGGATGGCCGGTTGATGACTGTCAAGGCTGTTGTGCCACCGGGTCATCGTTTCGCCACCCGAGACATTCCGGCGGGCGAGTTTGTTTTGCAATACGGCCAGCCCATAGGTACCTCGCTGGGGATTTCAGAGGGCCAACTCATCTCGCATGAAAACATGTCGGACGAAGTCCCTATAGTGCGTGACCTACCTGAGAATCTGCACACGCCAGCTCCTAATTATATTCCCGAAGCCGAACGGGCTACGTTTATGGGCTTTCGACGTCCAGACGGACGAGTTGGAACCCGCAACCATGTGTTGATTGTTCCGACCAGCATGTGTGCGAGTCACGAGGCGCAACAGATCTCGATGATCGCTGAGTTCACGCTATACAACCGGGAGAAGTATCCAAATGTGGATGGCGTCGTGGCCATCCCACACAACAAAGGCTGCGGCTGTCAGGATGGATCTACCATCGACGTCATGCTCCGCACCCTTTCCAACTACGCCGACCATCCGAATGTTGGCGGAGTAATTCTCATAGATCTTGGTTGCGAGAAGACCAACCTGTCACAGGTTGAGAAATATCTGCTCAAGAGAGAAAAGTCGTTCGATAAGCCGATGGCTAAGATCGGCATTCAGGACGTGGGTGGGACGCAGGCGGCCATCGAGCGCGGCTTAAAAGAAGTTGAGGCGATGCTCCCGGAAATTAACAAAGTTGCGCGGCAGGAATGCCCCATCAGCGAACTCGTTTTGGGCGTGAAGTGTGGTGGCTCTGACGGTTTCTCTGGGATATCCGCTAACCCATCACTGGGGCGCGCTGCCGACAGGTTGATCCGCTCTGGTGGAACAGTTCTGATTACCGAGGTTCCGGAGTTCTGCGGTGCCGAGCACGTACTCGCCAGCCGAGCGAAAGACGTCGATACCGGACGCGCGATCTACCGGATGGTGGACTGGTACAAAGAGTATGCTTCGAAGTTTGGCGCAGTGCTAAATCAGAACCCCAGCCCGGGTAACGTAACCGGAGGTCTGCTCAACATTACCATCAAGTCGCTGGGTGCAATTGCCAAAGCCGGAACAACGCGCGTGGAAGGCACGGTTGAATACGCCGAGACCCCTAAGACTCGAGGCCTTAACCTGATGCAGGGACCCGGTTATGACCAGGAGTCGACGCCCGGGCTGGTAGCCGCGGGTGCCACCGTGATCGTATTCACGACTGGAAGGGGAACTACCATTGGCAACGCTATCGCTCCGGTGATCAAGTTGGCCTCGAACACGCCGATCTTTGAACGTATGACTCAAGATCTCGATCTCTCTGCCGGCCGAGTTATTGACGGCACCGAGACGATCGACGAAGTGGGTGCGCGAGTGTTCGACCACGTGCGCCGTGTAGCCAGCGGCGAGATCCAGGCGCGTGCCGAAGAGCACAAACATCGCGAGTTTCAGTTCTGGGCTGAGCAGACTGTTTCGCTGTAATCCGTTTCAGACTGCCTCTCTTCCAAAGGGAGCCCCACACCAACAGGTCCGTTTTAACCAATCAATTTCTTGCCGCAGCCTATCTTGCCCAGAATCATTGTTCGGCCTCTGGGACTAATCCTGTGCGTTCTGTTTGCAACTCCCGCCTCAACGCAGCAATCAGCTAATACCGTCGAGTCCGGGTCTGTCAGGTGGACTGACATACTGAAACAACAGCTGGCGTGGTATGAAAGCGCTGAGTCAGTTCGCATTGCTGACAACGTACTTCTTTACCAGCGCGACAGCGGCGGTTGGCCCAAGAACATAGACATGGCGAAACTGCTGACCGAGCGTGAGGTGGCTACACTAATCAAGCAGAAACAGGAAACAGATTCCACTATTGATAACGGAGCGACCTACACACAACTGACTTTTCTGGCACGGGTCCATCGAGCTAAGAAGCTGGAGCGACATAAGGAAGCCTTCCTAAAAGGAATAGATTATTTACTCAAGGCGCAATACGGCAATGGCGGCTGGCCTCAGTATTTTCCCATTCTCGACGGCTACTATGCGCACATTACCTTTAATGATGGCGCGATGATCGGCGTCATGGAACTTCTGCAAGACATCGCACAGCAGAAGCCCTCCTATCTGTTTGTGGATGAAAGTCGACGCAACCGAGCTGCACAGGCAGTGCAGAAGGGAATTACTGTTATTTTGCAAACCCAGGTCATCGTTAAAGGTCAGCGCACAGTCTGGGGAGCGCAACATGACGAGGTGACGCTCGCACCGGCACCGGCGCGAACCTTTGAACCAGTTTCGCTGGTCAGCGCTGAGAGTGTTGGGATAGTCCGCTTCCTAATGAGTTTGAACCAACCTAATCAACAAGTGATCGATGCGGTCCAGTCTGCCGTTAAGTGGTTCAAGAGGTCGAGCATTCCAGGAATTAGATTGGTCAGCCAACCTGACAAGGCGAGACCCGGTAGTTTCAACCGCTTTGTTGTGCTGGATGAGAACGCTGAACCGATCTGGGCTCGTTTTTACGAGATCACAACCAACCGTGGAATTTTCGCCGGTCGCGACGGCATCATCAAGTACCGGGTTGATGAAATAGAAGCAGAACGAAGAAACGGTTATCGATGGTACGTGGACGATCCTGCCGAACTCCTAAACAAAGACTACCCGGCATGGCTGAAGCAATGGCCGCATTGAACGCCGGGATCAAAGAGGCCGATATGACTACTCGTCGTGAATTCATCAAATTCTCCTTGGCCGGAAGCGCGGGGCTGCTTATCGCCGCTGAGTTATCTGGTCAGCCGCTATCCCATATTGCTCCTCCGGAACTCTGGCAGTTATCGCCAGCGGACGATCCGTGGAAAGTGGTCATGCCGCGGATCCTCGCTCGCATCAAGCCGCCGGTTTTTTCCAAACGAGACTTTCTGGTCACGAAGTATGGCGCGGTTGGGAACGGGAAAAGCGATTGCACCGAAGCTTTTCGCAAAGCCATCGCGGCCTGTAACAAGGCCGGTGGTGGCAGGGTCGTCGTACCCGAAGGTTCATTTCTAACCGGACCGATTCACCTGAAGAGCAACGTCAATCTGCACGTCACTGCCGCGGCGACAATCAAATTCAGTCAGAACCCTGCCGATTACTTGCCATTGGTCTTTAGTCGTTGGGAAGGCATGGAGTTGATGAACTACTCGCCTTTCATTTACGCCATCGATCAAAAGAACATCGCCATCACCGGCAAGGGAATTTTGGACGGGCAAGGCAACAACGAAGCCTGGTGGCCCTGGAACGGCCGTCCTCAGTATGGGTGGAAGACAGGAGCACCGAACCAGCGGAAAGCCAGAACCGCCCTGGTGGAAATGATTGAAAGAAACGTCCCCGTCGCGGAAAGGGTGTTCGGCGAGGGACACTACCTGCGGCCACAGTTCATTCAGCCCTATCGCTGTCAGAATGTATTGATTCAGGGAGTGACGATTAAGAACTCACCGATGTGGGAAATTCACCCGGTGCTCTGTACTAACGTTACGATCGACACAGTCTCGATCAGTACTCATGGTCCGAATAATGATGGGTGCGACCCTGAATCTTGTAAGGACGTGCTGATCAAGGATTGTTACTTCGATACCGGGGACGACTGTATTGCGATCAAGTCGGGAAGAAACGCTGACGGCAGACGGCTGAATGTACCGACCGAGAACATTATTGTTCAAGGATGCCGGATGAAGGACGGGCACGGCGGCATCACGGTCGGCAGCGAGATCTCAGGCGGTGTGCGTAACCTCTTTGCTGAAAACTGCCAACTCGACAGCGAGAATCTGGACCACGCTCTGCGAGTCAAGAACAACGCCATGCGCGGAGGCCTGCTTGAGAACCTCTACTTCCGCAATATCGAAGTCGGACAAGTGGCTCATGCGGCGATCACCATCGACTTCAACTATGAAGAAGGAGCAAAGGGAGGGTTCACTCCGGTCGTGCGCAACTTTGTAGTCAGTGACTTAAGGAGCGGCAAGAGTAAATACGCTTTGGACGTACAGGGATTCAAAGACGCTCCCATCTACAACTTGCGTCTGTCCGACTGCTCGTTCAGCAATGTTGCCGAGCCGGACATCATCAAGAACGTCAAAGGCCTGGCCTTTCAAAACGTTCGGATCAACGGAAAGCTCGTCGAGAGTGACTCCGCTGAGGCCTAGACGATCCACGAAGTCACTCGAAATACCATGAAACAAGGCATCCGTTTCGGGTGATTTCGTGGATCGGATTTGTTTTTGAGCAGGTTTCTGTATTGCGACGACACCACAACTGGTCAAACCTTTAATTTCTATTTATTTGGATATTGGTTTTATTGGACAAGTCGAACTCCCTCGGAATAGAATGAAATCCTCAAAAATTCAAGGACTTTGAGAGGTCCGCATCCTGGCCTCTCACCCATTTGGTAAAGTCGGAGTGGTGGACCCCCTTAACGGTATGACCGATTCAAACAAAACCAGATTCAAAGCCGTCGACCCTGAACGCCATGGGACAACCGCCGAAGAGATTGCCGTGCAACTTCGCGGCATGCTCCATCGGGGCGAGCTGCGGCCCGGCGACCGGCTACCACCTGAGCGCGATCTTGCCAAGATGCTGGGTGTCAGCAGGCCAACCCTACGCGCCGGCATAAGTTCTCTAGCTGCCGTGGGAGTGCTTAGATCCCGACCAGGTGCGGGCACGTTTGTAGTCGAAGCCGAAGGATCCCCCTCGCTCGACAGTGGGCCCTTGCGGATGATGGCCTCGCTCCATGGATTTACTTCCTCGGAAATGTTTGAAGCGCGCAAGTCGCTGGAAATGGCGATTGCTGGTTTGGCAGCTGAACGCGCGACTGGTGATCAAATGGCTGCGATGGCCGAAGAGATTACCGAGATGTACGCGTCGCTCGATGAACCGGAACAGTTTCTCATCCACGATATGCGCTTCCATCAGATGGTTGCGGCCGCGTCCGGAAATCGCATTCTCACTTCACTCATGAATATGGTGGCTACAATCCTTTTCGATGTTCGCAAGAAGACAGTCAAGCGCGCGAAAGATCTGAAGGAGTCGGCGGAGATGCACCGCCACGTCTATCGTGCGATCAGGGATCGAGACCCCGCGGCAGCCCGCGACGCCATGCGTGACCACCTCGTGCGGGCGCAGAAGGCGCAGGAGTCAGAGGAGCCTGAGAGAGTCGCCGAAGTGAGTGGCAGTCCAAATGGCGACGGCAAAAGCAGTGAAGCGGTTGTTCGAGAAGTTTAGAGTTCGAGCTTCAGCTTGTCCGCACCGCTACTCACAACCTAAAGGTCGAACTCTGAACTTCCGGCCTCGTCGCGACGGCCAGAGTGGTTGTTCGAGAAGTTTAGAGTTCGAGCTTCAGCTTGTCCGCATCGCTACTCACAACCTAAGGTCGAACTCTGAACTTCCGGCCTCGTCGCGACGCAAGAGCATTCCGGTCATCTTCCCATCCAGCCACCATCGACAACCATTACGTGACCGTGCAGATAGTCGCTGGCGGAAGATGCCAGAAAGACTGCCGCGCCCGACAGATCTTCCGGCTCACCCCATCGTCCGGCGGGTATGCGTTCCAGAATTTGGCGGTTTCGATTCTCGTCCGCTTGTAACGCCGCAGTGTTGTCGGTGCGCATGTAACCTGGGGCGATGGAGTTGACGTTTATCTTGTATTTGGCCCACTCGTTAGCCAGAGCTTTGGTCAACTGCGCGAGCGCTCCTTTCGAAGCGGCGTAGGCAGGCACGGTGATACCGCCCTGAAACGAGAGCAACGAAGCGATATTGATGATCTTGCCGCCTCGTCCGCGGGCGATCATCTCTCTTCCGGCTAGTTGGGCGAGGCGAAAGACGCTGGAGAGATTCACCTCAATCACGGTGGTCCAGTCTTCCTCGGTGTAATCGATGGCGGGTGCACGTCGAATAATGCCGGCGTTGTTAATCAGAATGTCCAGTTGCCCAAATTCACTTAGCGTTTCGGCAATGAGTCTTTGTGGTGCCGTCTTGTCGGCAAGATCACCGCGCAGTGCGAGGCTCCGACGCCCCGCGTTCTTAATGAGTTCACATGTCCTGTCGGGCGTCCGCGAATTACCGTGAGCGGCAACGTCAGCACCAGCTTCCGCGAGAGCGATTGCCATGGACGCGCCGAGATCGCCAGACGCTCCGGTTACGAGCGCAACCTTTCCCTCCAGGTTGAATATTTCAAGGATCATTTATGCATGGACCTCATAACCGTCTTGTAAATTCTGTTAATCCCGTCAAATGACTTCCTTTCACATGGAGGATGCGATGACGTCTATATGAAGCCCAGAAACCTAGACAGAATGAACAAGATCATTATGCGGCCTTATTTAGATCTGGCCTTGGCAGCAGAGTCATTAATCATCAAGCCACCAATGATTCCGATGACGGCACCGGCAAGCGCGCCCAGAATCATGTACTTGAATAAGCTCGACCCGGCCACTCGGGAAATCAAACCTACTACCCAACCGAAGAATGAGCCGAACACCAGGCCGACAAACCCGAATCCGATAATTGTGCCGGTCGAGATAGATCGTACTGTCGCGGTCTCAATGTTGTCGACCGGTTCAAGTCTTGGCGCGAGCAGATGAATTACCAGCAGCGCCAGCAGATACGCGGTCCCGGCAATCGTAAACACGATGCGGTAGTTTCCGCCGGTGCTTTGCAGGATGTAGCCTGTGGCCACTGCCATAGTCGCGCCGCCTACTGCTCCAGCCATTCCCCCGAACCCGACCACCGAACCTACTGCTCGACGTGGAAACATGTCGGACGCTGTGGTAAAGAGGTTCGCCGACCAGCCTTGATGCGCCGCAGCTGCGAGTCCGATCAGGCCGACGGCCGCCCAAAGGCTCTTTACGTTGGAAGCGAAGATGATTGGTGTTACGGCCAGGGCGCAGACGAGCATGGTAGTCTTGCGGGCCCGGTTGATGGTCCAGCCGCGCTTGATCAGGTTTGAAGAGAGCCATCCGCCCCCGATGCTGCCTACATCTGCGATCAGGTAAATTGCGATAATAGGAGGGCCGATAGTTGAAAGATCGAGCCCATGATTCTGCCGGAGAAACCCTGGTATCCAATAAAGATAAAACCACCAGATGGGGTCGGTCATGTACTTGCCGATGGCGAATGCAGACGTCTGCCGATGCGGCACTAGTTTGAGCCAGGGGATTTTCTCAGCCGGCGGATCTGGCGGGTCGCTTTGAATGTAAGCGAGTTCAGCTTTTGAAACTCGAGGGTGTACTTCCGGTCGGGCGTACATCGGAATCCAGAAAAGCAGCCAGAGGAAGCCGATCGCGCCGGTCATTATAAACGCCCATCGCCAACCGAGGTTGATCGCAATCCAGGGAACGGTCAGCGGGGCCACGATTGCGCCCACGTTTGTGCCGGCGTTGAAAATCCCGGTGGCGAAGGCGCGCTCTTTTTTTGGAAACCACTCGGCCACTGTCTTGATGGCCGCGGGAAAGTTTCCTGCTTCGCCGAGTCCCAGGGCCGCGCGCGCTACTCCGAAACCGAATGCCGAACGAGCGCCAGCGTGGGCCATTGCCGCCAGGCTCCAAAAGATTAGCGCGACGGAGTAACCAATCTTGGTACCGAACCGATCCATTATGCGTCCGGCGAGGAGCAGTCCCAGGGCATACGCGGCACTGAAGGAAGCAACGATATTGCCGTAATCGATTTCGCTCCAGCCAAACACTACTTGGAGATCCTTGGAGAGAAGTCCCAAAACCTGCCTATCAACGTAATTGATTGTGGTTGCGAAAAACAACAGGGCGCAGATCACCCATCGGTAGCGGCCAATACGCACTCCGAGACCGGCGTCGCTGGCGACAGTTGCGTCAGCGTACTCCGAAGCGACCTCCGGAGCAGTTGTTTTCTCTTCCATCTCAGAATTGCCTCCTCGATTCCGCTGAGTTCAGCCACGCGTTTCCGGCAAGCTCACCATCGCAAAAATGTCGATCGAACAAGAGTAGAAAAGTTCAGTGAGGAGAGCGGCCAAAAATTGTGGCTGATATTACCACAGGCTTGGTCCGTGGCAGTTGCTGCTTTTGGAATCGTGCGTTGTGAGTTGCTTGAATTCCACCAACGGCAGTGGGATTTGGATCGAGCCGTGCGTCGCTTCATGTAGGTTGGACTTGAACCATCCACCAACTGCCGTTGGTGGGATTGGTAAATTCACAAGGCGCGCCTTTTGTAAGCTGGATCTGAACCATCCACCCACTCCCGTGGTTGGGATTTCAGAGTTGGTTAACTCTTGTCGCCGTTAAGAAAGTCCTCACGGAGCGGCGAAAAAATGTCGATCAAGACTACCTCTTGATCCATCATGGTGGCTCCATGCCAGCAGTTGGGCGGGAAGTGCAGGATATCGCCGGCCGATGCAATTCGTTCCTTGCCTTCGATGAAAAAGCGCACCCGACCACGCTCGACAATAGTCATCTGCTCGTGAGGATGTTCGTGTTCGGGGGTGACCAAAAACGGCGCGAACCGAAAACGGCAGATCATCATGTTCTCGCCAACCAGCATCTGCCGCTCAATGCCCTCAGCCGTCTGTTCAACCGGAATGGTGGACCAGTCAAGGTGTCGTCCACCTCCGTTGCTCGACGCCGGGGTCATGCTTGATTGACCGTCGCTTTGAGGATTCGTTGACATGTTGTGCCCTTATCTAGCTGCCACTGCTTCCAGTCCCGATCCGCCCGCAGCGTATTCCGGCTGAACGTTCACGACCCCGTACTGGCGGTCTTCACCTTCTTTGATCGCCGCCATCATCCAGAGGAAATTGATCTGTCCGCCGGGAGCTGCCACGTTTGGGTGATAGCCCTTGGGCATCAGAACGCAGTCGCCTTCGCGCACCACCTGGACCAACTCGGGAGACTCGGGATCAGTATAGACGAACTGCACGCCAAACGAAGGGGAGGGCATATCAATAAAGAGATACGCTTCCTCAAGCATGCGTGAGTGCTCGTGCGGAGGCCAGGAGGTCCAGTTACCGGGTGTGGAGAAGGTGACCCCCACCATGATGCGACCGGCATCCACATTCGCTCCGATTAGGACGTTGAGATCACGTTCGGCCGGTGGCTTGCCCGCAATCAGATGCAATTTGGGATCTTGTCTCACCTCGGAATAAGAAACAAACTTGACGGGATAACGCTGGGAAACAGGTGCTGAAACTTCAGCCAGATCGCAGCCGGCAGCGCCGCTGGCTTGAACTTCAATACTCGAATCGCGGGGAATGTATACCGCATCATAACGCGACAGTTCAAACGTATCTCCGGCCGACGAGACCTTCGCAGCGCCATTCAAACAGATAAGACCGGTTTCGTGATCATTGTTCTGGAAACTGATCGGAGTGTCATCAGTGCCGAGCGTGATTCGACCGTAGTGTAAATATCTGGCTGCAGTCGCCCCAGGCGCGACCGCTGTACGACGCCCCTTTCCCTTGTGAGTGGCGGGGACAAAGCAGGTTGCAGATGTAATGTTGTTTAGCGCGATATCTTCGGCCATAAAAATTCTCCCTTTGATGTTTGGCTTGATTCCTTCCTACTAAAAAGCTCCCGTTACGTTCAAAGCGAGTTCGAAACGCATTGGTTTACCGGGCTCAACGCGCAAAACGTCGGACTCGAAAAGGAGATGCAGCGGAATTGCTCCATGTACCCCCCGGCCCAGTGGGCTGTTCCCCGTGGCATACACGATCGTAGCGACAGGGAAACTTGCGCTGAGCATCTTTACTTCCAAGCCCCCCCCCTTTTGTGAAGAGAGCCTATCCAGCCGCATGTTGTCAATTAATTTTGTTTCGAGGATTTCATGAGTCGTGGTCACGGCGAGTCTCCAGCGACGAACTCTCAGAGTGTGTTTCGCGGTTAGGATCTCCTGTCGAGTGAGGGTGGTGTCTTTGATACTCCACAGCACATCGCTCGTCAGCCCCACATCAACCAGTTCGCCCGGTTTGCCTCCGACCAAGGCCCACCGGTTCCAACGCACATGAAGAGCGAGTCCATCAAGAGACGGTTCAATCAGATCTGCACCGTCGGTCGCAACTATTGTTCGTCCATCTTCGAGTTCCAAATAAGGGGCCAAAGATGGATAGAGTTGTTCGACCGGCGCCGCAAAACCAGGTAGCCCGTGTGGCGCCGGCAAGTAATCGGCAAGGCCAGGTTTGGGACCGGTCGTGATCGGCAAGGCGAAACGCAAACTCCCCTGTCGAACCAGCCATACCCCAGACGAACGGTCTTCATTCTTGCGAAAGAATTCAAACCGAGCGACCTTCGGCAAAGTCAGGGTGTCGGGGAATGTCGTCACTCCTTCTCGATCCAGAGCATTCATCAGGGTAGTGTGCGAGTCTGCGAGCTTCCCCAAGAACCCTGTGGTCTGTTGCCATTCGCGCTCACGAGTAATGTAGGCATAGTTGCCGCGACCGAAGGCAAACAAGGAAAGCAGGTGTGCGTCATCCCGGAAATCACGTCGCAGGGACCACCACGCTTGACAGTAAAGGGTGGCAATCTCCGCGAGTGGTGCCGGTCGAAACTGAGGATGCGCGCCAAGAAAGCCGGCGATCTCGGGCGTATCCAAATAGCTGACGATGCCTTGACTACGTCCCCAGTTGTATCCATATCCGTCCTTCGATACTAAATCCCACCACACGCGCATCTGGCTGTAAAGCGATGGGTGCAGTTTATCAAGGAGGTCCTTCCGCCCAGCGTCTTCAGCCGCTTCCCAGACGTAACGTGCGTACTCGTTCGAATAACGATCGTACCGGCCGGTTGGTGGTGAGTCGTCGGCAAAAATAGCGCCGTTGGTAAATTGAATTGCAGCTCGGTCCAGAAGTTTGTCCAGAAAAATCCTGTCAGTCGAAATACCGAGTTGATATCCAATGCTGGCAATGCGCGCCGCGACGCCAAGATAGTTCTCGGGGAGATTGATGACCTTGTTGGTGCGTGGATCGTAAAAGCGCTCAGGGTTCAAGAGCGATCGCCAGGCGGTCTGCTCTTCGGGAGAGAGGCCTTGCCAAAGTGGGTTAGTCTTTAGGTCGCGACCGAAGTGGCGCAGAGCGAGAGCGGCATAGAGTTGCGAGAAGGCCTTGCCTCCGTTCTTAGCTTCGACTAACCCAATCTTGCCTACCCACCTCGCCAGGTTGCGCCCTGTCAGCTCGGTCTGCCCGGTCGTCTCAGCATAAGCGGCCAGCGCCCGCATGAACGTTCCCCAGGAAAATTCTCCGGTTGTTAATGCGCCAACCACACGATCGGGAGGCGGCTCGAGAGTTTTGATGTCACCGAGATGAGCGGCTAGTTCTTTCCCCAGAAAGTCATTTATCCACCCGCGCACATCAGCAGTCTTCAACAACGTCGGTGACGATGTCAGCTTAGATGTTGAACTGGCGTTCGTTGTGGTGCTGCTTAGCAGGCTCGCAATCAGCACCACCGAGCAAAACACTGATCTGCGCTTGATACTCATATGTTCTAGTTACGGTAAATCGTAACGCTTGCCTTTGCCAGAAGGAAGGGACGGCGAGCGTTATGAGCCGGAAAAGGCGCAGCGATACTTGAAGCAACTTTAACCGACACGCACAGATTGAAGTCTATGCTACGTTCAGAAGGTGAACTTCAAGCCAAACTGAATGTTGCGTGGCGGGCTCGCAGTTGAGATGGTGCCGAAGGCCGCATTCGATCGATTGCTGTCGAGATCGCGGAAGTTCGTGCGATTGAAGGCGTTGAAAATATCCATCTGAAGTTGCAGCCTTAACTTCTCAGTCAGGCCAATGCGCCGGCGCAGGGAGAAGTCCCACGAGTGTGCACCTGGGCCCAGTAATGTGCCTGGTCCACACGTACCGCGGCGGCTATCTGGCGCAGCCGCAAATGCTGCAGGGTCAGCCCAACCGTTGGGGCCACGTTCTCCGTTGGGGAAGAGCCCATCGCCGGGTACCAGGCAGTCGGCGCGACGATTTCCGAGGGCTGAATTGCCCGTGGCTGTTACGGTCAGATAGGGGCCTGTCTGCAAGCGCGTGATGCCGCTGATTTCATAACCGTCCAGGAGCGCTTTAGCGAAACCGGTCTTCCGGCTAAACATCTTTATGGCGTAAGTGTAAGTCACAGCGAAGATGTGGCGCCGATCGAAAGTGGCTGGGCCGTAGTTGAATTTGCGGTTGAAGGGGTCCTCGGGGTTGTCGTTGAGGCCACTCGCATCGGTCAAGACTTTGGACCACGTGTACGAGGTTGTCATGAGCAAATTGCCCCTGCGCTTGGCGGCATAGAGCTGCAGACCATGATAGTTCGACGTCGCGTCGCTCAAGCGCATCCGGATTGCCGTGTATCCCTTGAAAGGACGCAGCGCGTTGACATTCACGTTTGGCCCCGGAGGAATGTTGGCTCTCAACGCATCGAAAGTTGGCTGGTTTATATCTGGCTGGCGGATCAAGTGTCGTCCCAGATTTCCTACATACGCGGCCTCGGCAAAGATCCCGTAAGGCAATTCGCGTTGCACACTCAAGCTGTAGCTCATCGTGTAAGGGTTGTCCAGATTAGGGTCAACAGCATTGATCTGGGCAAAGGGCGCAGCCGTGGTCGACCCGCCGGTGATATTGCTTAGGTTTGCGTTATTAAACGATGCGCTGGTCGCGTAGGGAGGATTACTGAGCGAAGGGAAGATAAGATTGCCTTCAACTCGGTCGTAATACATTCCGAATCCGGCGCGAATTGCGGTCTTATTATCGTCGAATGGCGAGTACGCTAAACCGACTCGCGGCATGAAGTAAGAGTGCGGATCATAGAGTCCGCGTGGCGCTCCGGTGGGCACGGCCAGAACAGTTGCACTATCACCGCCTGGCACGCGTCCTAGTTCTTCAGGAGGTACACCGTTGCCCGCCCGAATCAGTCCGTTTAAGCGGTTGCCGCCGCGAGTCGGGTCAATGTTGCCGTTAGCCAAAATAGTCACTGCTTGAGCGGGGTCATACAGCGATGGATCAAAGTTGGCCAGGTTGTTGGCCTGTGTGTAAATCGGCAAACCATACTGGTAACGCATTCCGATTTCCAGGCTCAGATTTCGGCTTACTTTCCAACTGTCGGCGCCGAACGCTTCGAATTGTGTGAACCGGAAGAAGCCGAGAGGGTCGAGTGCCTGCTCACTGTAGGTGCGAAAGTTTCCGAGCAAGGCGTCGGCAAAAGCGTTGTTTGATGTACGGGTGTTGCTCCCCGTACTGAAGTCGACATTTCCGGCGTAGGTCGTGCGGGCGTTTTGGTCGATGCGGTTGCGGGTAATGCTGGCCCCCGTCTTGAAAGTGTGGTTGGCACGCGTGTAAGTGATCGTATCGCTC
>JAMQPI010000277.1 GCA_023717565.1 Pyrinomonadaceae bacterium | reverse complement strand
AGGGATCTGCGGAAATACGAAGACGCCTTGATCATTACTCACCACCGCTCGGTTGATACCATAGCTTGGGTTTGCAGCCGTGACGTTGGCGCCGGGAACGGCCTCACCATTGGCGTCCGTCACCGAGCCCGTAATGGATCCAGTCTGCGCCATCGCAGAGCCAGCGAGCCCGGCGACGATTGCCAGGGAGGCGATGATGATCTTTATGGTTTTCATAGAGGCCTTTCGGTTGTTGCGTTGCAGGAGATTGCTTCTATCGGATCCGATCTCCCGCAGCGGCGGGAAAATAGGCAACCCGAATTGTTCACATTCGAAACGACTTGACACAAGTCAGCGTCTAATTCTTGAGAGATACGTTGCTAGTGACTTGAGCTGAAAATCGAGGGTCAGAAGAGCGTGGGCAGCTTCCGACCGCAGAAGTAGCCGCCTTATTCCGAGGCCAGGGGCGGCAGGGATGCTAGTTCATAACGCCGGACTTGTCATCGCACAGCAGCATACTGAAACCTATGCACTACACATAGGTAACCCTATGCCAATGCATACAACAAGAAGCCGCCAACAGCCTAAGATACCGACTCAGCCATGTGTGTACGAAGATCCAAAGAAGGGAATCGGGCTAAGGGAAAGATGGCACTTCATGTCTTACTTTTGGTGCTGGTTTTCAGCGCTCTGTTTTGCTTGCCTTCGATGAGCGCGAATGAGAGCAAGGTTCAAGTTGGTTATTGCGGCAGGCTGGCAGAAATTGATGCCGCCAAGGCCGCTGGATTCGACTACATTGAGTTGAGCACATCGGAGATAGTCGCGTTGTCTGACTCAGACTACGAACATCTGGCAGAAAAACTAAGGCAGCTGAGACTACCCGTGCCGGTGACCTTCCTCTTCATTCCGGCCGGCATAAAACTCACTGGCCCAAAAGTAGATAAAGAAGAACAGATGCAATATGTCAGGAAGGCTTTTGATCGTGTCTCGCGCCTGGGCGCGAAGGTCATTGTTTTTGGGAGTGGTCCAGCTCGCCGGGTGCCCGAAGGTTTTTCACACAACGCCGCGTTTCAACAACTAGTGGATTTTTGCAAGCGCATCGGTCCGGAAGCCCGAGCCAGAAACATCACGGTTGCGATTGAGGCCCAGCGCAAGCAGGAATGCAACATCATCAACAATTTGACCGAGGGGCTCGAATTGATAAAGGCAGTCAACGATCCGAATATTCAGTTGATCGCTGACTTCTATCACATGGCAGAGGAAAAGGAAGATCCGGCAATAATCTCTACGGCCGGAGATCACATTCGACACCTGCATATGGCCAATCCGCGAGGGCGCGCGTTTCCACTTAACTGGGAAGAGTACGGCTATGCTTCGTTCTTCAAGAATCTGCGAACGATTGGCTACCACAAGCGAATCAGCATCGAAGCCAGGACTACAGATTTTCCCACAGAAGCGCCTAAAGCGATTGCGTTCTTGCGCCAGGCCTTTGCCCAACAGCACCCCTAGCTCACACTTTAGTCTCAGTCGCACATATCAAGTCGCGGCGTACGATGTCGGGCGTGGAGAATATCCAATCGGCCCATGCAGTTGTTGAATGACAATCGCGAGGCTTCAAGCTAGGATCACCGCCGCCAGAACATAAGGAGGTTAGGCCATGAAGAGATTCACCGTCGCCGGCGTGATGCTCTTGATAATCATCTTCGCCGTCGTGCCGGCGGCGGCGCCGCTGGATGAAGCAGGCTGGGTGTCGTTATTCAACGGTCATAACTTTGACGGTTGGTACACGTTCCTGTCCTCGACCGGCAAAAACAAGGACCCAAAAGGTATCTTCAAAATCGAGAAGGGAATGATTCACGTTTTCGATATTCCAGTGACAAACGAGAAGCAGGATTTTGGGTATATCTCAACCAATCAGGAGCTGTCGAATTGCCGCATTCGCGCGGAGTTCAAGTTTGGCGAAAAGCGTTTTGTGCCGCGCCTGGAGGAGAAGCGCGACAGTGGTTTTCTCTATTACTTCGTAGGTCCCGACAAGGTTTGGCCGCGCTGTCTTGAGAGCCAGATCCAGGAGACCGATGTGGGCGACCTTTGGATACTCGACGGACCTACCATCACCACGAAAGTAGAAACTGCTGAGTATCCCATGTACTCGACCGGGCCGCTGCTCACGAAGAGCAGAGGCCGCATCATCAAGTCCGGCGATTTTGAGGAACGGGGTACCTGGAACACTGTCGAAGTGATCCTCGAAGGCGACAAGATTACGCATTTAGTCAACGGAACAGTTGTGATAAAAGCGTGGGATCTGAAGCAGCCAGATCCGCAGGATGCGACGAAGACGATTCCGCTAGATCGTGGACGCATCGCGTTGCAAGCCGAAGGGGCAGAAATCTGGTTCCGCAACGTGCGCATGAAACCGCTGAAATAGTCCATTGTTTCTTCATTGTTGATGAGGAGATCGCATCGATGCAGACTCAAGATTTGCACGGACGCGGGCCTGTGATGTTCGGAATCATGGTTGCGCTTGTATCCTGCACGGCTTTCATCACTCGTGCGTACGTTGCCAATCAAGGGCCACTCGCCGAGCCGGTGATTATTGATCCCGGCCCCGTCGGCGGTCCGCCATCCGACGCGATCGTGCTTTTCGACGGCAAGGAGCTTTCGGGCTGGAATAATGTCAAAGGCGGGGAGGCAAAGTGGGTGGTGAAAGACGGTGTTATGACAGTTGTGCCACGCTCGGGGAGCATCGCGACGAAGCTGGAGTTCGGCAACGTGCAGTTGCATCTCGAATGGTCCACGCCCGCGGAAGTAGTGAGCGAAGGACAAGGCCGCGGCAACAGCGGTGTTTATCTGATGGGCCGCTACGAAGTGCAGATACTCGACTCGTTCAATAACAAGACCTACTTCGGTGGCCAGGCAGGCGCGATTTACAAACAATATGCGCCACTGGTCAACGCTTCGCGCGCGCCCGGTCAGTGGCAAACCTACGACATCATCTTTCATGCGCCGACGTTTGACGAACAGGGGAGCGTGACGAAACGCGGGCGAATAACAGTGCTGCATAACGGCGTACTCGTCCAGAACAACGTCGAGCTCATGGGTTCGACCTCGCTGAGGGGCGGAGCGCAGTATGACCAGCCGGAATACAAGCCGCACCCACCGAAAGCGCCGTTGGTTTTACAGGATCACAACAACCCAGTTCGCTTCCGTAATATCTGGGTCCGTCCGCTCTAGTGGCTCAACGCTGAGCTTGTACAACTCAATATCCATGAAAATTTCGTTCTCAAGACGCAACTTCCTAAAGACATCCGCGCTTGCAGTGGGCGCCGGCTTGACTGAACCGCTGTTCCAGCCCCGCGCTCGGGCGGCAGCGTCAACCGTCGCGCAACGTCGGATTGCTTCGGGTCCGTTTCAGCCGACATGGGAATCGCTCGGGCAAAACTACCGCTGTCCGGAATGGTTTCGCGACGCCAAGTTTGGCATTTGGGCCCACTGGTCTGCCCAGTGCGTACCGGAGCAGGGCGACTGGTACGCCAGGCGAATGTATCTCCAGGGCGACCCCGTGTACGACTTCCACCTTAAGACCTACGGACATCCATCGGAGTTTGGTTTCATGGAGATCGATAACCTTTGGAAGGCCGAACGTTGGGACCCGGAAAAGTTAATGGCGCTCTACAAACGCGCCGGCGCGAAATACTTTTTCGGATTGGCGAACCACCACGACAACTTCGACGCCTACAATTCAA
Organism: Pyrinomonadaceae bacterium; assembly: GCA_023717565.1. Taxonomy (GTDB): domain Bacteria; phylum Acidobacteriota; class Blastocatellia; order Pyrinomonadales; family Pyrinomonadaceae; genus PSRF01. The sequence goes on along the minus strand of JAMQPI010000277.1, from coordinate 2,745 downwards.
AGTATCACCCGTGGAATTCGGTTAACCTTGGTCCAAAGAAAGACATTATCGGCACGTGGGCAAAAGTTGCACGCTCACATGGACTGAGGTTTGGCGTTAGTAACCACTCTGCTCACTCCTGGCACTGGTTTCAATCCGCGTACGGATACGACGCTGAAGGACCACGCTCCGGTCAGCGTTACGACGCGGCGAGGCTGTCGCAGGCGGATGGTAGAGGCAAATGGTGGGAAGGTCTGGATCCGCAGGACCTCTATACCGGTCCCAACATTAAGATCCCCGACGGCATTACCAGCATCAAAGCCATGAACGACTGGCACAACAAGAACGATCGCGTGTGGAACGAAAACCCGCCGCCGATGAATCCCGGGTTTGTTGAAAAGTGGTTCCTCCGATGCCAGGATTTGGTCGACAAGTATCGTCCCGATGTCGTCTACTTCGACAATACTGAACTGCCACTGGGTCAGGCCGGTCTCGATCTCGTCGCGCACTACTACAACGTGAACGTTGCCCGCAACAAGGGGCGACTCGACGTCGTCGTCAACGCGAAACACATGAAGTCCGAACACGTTTCCGCAGTCGTCGAGGATATCGAGCGAGGCGTCGCCACCGGCATCCGTCCACAGCCCTGGCAGACCGACACCTGCATTGGGGAGTGGCATTACAGCCGTGCCGTCGCGGAGCAAAACAAGTACAAGACCGTGGATCAGGTGGTCGACATGCTGCTCGACATTGTTAGTAAGAACGGTAACCTGATGTTGAGCGTTCCGGTGCGTGGCGATGGCACAATTGACGATCACGAAGTCGCGTTTCTCGAAGGCCTTGCTACCTGGATTAGTGCAAACGGCGAAGGTATTTTCGGCAGTCGGCCCTGGAAGATTTACGGTGAAGGGCCGTCAACCGTCGAGAAACCTGAACCGGGTACTTTCGGCGGCGCGCGCGATGTTCGAAGTAAGCCTTACACCAGCGAGGACATTCGTTTCACCACGAAAGGCGATTCGCTTTACGCATATCTGCTTGCAGTGCCGGGCGAACCCCGCGCTGTGATCGAGAGCCTGGGGAAGAATTCGCTTCAGACCAAAGGCAAGAGAGTCGAGGACGTTTCGCTGCTCGGCCACCGCGGCAAGCTCGAGTGGTCGCAAGAGGATCGAGGACTCGTCGTGAAGCTGCCCGATAGCCTCCCCAGCCAGCATGCCATCGGACTTAGAATCCAAGGCGTGGAAAGATGAAGTGCTCTGCAAAAACCGCGCACCTTCCCCATGGATCGATCAGATGATCCGCTGCCTAACCGACGACAATCTCACTTTATGGTGGGCGCAGTCGACTTGAATTTCTTCCTGGTCGCGCTGTTCTTTCGATCAATGTAAACTCCCTACGGTTGTGCTCGATTTCCGAATTAGCTATTCGTCTATCCGAGCCTTGAATCCATGGACACCTGGTGACGCAAACTAACCCAACCCACTTTAAGCGTATTCTGACGCGCGCCGTCTTGTTGCCGCTCGTATTGATGGCACTGCTATCGATGTTCTTTCTTTGGCAGATCAGTAACCTGCTATCGGCGGCGCAGGCGGTGGAGCAGACGGATGAGGTGATCTCAAAAGCGAACGAGGCGCAGAAGTTGCTCCTTGATATGGAAACCGGCATGCGCGGCTACTTGATCGCCGGCAAGCAGGAGTTTTTAGAGCCTTACCACAGCGCCTCGCAGCAGATTAATCCCGCGCTTGATGAGTTGGGCCGGCTTGTCTCAGATAATCCGTCACAAACGAGCCGGCTGAACGATGTTCGTTCTCAACACAGGACTTGGATGAGCTATGCGCGTGACGTCATAGCTCTGAGAGCGGTTGATGGGGAGTTTGCGACTCGTGTCACCAGTGGCGAAGGCAAGCGAATGATGGACGCTATGCGCGCAGAGTTCACCGCATTTATCGAGACAGAGGAAACGTTAAGAAATCAGCGGACGCGAGCCATCCAGATGGCGACCCGAATGGCAGTCGGCGGCAGCCTGGTCGCGGCTATGTTGCTGGGTATCATCCTGACCATTTTCATCAGACGGCAACTCATCGGTGTCTCCAGCACCTATCGACAGGCACTCTTCACTGAACAGGAACAGCGACAGTGGCTCAACATCACGCTTACCAGTATTGGTGACGGCGTGATCGTCACTGACGCACAGGGCCGGATCAACTTGGTCAATGGAGTTGCTGAATCAGTGACCGGCTGGAAAATGGCTGACGCCGTCGGCCGTCCTTTGCTGGACGTTTTCCGGATTATCAACGAAGACACGCGCGCCGAGGTCGAGAGCCCGGTCACGAAAGTACTTCGCGCGGGCCAGGTGGTTGGGTTGGCGAATCATACGGTGCTGATTGCAAAGGACGGCCGGGAGGTTCCGATTGATGACAGCGGTGGACCGATCAAAGATAACGATGGAAACATCATCGGCGTCGTGCTGGTCTTTCGCGATATCACCGAACGCAAATACTTCGAAGTAGAGCGCGAGCAGTTACTCGCGAATGCGCAGGCGGCCCAGCGAGAAGCCGAAGAGGCCAACAGATTAAAAGATGAGTTTCTCGCTACAGCGTCGCACGAACTACGTACGCCGCTGACCGCTGTGGTTGGCTGGTCGCGCATGCTCCGCGGTGGAAAGTTGGATGAAGAAACCAGTGCACGCGCCCTGGAGGCTATCGAGCGAAACGCAAATCTGCAAACCAAGCTGATTGAAGACCTCCTCGACATATCGCGCATCATTAC
>JAMQPI010000204.1 GCA_023717565.1 Pyrinomonadaceae bacterium | reverse complement strand
TGAGTACCGGTCAAGTTGAGTTCCGCCCTCCGAAACGGCGACAGGGGTGTGGTCCGGCGTCCGTTTGCCATTAGAAATCTAACCCGTTAAGGGGTGACAACAACAGAGCGAGCGCGCCGGAAGTTGATCCATCGCGCTCGTCTGATTTCGTCTCTCCTTAGTGCTTAATCCAACAACTGGAGGCCGAGAATCCCCTCAAGAATTGCGCCGAGGATGCTGTTTCCACCGTTGGAATAGCTGCCGTACTGCGAACGGCTGTAATATCCATCTTCGTAACCCCGGCGAAAGCCTTCCCGGAAGTAGTACTGATACTCGTTTAGATCTACGTAGTATCCGTCGTAACCGTAGCTGGCATCCTGATAGCCATAGGCGTCCTGAGGATTGGATCCCCAACCGTCCTCACGGTCGGCCTGCCCGGCCTGAAAGCCCTCGCGATAACCATCGTTCACTGCCCGTCGCAACATCTCCGCGCCGTATCGATTTGTTTCGTAGTAGCTGCCGCCTCGTCGATAACGATAGTTGTAAGGGCCGTAGTCGCTGTAGCGCCACTGTTGCAGCCGTAGCTGATCGCGACGCAGTTGCTCGAGATACCGCTGCTGATATCGCAACTGGTAACGACGTCGCTGCTGTTCGAGCAAACGTTGACGCTGACCTGCGAAGTTCTGGCGACGCTGCCAGTCCTGGCGATAATTTGCTACGCGCTGTTGTTGCTCCTGCTGCCAGTTTCGCTGCCGCCAGTTGCTGTCGCGATCTCGATCAACGCGATCGGCGCCGGCTCTTCCGCCACCCTGTCCACGTTCCCACTGTTGCCGACGGGAGGCGTCTTGCTGCTGCTCAAGCCGGCGGCGTTGTTCTGAGTCCCGATTTGTTTGCTGCTGCGAGCGCTGCGCACGCTCCTGAGACTGACGTACCTGCTCCTGGCGTTGTTGTTGCCAACGCTGTTCGCGTTCCTGGGATTGGCGAATCTGTTCCTGACGTTGTTGCTCGGAACGCTGACGCTCCTGATTCTGACGCTCGACGTTGCGACGCTGTTCCTGAGATTGCTGGTCGCGTTGTCGCTGCTGTTCCCAGCGCTGCTGACGTTGCTGGCTGTCTTGCTGTTGCTGTTGGCGTTGTTGTTCCCAACGCTGTTGACGTTCCTGGCTGTCACGTTGTGGCACTTGCCGGCGCTGCTGCGGTTGCACCGGCTGTTCGCTTCGTCGTTGTGCCTGTTGAGATGGCGTCGCGGTCTGTCGTTCTTCGCGTCCGGCTTCGCGGGGGCTTGGTCGCGCTCGTTGTTCGCGCTGGGCCTGGTTCTCCTCACCTCGACCACGTCGCCCTTGAGCATTAACAAGGCCCGTAACACCAGGAAGTGCGACGAGAATCGTAGCCGACACGGCAACCTGTTTTAGAAAACTTCCGTTCATCAGAATCCCCTTCTAGTTAAGGTACGGCGGAGAGTGCGTGTGGAGAGAGGGGTCGACGGTCCACACTATCGCAACCGGCATTCCATCGTCGAAATGCAGAGGAAGGAGCGAGCTTTCGAATCTTCGAGAAACGATTTGATTCAGCGATAGACGATATGGTCTAGAAGGAGAGCCGCGGTCACTTCGAGACGGTTTCGCGCTCCAGCACAATATCAAACACCCCAGTCTCAAAACTCAGGCCGTTTACAGTGCGCTTTTCCGGAGCGATGGCGTTCTCAGGTCGATACATCGAGTCTGACATCTTTGGGTCTTCCTTGAAGTGAATCTCAGTGACGAGCGGCTTATAACCCGGACAAACAGCTAACAGATGAAAATGCGCACAACGCCAGAAATTCGGTGACCCCGACGGATTGGGTCGGTAAGGGATCGGGCGAATGCTTTCCAGTTCATAATAGCCAGTCTCTGAGGACACCAACCGTCCTCTATTCCGGAAGTCACTCACACCGTCTGAATACTTCTCCTGCATATCAACGTGCCAGAAATCAAGAACTACCCCGGCGAGTGGACGCTTGGTCTCAAACGCCCAGGCGCGGCCGGACAGGACGAAAGTGGTTCCCGGTTCACCGGGCAACGAGAGTTTTGCCCGGAAAGGCGCCCCAGTTTTGTACCAGGGGCCAAAAGACACGGGCGTAACCCGTTTTAACTCACCTTTTGCCGGGGTCTCTTCCCTTGGGATCGAGCCCATCTGAATCAGAACGCGATTTGCTTCATCACCGCTGACAGTGGCGAGCGTGGGTTGAGCGTCATTGCGTAGAACGAATCCGGCTGCGCTAACCCCAGCCAATCCTAGAGCAGTGCGCTGTAGAAAATCTCGACGTGTTGCTTTCCCCACGGTTTTCTCTCCTTATCGCGGTCGAGTGATAACTCCGCTGATGGTTTCAAGCGTGCTACCTGGGAGCCGAGCGAGTTCAAAACCCGGCAGTGGAATCGTCTGTTGACGAACTAGGTTAACTCAAGTGCGTTGATTTGCTGAGATTGAAGGGATGAACCGGATGAAGTTGAGGACGAGCTGGCTCTATCACCGGGCGAATTGGGAATCGAGACCGACTGGGTATATTCTTAGTGGCTGTCAGAGCATGGTCATCTTCAATTCGATTCAAGGACATCTCGCACAGCCTCCAACAACTGATCTTCGGAAAAGGGTTTCCCGAGCGTGCGCGCTGCGCCCAGAGCCCTGGAAGTCTCCAGGGATGAACGGCCAAACGGGTTTCCGGAAAGTGTGATGATCTTCACTCCAGGAAAATCTTTGCGCAATTCCATGACAACTTCCAGACCGTCTTTGTCGGGCATTATGAGATCGGTAACCACAAGATCGAAGGGTGCCTGTCTGAACAGTCTAATGCCGTTGGTGCCGCTACCCGCTGCTACAACTTCGTAACCCGCGTCCGTCAGCATCTCCACGATAATCTCGCGTATGTTTGCGTCGTCATCGATCACCAGGATTCGAGTCATCACTGTTCCTGCCCCGGGCTGAAAAACGCCATCCACGGTTTTGACGATTGAAGGTAGCAACCAAGCCCCAGGGACTTGAACCAGCGCGCTCATTGAGCGTGCCCAACTCCACAGCTGCCTTTCAGATTTGATCTCGGGAAATGACGTGGTTCACGTACAACAACCACGCATTCGTTGAATTGTTACAATTTGCGTGCCGTTTCGACTGTGGAGAGGTTCAGTCAGTTTCGCTAGAACTCTCAACGTTGGTAGGAGCTGATGTGAATATATGTCTACACACCGTCCACTATTGTTACCATCTTCAGCAGTGTCGCGCCGTAGCGCAATGGATCCCCCAATTCAACCAGCGCCAGCGCCGCTCAACCACAGAACCGTTTGCCGTAGCCAATGGATCCTAAACTCAACCAGCTCCAGCACCACTCAACTACTCGTTTGCGGTAGCCATGCATCTTGGTGTTCGACTAGGTCCAAGCCCACGCGCGGAACCATTTGCGGCACGAGCGGCACCCCTCGCGGGGTGAAGCCAAGCTTGTCCTAAACATGACACACGTCGGGCAACGTCGGGCTTCTCATCTGAGCATTGATACAGTCTCCGTTGGTGGGATTGTGCAAGTGACACTGTTTCCCGATGGCGCGGCGGACAGCGTTTTGCCCCCGTCGTTTCCTACGCCTCAGCCTTCGAACAAATGAGTGCCATGGGTGATAGCGCCGCCGGCACGAAGAGCTGCGGTGACGTGAACCGTTTCGGCAAGCTCTTGCTCAGTTACTCCTGCCTTGATGGCCTCCTTCCGATGCACTTCAATGCAATAGGGACACTGCGTGGTGAGAGCCACGGCGATAGCCATGAGCTCCTTGTACTTCTTTGGGATCGCTCCACCGGCAAGCGCAGCCTTGTCATAGGCGCGGAAAGTTGTCATTGCCTCTGGTGCTAGCTCGCCCATCCTGGGTAGCTTACTAAGATTGTCTTTCGAATACATGATTTACTCTTCCTTTCAGTTGCGACCGGCTATGACACCGGCGCGCGTCGCAATAACCTCAAGATATTCCGCATCGACCTTGGTGCTATCGTCCACCGCTTTGTTATGTGCGGACCATAAGCTAACCAGTTCACTCCGCAGTTTCTCCTGCCCGTTCACGTCGAGCGATGCGAACGCGCGTGACATTGGGCCGTAGTTGGTGCGGAAGAATTCCACTACCGCGTCCGGTGGAAATGGATAGTCAAAGTGATAGAAGTTACGGGCACACTCTAGCCGGGAAATTCCGACTCGAAGACGATCGCGAACAACGTCGGCATCGCCCCAGAGCACCGGCGAGGGCATGCCGGAGGGAGCGATATGATTGGAAATCACCTTAAACATTTGCCCGATGAACCCACCAGGTGTCCAATTCGCCATGGCAATCATTCCACCTGGCCGGCACACGCGGGTTAGCTCAGCCGCGACCAGATCCGGACGAGGCGCAAACATCGCTCCGATCAAACTGATGACGGCGTCAAACTGAGCATCTTGATACGGCAGCGATTCGGCATCCCCCTCTTCAAAGGTGATCTCGAGTCCCTCGGCGATGGCGCGGGCCTGAGCTTTCTCGACCCAGTTCGTGGCAATGTCGCAACCAGTAACCTGTGCGCCCGCCCGGGCCGCAATCAGGGCGAGTTGTCCGGCGCCGCAACCAACGTCGAGGAGGCGGGTCCCTGGTGTGATTCCCAGTCGCCGGAAAAACTGCTCCGCGCCCTGCTCCATAAAACGAGAGAAGCGGTCGTAGTCTCCGGTCATCCAGGTCGTTTTCAGACGAGTCTTAAGTTCGTCAATTTCTTTGTTTGTCTCTGTCACTTTCGCTGTCGCGCTCATGCTGTTCTCCTTCTATTCAATTGTCTTTGGATGCGAGCTCCTCGCGATCCGATATTGATGTACGCCCAACCGAGTCTTGAATACTTGTTCGATCGTCCCGTATTCTTTGCCCAGACGCCAATTCCGTGAGGCTACTACGATGGATGTGCTTTCCGAGGTCTTGAGAGTCGTTAGGCTTGAGGGAGCGCTTTTCTTCAATGGGGAGTTTTCCGCTCCGTGGTGCATCAGCGAACCCCGATCAACCGCCATAGTTCCCTATCTTTCTCCTCAAGCGGGCCACCTAATCCTCTATCACTTCCTAACTGAGGGTCGGGCGTATGCGAGGTTGCCGGAAGGACGGGTTGAGGAGCTGACCGCCGGCGACATCGTAGTCTTTCCGCACGGAGATGCCCATCTGTTGGGTAACGGCGCACCCGAAGAACCTCTGGACGCCGTGCAGATGTTTGCGAAAAATCTAACTCAGGGGCTCAAATTCGCCCGCTTTGGTGGCGGCGGCGAGATCACCAAATTCGTGTGCGGATTCATGACCTGCGAGCCACGGCTGAGCGAGGTCTTACTGGCAGGTTTGCCGAAGATACTAAAAGTGCATGTCGCAAACGAACCGTCAGGGCAATGGCTCGAAAATTCAATTCGATTCTCCGTCGGCGAAGAGGACGGATCGGATGCCGGCAGCGGACTGGTGCTCGCCAGACTTTCTGAACTACTGTTCGTGGAGACCTTGCGGCGCTACATCAACTCACTGCCGCCCGACCAGACCGGATGGCTCGCAGGCGCACGTGACCCCATCATCGGACAAGCTCTCGCGCTCCTGCACAAGGAGCCTGCGCATCCATGGACTGTCGCGAATCTGGCCCGGCGCATTGGTCTATCACGTACGCGATTTGCCGAGCGGTTCCGCCATTTCCTGGGCGAGTCTCCGATAGCCTACCTGGCACAATGGCGTCTAAAACTAGGCGCGGAGATTCTGCAGTCGACTGAGGACAGCGTCGCGGAGGTTGCTGCGGCAGTCGGCTATGGCTCAGAAGCGGCATTCAACCGCGCGTTCAAGCGGGAGTTCGATTGTCCTCCGGCTCAGTTCCGTCGCCAGCGTCACGCCTCAACTCAGCAGTCACAGGCAGGCTAGTCTTGTATTGATCGCACGCGAATCCCGCAGGGATGAGATGTTTATCTAGTCAGACTGGTTTCTTTTTGCGAGTGTTTGGTGGGTTGTTCGGCGCTTCCCGGACGACTTCTTTCGGATCTTTGTCCTCGCGCAATCCTTGAAAGGATGGATGCCTGACCGAGCCGTCGGAAGTCCATTCAGCGAAGGCCACTTCGGCGATTAGTTTTGGCTCAGTCCAATGGGCTTCTCGCAAACCCGGATCTTTGGGGATGACCGCGAACGGCGATGTCTTGCGAGCAAGCGTGTCGAGTTTTTTCTTTAACTCACTCCGCTGCTTGAAGGTGAAGCCCGTGCCAACTCGCCCGGTGTGAACCAGTTTACCCTTTTCATAAACGCCCAGAATTAACGCGCCAAAACCGGGCAGGCTTTTTGATGACGGTGTGTAACCGGCGATGACGAACTCTTGCCGCTTAATGCATTTGATCTTCAGCCAATTTCGACTGCGAGTTGACTCGTAGGGTGAATCCGCGAGTTTGGAAACGATCCCTTCGATCCCATACTCGCAAGCCTGCCTGAAGAACGCATCTCCACTTCCCTCAAAGTGTTCGCTGTATTGTACCAGGCTGTGGCTGGAGTTAGCTTTACACACATTCTCCAAGAGTGACTTCCTTTGTCGCAGGGGGGTCTTTGTGAGATTGAATCCGTCAAGATAAATAATGTCGAAGACCTGGTAAACTAAGCCGCTAGTAACTCTCGTGCCCATTGATCGCTGAAGCTTTTGGAAACTGGCGCGCCCCTGTGCGTCGACAACCACGATCTCACCATCGAGGATTGCACTGGTGACCGGTAGAGACTTCACGGCCTCAGCGACACCAAGGAATTTCTCTGTCCAATCTTTTTCATTGCGACTCCAGACTTGGACTTTGCCGCGATCGACGTGGCAAAGCATTCGATAGCCGTCAAACTTCAGTTCATGAAGCCACTTCTCGCCTGAGGGCGGTTCGTTGACGAGGGTGGCCAGCTGAGGTGAAACGAACCTGGGCATGGGAGCCTTGCGCGCGCCAGGTATTTTCTTGATGTCCAGTCGGGCCATGCAGCGTCCAAGCTGAGTCTCAAACTAGGGAGGCAGTATATTGACGGACCCGACAAAGCCCAAGCTCTACTTTTACAACACCATAACGGCGCGCCCCAAAACCCGTAGATTTCTCGTCACGTGCCACACCGGAGGCAGGGAAGCTGATTTCGGCTATCTCGCCTAATCCAGTGGCACGATGGGCACGTGCGCAATGTGTGGGCTTCCGGGCACCAGATGCGCCTCGCTGCTTCCGACAAACTGGTACTCTGTTACCACCGATAGCCCGGGCGATATCGGCATTGTGCGCACCGTAAAGCGGGCGACCGTTCTGCGCGGCACCGGAATGCAGTGAAAAGAAACGACTAGCCTTTCCGGAACGTCCGAGTTGCCTTGATAGATGTAAGTGCAGGCGTCTCCGCGCACCATCGCTGCATCGTCGTGAACGAATAGATACTCACCCTTCAGCGTCTCGCCCATGAGTGTTACCGGCTCGGTAAATTGCACCACCGCCCGTTCCCTCTGTGCAGCATTGGCCGCGTTGGTAACAGGTGGCGCCGAACTGGTGGTTAGAGTTAGGGCACAAAGAAACGCGATAAACAATAGCAGACTCTTCATGATGATCTCCTTTGCACGGGTCCTTTATCTTATGGACCATGGAAATAACCCACTAACAATCTGCAACGCCCGTGCCGAGCGAGATCCTGTGCTTGTTCGCTATTCTATTGGGCTTTATGGGTGAAATATGTTATTCGAACGACCTGCGATGCGGGAAGTTTCCCATCCAACGAGAGAAAGCCCGCAGTGCTACCCGTTCGGTTGCTCCCGGCTGATTGAGGAATCCGTCCAGCGAACGGACTCCTCGACATCAGCCCGACTGCCAAATACGTCTAGGTGCGACCATGAATCAGGCGTCGTGTATTCGGTGCACGCCTGACCTTAGGCACGGTAAGCAGGCGACGCCCGCCTATCTGTTCGACCACATGTTGAGCAGACATCATCGCTCCCTCCTGCCAGCCCGGCAGTTGGGAAACTTGATCTCCCACTACGAAGAAACGACGATCTGGCGACAGCAGGCGCGCATAGGCCTTTGTATGATCCCCGCTGCTGGGGTCCCAGTTGGCCCAACCGCCACCTTCGTTGGGAATATTCTGCCAGGCGATCGAGATGGCCTTATCTGAGGGGACAAGGCGCGTATCTGCAAACTCAGGATGAAACTTGACGGCGCCTTTCCGCGCCGTCTCGATCCGTTGTTCAGGATTCATGTTGCCAAAGGCGATGGCATCTTTGTCGTAGTTATAGACACCTGTCAGCGTTCCGTTTTTGGTGAAGTAGTCGTACGACGGATACCACATCTGCGTGATCGGATCGTCCGTGTAGCTGATGCCGCCGTAGATCTGATTTTTGTCGTTTTCCCAGAAACGTTGGTTCGCCTGCCAGCCCAGCTTGCAAGTAGGATCATAGACACACAGCGACACGGCCGCGCTGAAATCGGCCGCGAAGTTGTTTTGGATCTTGCTTAGCAATGGCAAGGGAATGTTGCTAATGCAGTAGTCCCTCTTGATGCTGCTCCGTGCGCCGGTCTTGCGGTCCTTGAGGGCAATGGTCACGCCGTCGCCCCCTGTCTCGATGTTTAGCACTTCCATCTCGTACTGAATTAGGCTGCCAATCTTTCGCACAAAGCCGTCCACAATCTTGTCCATCCCGCCGACCGGCTGGAAAAGCGTCGGCTGCCATTCGTATTCAAACGACTGGAAAAAGCGGTAGCGCCAGAACTCGGAACTGAGTAGTTCCTTCAGTGCCAGCTTGGTCCCGGGCTCGCAAGGCTCGTGAACCGTGATCGAGCAGCCATCGCGCGTTGAGCCGCTGTACTCGAAGCAGGTGACGCATTCCTTGCTGCATCTGACGCAGTCCTGACAACTCGCATTGCAATTCTTACACTTCGTTTGGCCGCATGAACTGCACAACTCGTTCTCCCCGAGATCACCAAAGTTCTTCAACAGACAGAGGAGGTTTATTCGGTCTCCCTCATCCAGTTCCAGTTTGAGGGCGTTTTGGTTCACCGCCTTGGCCAACATCTCTGAGATATAGCCTTGTGTATCGTTGGCGATGCGACGCCTGACCTGGGCCTTGCCGCCGAAAGCCTTGTCGCTTTGGAACAAATTGGCCATCGTCTCCATAACGTAAATCTCCAGAGCCACGCCTAGTTCCTGGCAATAGTGAAGCGCGCGCCGGTGATGGTAAGGGAGACGCCCCGGTCCCAGATTCAGGTAGAGGCCCTCATCGAAGTTGCAGACTTGTTGAATAGTGGTACCGTCCGCTCTCTTTTCCGTTAGGACCGTCCCGCGCCGCGCGCTGTGGTTGCGGCCGCCGGGTCGCTCGGTCAATTCGATTATCTGACAGTCGTATCCGGCACGTGATAGTTCGTAAGCCGCGGTCAACCCGCCGATACCGGCGCCCAGTATGACGACGGTCTTGCCGTTTCCTGAACCAGCGGGAAGCTGAGGCGGCCCGGCCCATGCTTCGGGAAGATTGATCATCCCGAGCGCTGTCATCGTCTCGTAAAGGGCCGCAGATCCTCCCGCCAATCCGACTCGCTCTAAAAAGCTCCTTCGGGTCAGGCCTTTCTTTCTTTTGTCCATTGGTTTCTCCTTTGGTGGGGCGTGAGTGGTTTCTCCTATCGTAGGACGTGAGACTTCTGTTTGGCGCCGGCAGAGTCCAAACATCTGGGTCCGCCAGGGCTTGTCAAGACGGCATTATCAACATAACTTCATCAAGAAACAAAATCCTGGCGTCATACTTTTGAGCATTGAATATGAATGAAACCCCAGTCCCAAAGTTAGACGCTGGCTACGTGTTCCCTTCTCTATGGTCCATTGGCATTTACGCCGGGGACTCGCCCTTCACACTCCGGCCTGGCCCACATGTCCAGAATCCAGTATTGACGTATCAGGACGTAACCGACATCGTCGCAGCTTTCGTGGCCGATCCGTTCATGGTGCCAGGTAGCGAAGGCTGGTACATGTTTTTCGAAGTCTTCAATCATCAGACCTTCAGAGGCGAGATTGGCTTGGCGACGAGCAAAGATGGCTGGGTTTGGGAATATCAACAGATAGTGCTCAAAGAGTCGTTTCACCTCTCCTACCCATACGTGTTCGCGTGGCAGGGGGAGTACTACATGGTTCCGGAGACGCTGGACCTCAAAGCCATTCAGCTATACCGGGCGGAGACTTTCCCAACCAAATGGTCCCCCGTTGGCAAACTTGTGGAAAGAGAGTGTGCCGACCCTTCGATCTTTCGCTTTGAAGATCGGTGGTGGATGTTTGCCTGTTCAACTCCCCAGGAACATGACAGCCTTCGTCTGTACTTTGCGGACGAATTGATGGGCCCCTGGATCGAACATCCCTGCAGCCCAATCGTGGAAGGTAATAATCGTATCGCCCGCCCGGCCGGCAGAGTCTTAGTCCTGGACGACAAGGTCATTCGCCATGCGCAGAACTGCTTTCCCATTTACGGGACAGAAGTCAGAGCCTTTGAGATTTCGGAACTAACGCCGTCGACCTACCAAGAAAGCGAGTGTGCTCTTAGCCCGATCATGGGCCCTAATGGTACTGGGTGGAACGCAATAGGAATGCACCACGTCGATCCGCACCAATTGAGTGACGGAAGGTGGATCGCCTGCGTCGATGGCCTGTGCCTGAATGATTCGCACGACTAACAGTCCCATGCACAGTGCCGAACCCGCTCCAACTGAAATCGCTTACGATGTCCTAACGGAATTAGGCCTGGTTGAAGCCATCTCGGCCGAATGGGAAGCATTGTTAGAGCGTTCGCTTTGCAATCGTTCATTCAGTTCACCGGATTGGTACCTCGCCGCTTGTCGCAGCAATCCTGACATCTCTCCTAGTGTTGTGGTCGCGCGACGAGGTCTAAGCCTCGCCGGAATCTTCCCTCTGGCCCTAACGCGTGAAGGCGCAACGCTAACCTTCGCAACCCACCTCGCCGACTACAATGACATCATTGCAGCGCCCGAAGATCTGGTTGTGACTGCCGGCCTGCTGAATCACGTGCTTTCACACACACGCGGTCATGACAAGCTCGTTCTCACCGACCTCCGACGGGATTCGAATTGCGCCCGCGCGCTGCCGCTGATCAAGACCGCTGATGAATCAGAGCAACTCCTTCAAGTCTATGCGCTTTGTCCCCGCATTTGCCTCCCCTCGACTTACGACGAGTACTTGCAAACGAGAAGCAAGGCATTCCGCACGAAACTCAAGCGCGTGCAGCGTAAAGCCGTTCGAAATGATCTGATGGTTAAAGAGCTCGAGCCAACAACTTTTCCAGCGAGTCAATTACCCGACGCCTTCCTCTCTTTGCACTTGAACCGTCTCCCTGCGGAGAGTTGCTTTACACGCGAGCCGGCCCAATCCTTTATCAATGAAGTTCTCCCCAGTCTTTTTGCCAAACGTAGACTGCGAGTCTTCTCAGTCTTTGAAGCAGAAAGAATGGTGGCAATCAATCTCTGCATGGTTGGTGTCGAAAGTCTCTGCTACTGGAACGGCGGCTTTTTGGCCGAAGCTGGAGGCTGGTCGCCCGGCTGGCTTCTGATTGATGCCGGAGTCAAGCAGAGCTGTGCGCTGGGATTCAAAGAATATGACCTGCTGCGCGGGACCGAGAAATATAAGTTGGGCTGGGCGAACGGTGGTCGACGGATATATCGCCTCGAGCTGTGACGAAGGATGAAGGATGAAAGTGAAGGATGAAGGCGGAAGGATGAAGGATGAAGGATGAAAGCCTTGACTTCAAACCTAGAGTTCATGCTTCCGCCTTCATCCTTCCGCCTTCATCCTTCATCCTTCCCCCTTCCGCCGTCTATCAGTCTCGTCAGTTCTTGTTTGTCTGGAACGGCAAATGTGTAAACCGTGCCATATCCTTCGTCATTAGCGAGCGGTGAATTTCGAGTCTCCGCCAAACAGAAGACGCCTTGCAAACGACCAACGATCGGAAGATCCAGAATGTCTTCACAACTAATCCTCGAGTGACCCGCGTGGTCCTTTTCCATGTGGGTACCGACGATGTGAGAGGTTACCCACGCATCAGTCGTAAATCGGTATCGGAGCGAGCTGATTTGTCTTGGTGTTAACCGAGGAAGGCCTGGCAGAGGCGTTTCAAAGTGTTTACCGAGGCGCTCAATTGCCACGCTGACGTGTAAACACGGTCTTTGCCTTCGATCATTCCAGGCCCTAATCGAATAGTCGACGCCGTCCAGGGTTTGCATCTCAAGTTCAAATCCTCCATCGCTCAGGCGCCGGGAATTTCCCTGGACCAACAGTGAATCAACCTTGCGGACTGAGCTGGAAACTTTCCTCTCAACAATTTGGCAAATGAGTTCAGCGTTGCCGGTCGATCTGTAACTATCGATGGCCTCGTCGAATTCTTTAAAGAGTGTGGTTCGATAGAGGTCGATTGGATCATTCTCAAACGCCGCGCGCGCCGAGATGGAACGACGCATGGTTGCTTTATTGCCGTAGTAGTCTCGTAACCCGGTCTCAGCGGTGCTCATTAACTCGCGGTAAATGCGGTCAAACTTCCTGATGAGCGCACTTACCAGCGCCTGATTTTTTGCGATCCGAGTTCGGTTTCCTTTAAAGACTGGACGAAGGGCAACGCGAATCTCTTTTGTGTGATTGGCGCGAGGATGCGCAAAGTAAGCTCGAGGAAATTCTCGAAGAAGATTGAAGACGTCCAGCACCGAGACATCTTCAACCACTTGCCTGGCCATCTCGACGTTGCCCGGGTTCCTTAGCTCACACATCATCATGATTATCTCTTTGAATCGACGCGCCAGCCGGGGATGCTCTGTTCGAATACGCTCCGCCAATTCCATCTTTAGCCCGGTCGCAACAAGCAGTTGCAGTTGAAGCTGCTGATCGTAAGCCCTCTCCATCTCAACCCTAATATTCAACGATTTCGCGTTGAGCCGCCGGCGCTGCAACGAGGGGATGGCCTTGATGAGTGCCTGGTAAGTTGTTCGCAACTGCTTAGCACAACCAATGTGCTCAAGGCCAAAGAACGATTCATCATCAAGGGCGAAACAGACCGGCGCGGTGCGTGGCTGCCCCGTTTGCGTCGTCAGGTCGATCATGGCGGCACTTATTTCCAAATTTGAGGGAGTCACGGCTCCGTGCGTCATACGCCAACGAAATTGCTCGGCGGTTGTCCTCGCGTGGTCATGAACAATGCGAATCATCGTCGCGTGTATATCAGGCAGCTCTTTGCTGGTCGTTGCTTCGAGATGGGTAACGAGCTGTCCCGTCTCTCGCGTCATCTTTGTGAAGATCTCCAGCAACGAACTACGGCGCCGAATGTTCTGAGCTAGAAGATGACCAGGCCGTAGCTGCCTCCCGCTGCGAATTGCGAGCGCGATAGGCACCGTTCGGTAGGGGTAAGTTACGTTCTCACCCTGATCAATGACGGCAAGGATGCGCGTTGAGCCATGCGTAAACAGATGTTGGTTTACTTCTCCGAAGACTGCCTCGGCGAGGCAGTCATTCATCTGGACACCCCCATGAGAGTGAGCCAGGTCATCAGGATCATCGTGCCGGAAGAGCGGCGTGAAGCCCACTCCCTTGATGTAGAGGTTCCCATACGGAAGAAAACCGGATCGGCCGGCTCCCAGCGCCGGCCCCAGCCCGTCTCCACCATATTTATCGGCATGCAGTGTAATCGTATTCCGCTTCCCGATCTTAGAGTTGGGCGGTAAAGCTCGGTACGAGAGCGCGTTGATGAGTAGTCGATGAAAGCGTGACGTCATCCGGTTTGAAGAAGGCACCTCAAAGCCCAGAGCACGGGCCAACTCAAAGTTGCACCAGAGCACCTTGCCCGGGGTCTTTAGCGCCGTAAACGGCGCAAACCAATCTGGTCCCAGGATCTCGAGTATTCGAGATGCTTGCAAATTGATAAATGATCCGGCCATCGACTATTCTGACTCCATGGTCCTTACCGGTGAATCTCACCGTTTACATGTGCTGATGATCGTGCCGTTTTACCCATCTCAAGGTGATGAAGCGGATGGGTGCTTTGTTGCCGAATCAGTTGAGTGTCTATCGAAACTTAACATCGACGTCACTATCATTTCGGTCAAGCCGTGGTCTTTGTCAACATACAAAGTCAGCGATCGAGCCCCAAAAGCCATCTGGGTGCGGTTCCCATATCTGCCCACCAGAGCCGGTTGGGCTGGCTGGGGATTGTCGATTTATGCGCGATTGGCGCTCCTTGTCAGGCGGTTGCACCAACAACACAAGATTGATCTTATCCACGCGCACTGCGCCGTACCTTGCGGACAGCCCGCAGCGATCCTTTCCCGGAGCCTGGGAATTCCCTTAGTTGTCACAAGTCACGGTCTGGATGTTTTTTGCAAGACCCTAAAAGGTCTTGCCGGACGCTGGTGCGGGCGATCCTCGCGGCTGGTCTATGAAAAGGCGAACCAGAATATCTGTGTCAGCGAAGCTGTCCACCGGGCATTGGTCAACGGGCTTAGCACGGTCAAGGCCACGGTCGTGCACAATGGCGTGGACATCAATCTTTTTGCCCCACCGGCCCGCGGAGAAGAATCTTCGACTCCTACCATTCTGAGCGTGGGTCGATTGGTGCCCGACAAGGGACAAGAGGTGATGCTTCGCGCGATTCCGGAGTTGATTAAGCAATACCCGAACCTTCGTTACGAGAGTATCGGCGACGGACGCGACCGCTCGCGCTTGCTCGAGCTCTCCCGCGAATTGAAGATCGACGAGCGGGTCGAGTTTCTTGGGCGCAAGAGCCGTCGTGACATAGCCGCAGCAATGAAGCGCTGCACCGTGTTTGCCCTGCCAAGTCGCAACGAAGCGCTGGGCTGCGTTTATCTCGAGGCCATGGCCACGGCTAAACCTGTCATTGCCTGTCGCGGACAGGGTATCGACGGGATCATTCGGCATGGCGAGAATGGTTGGTTGGTCGGGCCTGACAATCCGGATGAGATGGTTCAGGCGCTTTCAACGCTTTTGGAAAGCGCTTCGCTCCGAGCGCGACTTGGACAGAACGCACGGAAGACAGTCATTGAAAAACTGACGCTTGCACATCAAGCCGAGCGTTTGAATCAGGAATATCGAAAGTGTCTGGCAGCGGCTCCATTGTAGAGTGGGCGCCCCAATGTCATCCGCAGATTACACAGAAACGCGAAGGCAGTAAAACTCGCACACACGGTAAAGGCTAACGAAACAATGATTAGCCAGGCGATGACGGATCACCCTTTTTTGCCAGTCCGTTTTTTCTGATCTGCATAATCGGCGGACGGTTTTGGGTGCCCTACAACTGTTGCGCATTCATGTGCTGGCCTCGCCGGATCTTTCGCGGAGCAGAGCACCAAACAAGAATGCGCTCAGCAACAATAGCAACGAGGCCCCCAGGATAACGGGCCGGTAACCAAAGCGCGTCAATGCCACCCCTGCTACAGGTGCGGTCACAGCGCCCGACGCGAAAATTGTCAGGAACATCAGCGCCGACGCGCCGCTGCGCTCGTGCGTTTCGACCTTACTCATCAAGAGGGTATCCATGGCCGGCTCGTCCATGTATTGAAATGCCATGAACCCCGCGAAAGCAAAGGCCGCAATTATGGGCGCGGGACCCGTGGCCAAAATTGCGAGCGAAAGGCCCGCAGCACCTTCCATAATCACGACGCCCCAAATCAGACCAAATCTTCTAAGAATTAATGGCGACAGCAGAATAGCAATGACCTGGGCCAATTGGGCGCCGGAGAACACAAAACCGATAGTCTCTACTGGCAGTTTTAGAAACCGCGCAAAATAGGCGCTGGCAAAAGGACCAAAGCAAGAGGTCGCAACGTGCAACAGTGCCAGCGCGATCAGGAATCGCACAATGAAAGAGCTGCGGGGATAGAACTTGCGCGCACGGGCTGCTACCTTTTCAAGTTGTAAACGAAGCGCCGGCAAAACTGCCAGCGCAACGATCCCGCAGCTCAGGAGCAAGACCCATCGTTTGCTTTGAGCGGCGCCGACTGGTCCAAACAGGTGATTTAGCCACCGCGGCAGACGCCCGGCAATCGGATCGGCAATCATTGCCAATCCGATCAGGATGGCGATGTAGATACTGTATGCAAACGGTCGTTGCGCTGGGGTCGTGATTTGAGCGATGACAACGGCGAACGAAACGGCCCAAATCCCAAAGCACATTCCATAGGCGAAAGTAAAACCAAGTAACCCGAACTTTCCGACTACCACCGACCGGACTGCCGCCGTTAAGGTCATGCCCGCAACACAGAGGATGACCGATCGCTTTAGGCCGACGCGGCGATTCAAGAAGACGGCAAGCAGTGTTCCCGTTACGCTACCAGCGGTTGAGAAACTCGACATCAAACCCAGAAAGTCTTCCCGGTAGCCAAGGTCCAGGAGGTAGAGGTTATAGAGCAGAAAGAACATGGACATGCCGAAGTCGAACAGGGACGAGGCTGCCAGGAAGGTGAGGAACTGCCGGCCTAGTCCTTTGCTCTTCCACCAGCCGGCGACTCCCCTTGCCGAGTCTGAAACAGTTTCGGCTTCCAACAACTCTTCAGCAGCCAGGAGAGTTGCTGTTTGCTCGTCCGCCATCTAGAACTCCCTCCAAAGGTTTCACGCAAAGACGCAAAGGGGGCAAAGACGCAAAGAAGAATAGAACTAAAAATGGCAAGTTAGTGACTCCACTAAAATCAATTTCTAACATTCTCAGTTCTTCTTTGCGTCTTTGCCCCCTTTGCGTCTTTGCGTGAAATCCGTCCTCCCCGAAAACAAGATGCGGCATTCTAGAAGTCGAATCTCACTCCCAGTTGAATTCGGCGTGGTTCTCCGCTGGCCACTATCCTGCCGAAGAAAGGACCAAAGTCAGGATAGAACAACGGAATGCCATAGTTAGGATGGTTGAACAAATTGAACGACTCCGCCCGAAATTCAATAGTCCGCCCTTCATTAATCGAGAAGCGGCGATAGAGCGCGAAGTCGAAGAGCAGGTTTCCCGGACCTGGAATGGTATTGCGTCCGGCATTGCCAAACGTAAACGGAGCCGGCGCGCGAAAGGCCGCGGTGTTGAACCAGCGTTCGACCGTACGCTGGCTGCGTGGTAATGAGACGCTTTGTCCCTCGACAACATCGGGCCGGTTAGGCGTGCCGCTGTTGGCAAAGTCGGTAAAAAAGTAGAACGGATTCAACGGCGTGCCGTCCTGCATCGTCAGTATGCCGCTTATTTGCCAGTCGTTCAGGACCGCTCTGGCGAAACCCGGCGAGGGCAGACTGTAAACGAAGCCGACGCTAAGCCGGCGTCGAACATCAAAAAACGAGAGGCCGCGCTCCAGGGCCAGGTTGCGTTCATCCTGCGCGGTCGCGCTGCTTCCGAGTCCCCTCAACGTGGTATCGCCATCGTCTATCGATTTCGACCATACGAAGCTCGCCAGAAAACCGAGGTTGCTGGAAAAGCGTCGCTCGGCTTTGATCTGCATCGAGTGGAAAGAGGAAATTGACAGATGTTCGGTTTGAATGATCTGGCCCAATTGCGGCCACGTTCTCAGCGATTGCAGATTTCCCGGACGCGGCGGGAGAAACTCGCCGGTTTCTATATGCGCGGGGGTGTTGAAGATTCGGGCCTTGCCCAACTTTGTTCCCTTCGATCCGACGTAGCCGATCTCCAGAAGCACCTTTCCAGGGAATTGTTGTTGTAAGGTCAAGCTCCACTGTTGGGCATATGGCGTGCGAGCGTTCCCATCAAGGCCGAATAAAGTCGGGAAGCCCGTGCTGGCTGTCTGCGGAAAGCCATTAGCCAAAGTGAGCACCGGAGCTTGGTTTCCAGCGGACGTATTGTTTTCGTTGCTGATGCCGTTGCGGACCAACTGGTAGTACTCGATGCCAATCTCGGGAGTGAAGGAGACGCCGTAACCTGCGCGCAACACGGAGTCCCAACGCTCAAGAAAAGAGATAGGAGGACGCCATGCTAAACCCACGCGCGGCGCGAAATTGTTCTTATCGGGCTGTACCGTCTCATTGGAGCGAACCAATCGCGGCGGCGCCGGTATTGTCGAATAATCCAGGTTGAGCAGGTTGTTTCTCTTCTCGGTGAACGGCGCAAAATATTCATAGCGCAAACCGAGATTAAGCGTGAGCCGACTACTAGCTTGCCAGTCATCCTGCGCATATCCGGCATAGCTATTTTGTCGCAGATAGGCTTGCGCATCTCCGACACTACGGCTCGTCGTTTGCGGGAAGCCGAGCAGGAAATCCGCGAACGGATCGCCAGTGCCAGCGGTGCCGGCATCGCTGGTAAAGGCGCCGGTGAAACCATAACGGCCACGCGAAGAATCGTTCTGCCGATAGTTCAACTCGAATCGAATGCCCTGGAAACCCAATTTCCAGGTGTGATTACCCCTGATGAGCGTGATGTTTTCAGAAACGTGCCAAAGATTATCGCGCTGCGTTTGGGGCCTGGTCGGCGTGTCGGTAACCAGGTTGAAGTTGGTTACGGCAAATACAGGTAAGCCAAAGTTGTATGGATCGCTGGGAAAACTGTTGATGCCAAGGTCTCTGGTGTCGTCCGTGTTAAAAGCGCTTTCCGGGAGCTCCAGAACTTTGAGCCGCGTAAAAGCAAACCTCGCTTCGTTCGACCAGGAAGTGCCGCTCATCGTGTGGCCCAGAACCACCGACTGCGCCCGTACGCGCTCCTGCGTGGGCCGTGTTGGAAACGAAGCCGCCAGCCGGTTGCGCTCATCGTTGATCGTGTAGCGCACGAAGAGACGGCTGTGATCGCGAAACTCGTGGTCGACGCGACCAGACACATTGTCGTTGGTGTTTTGATTCGGCGTCGAATCCAGAAAGTTGACCGAGTCACTTAGTGGACGATTAGGCAGCGGCTGGAATTGATCCAGAAACTTCCGAGCGATGGGATCAATACGATCAGCCGGGATGATGTTGTTGGCGAAGGGTAATCGCCGTCCGGTCGCCGGGTCTGTTCTCAGCGGATCGAAGATGGTGCTACGCCCGCGAAAATCACCGCTTCTGACCGTTTCGTCGGGAACCAGCGCGCGGGTGGTGCTCGCCGCCTCCCCGCGCAAGCCCTCATAGGTAGCGAAGAAGAATGTGCCACGGATCGGTATCGGCCCACCCAAAGATCCGCCAAACTGATTTTGCCTGAACACCGGGCGCGGCAAGGTGGGATCTGCAAAGACGTGGAGCGCGTCCAGCGCATCGTTCCGAAAGAACTCGAACAGATTGCCATGAAAGTTCTGGCTACCGGACCTGGTTATCACATCGGCTAAGCCACCACCGGACTGGGCAAACTCCGCGGAGGGCAGGGACGAGATAATGCGAAATTCCTGGACCGACTCGAGCGGCGGCATGACGGCAATAACGCGAGTGTTGAGATCGGTGTTCATTCCGCCGTCGAGCAAGTAGGTATTCGTAGTCGAACGCGAACCGTTAATGGGTGGATTAAAGGCCACCACTCCTCTGTTCTCCTGAACATCCGTGATGCCATCATGAACGAATCCACCAAGTTGCCTGGGGATGGCACCCGGTCCGAGTGTGACCAGTGAAATCACATTTCGTCCATCGAGCGGCAGGCTACGCATGGCTGTCGAGTCCAACTGGTATCCAAGCGAGGCGTCGTGTGCCTGCACCAGTGAAACCTCCCCTGTGATCGTGACGTTTTCCTGCATCAGTCCGACTTGCAATTCCAGATCGAGCTGAGCTTTCTGGTTCACTTCCAGCACAATCCCTTGCACCTGCAGCGAGCGGAAGCCTTGCTTTTCAGCCGAAACAGAGTACCGGCCTGGCAGCAATTCCATGATGCGGTAATTGCCATCTTCACCGGTGGAAACTTCGCGCGAAAATCCAGTTGCCTCATGCCGGGCCGTAACCCTGGCATCAGAAACCCTGGCCGCGAGCGGGTCCTTGACCGTGCCCAGCAGACTGGCTGAAGCAACCTGGCCTTGAGATGGAACGACAACTCCTCCGACCAGCAACAAGACAAATAGAATTGATTTCATCACAGACTCCTTTTCTGAGGAAAACGGGCGGGTTAGTGATAACTGCTGATGACATGAGGCAGTGAGCAAAACGCTGCTTGAGTGATACTGTGAAGACGGCAAATCATAACCCCGCCTTGCCAAAAAAAGCGAGCAGATTCAACCAGCCCTGCAACCCACACAACCACAGAACCATTTGCCGTAAGCCAATGGATGCTAGATTCAACCAGCCCTGCAACCGCTCAACCACAGAACCATTTGCCGTAGCCAATGGATGCTAGATTCAACCAGCGCTGCAACCGCTCAACCACAGAACCATTTGCCGTAGCCAATGGATGCTAGATTCAACCAGCCCTGCAACCGCTCAACCACAGAACCATTTGCCGTAGCCAATGGATGCTAGATTCAACCAGCCCCGCAACCGCTCAACCACAGAACCATTTGCCGTAGCCAATGGATCCTATGTTCAACCAGGCCCACCGCAACTCAAGACTGAGTTAAGTGCTATTAGCCGCTGTCCGCAAATGGTTCTGTGGTTGAGCAGTGCTTGAGGTGGTCGAACTTAGGATCCATTGGCTACGGCAAAATGGTTCTGTGGTTGACTTAGACTCCCCTCGCGATCGAGCCTTGATTTTGGAAAAGCGTATTGAACCGTATATCCATGGAGTGATATCGTTGACTAAATTTACCAGAAAGGTTAATAGGAACGATGAGCGAGCTATTAAAACCTATGGACGCAGCCCAGATGGCCGGCGTTAGTTACCCAACGCTGAAGCAGTGGATCTACCAGGGCAAGATTCGTTCGACCAAAACTGCTGGTGGTCATCACCGAATAGCGCGCAGCGAGATCGAGCGAGTGACGGGAGTTAATCGAAAACTTTCGAAAAGAGGAAAGCCCCTGGGTCTGGACTCGATCAGTGGTCGAAACAAGCTGAGTGGGACGGTCACCGAAATCCGCTACGAGGGCTTGCTGGTCCAGATAACGATAGACGTGGCCGGTCAAGAGATTACTTCGATCATAACCAGTGATAGCGCGCGGGCGTTGGATTTGAAAGAAGGTGTTCAGGTTTACGCTCTGATCAAGGCTACGGAAGTCATGGTGATCCGAGGCTAGTTGTTGATCTGGATTTCCGTTTTGCCGCAAGGCAACACTCACAAAGGAGATTCACGCAATGCGGTTAACCTCTCGTTCCCTCATGGTCTGCCTCGCTGTCCTTTCTTACTTAAGTTCGGTCGCGGTGGTTAGTGCACAGTCCGGCAGAGCAGAACTAACCGGCGAAGTACGCGATCAGAACGGAGCTATCGTTACTCAAGCCCGAGTCGTCGCTACCGAGGTCGCCACCGCTCAAACGTACTCTTCCAGCGTCACTGACAGCGGTAACTACACAATCACCAGTCTGAAGCCAGGAACGTATAGCGTCACTGTCGAAACGGCGGGTTTCAAAAGGTTCGTGCGGGAAGGCGTGCGACTGGCTACCGGCGAGCGCGTTCGGGTGGACGTCGTGCTGGATCCTGGAGCGGTAGCCGAAACTGTAACCGTCAGTCAGGACGCTTCGCTGCTGAGGACGGAATCCGGCAGTCTTGGTCAGGTAATCAGAAACCAAAAGATCGTTGACCTGCCGCTGAATGGCAGGAATTTTCTTTCATTGGTCACCTTGTCTGCCGGCGTGGCCCAACCACCCCCAACGACTGCGGGACCATCCTTTCCGCGCATCAATGGTGGCCGGCCGCGTACGAACGAATATCTTTTTGACGGTATCTCTGTCTTGCAGCCTGAACCGGGTCAGGTGGCCTTCTTTCCGATTGTCGAAGCGATTCAAGAGTTCAAAGTGGAAGTCAACAGCCCGCCGGCGGAGTTTGGACGTTTCAATGGCGGAGTGGTTAATCTGACTACTAAATCAGGAACCAATAACTTTCACGGATCGGCCTTTGAATTCCTCAGAAATGAAGCATTGAATGCTCGCAACCTGTTCGCTCCCGCCACGGCTGCAAATCCAAACAAGCCGGTATTCAGACGCAATCAATTCGGCTTCGTAGTTGGCGGACCGATCATCAAGGATAAGACTTTTTTCTTTGGAGACTATCAAGGCACGCGTCAGTTGCTGGCGCGAGTACGCACCTCAACCGTACCGACCGTGGCGCAACGGCAAGGTAACTTCTCGGCCAGTCTTGGGGCCTTACTGTATTTACAGTCAAACGGTTCAATCAGCACGACAGTCAGCGCTACTCCGGTCAATGTCACGGATACGAACGGGAACACCATACAGGCCCGCGTGGGCCAAATCTTCCGGCCTTCGGATCATCGCGCATATCCAGGCAATCTCATCCCGGTAAGCACGTTCGACCCGGTGGCGGCATCACTGTTACAGCGCTATCCGACTCCAACTTCGAGCGGTTCGGCTAACAACTTTACTCGCATCGGCAACGATCCCGACGATCAGGACCAGTTCGACATTCGGCTTGATCATCGTTTCTCGCCTAACGATCAGGTCTTCGGACGCTACTCATACGCCAAGGGCATCACCAGTCCGATAACGCCACTACCCGACGGCAGCGGTAATATCACCAGCGGGGTGACTGGACCCACGGACACCAGGGCCCAGTCATTCGCGGGAAACTATGTGCACGTCTTCAGTCCTCAACTGTTGAATGAGCTTCGCGTTGGCTATACAAAAAGAAAGGTTGAACGACGGGCGACTCAACTCGATTCCTCGCCGTCGCAGAGCCTGAACATCCCGGGTATACCCACGAATGGAGCTTTTGAAAACACTCTGCCGACCTTCACGATCGCCGGTCTGCAACAACTCGGTCCATCAGCCAACACCGCGTCGGATTTCCGCACCGACGTGACTCAGGTTTTCGACGCCGTTTCGATCCAACGTGGCCGGCACTCACTCAAGTTTGGACTCGACTTTCGCTGGGAGCGGCTCGATGTGATTCAACCGCCCTCGCCGACCGGGAATTTCAGCTTCAGCACTCTCTTCACTAACTCACAGGCAATTCCTACTATCGGCTCGGCCCTCGCAAGCTTTAGTGGAAACTCTCTGGCCAGTTTTCTGCTTGGTCAGGTGCAAACATTCTCGATCGACATCCAGCAGAGTGTCCTGCAACCGCGCGCGCACATCCAGGAGTATTTTGTGCAGGATGACTTCAAGGCTTCATCTCGTCTGACTATCAACGCGGGTCTGAGGTACACACTCAACTTCCCTTCCACCGAAGCAAACAATCAAGGCGCCGTCTTCAATCTGCAAACTCAGCAACTGGAGTACCTGGGTCAGAATGGGTTTAGCGAATCAGCGCGTCGCCTGCACAAACTCAACTTTGGACCACGCCTGGGAGTTGCCTATCGCCTGAATGACCAAACGGTGGCGCGGGCCGGCTACGGAGTAAGCTGGATCGAAATGGCGGGCATCACAACCCCTTTTACCACTCCTCAGTTTCCGTTTATTCAGACCGTCTCTCAGCGAACGCTCGACAATATCACTCCGGCATTCACGCTTTCGACTGGCCCCACGGTGGCGCCGATTCCGCTGACACCCGATGCCGGCCTGGGCCAGGGCGTATTCTCAGTCGATGCGAATCTGGGTAGTGGCTACGCACAGCAGTGGAACATTGCGGTACAACGTGAACTCACCAGGAACATGGTGGTGGAGATCGCTTACGCCGGATCAAAGATCACTCATGTTGGCATTCCCGATACCAACATCAACCAACTCACTGCCAGTCAGCTCGCCATGGGCCCGGCACTGCTGGTGCGCGTGCCCAACCCGTTCTTCGGCCAGATCCCACGATCGTCCAGCCTTGGCGATCCGACGATTCCGGTGGCCCAGTTATTGAAACCTTTTCCGCGATTTACCGGCGTGAGTCTCTATCGCAACAATGTGGGAAATACGAACTACAACGCACTTCAGGCCAAGCTGGAACAACGGTTCTCGCGCGGACTTTCATTTCTCGTCTCCTACACTCGGTCAAAGCTGATCGATGAGGCTTCTTCTGTCTTCGATGCTTCAATCCTGACCGGTCCCATAGCTAACTTTCCGGTAGCTGATAGCTTTAATCGCAGACTCGAACGAGATCTTTCGACGGGAGACATTCCCAACGTCGTTGTCGCAAGCTTTACTTACGATTTACCGATCGGAAAAGGCAAGCGATTCAATCCGGGCGGGATCGCCGGAGCAATCTTTGGCGGTTTTGAACTGGCAGGTGTCGTTACTCTGCAATCAGGAATACCGTTGGCGGTAACGCAGGCTACGAATTTCAATGCCTTCGCGGGTTTCGGAACGCAGCGACCGAATCTAATAGCAAACCCTAATCTGCCATCATCACAACAAACCACGGCGCAGTTCTTCAATACGGCGGCATTCACCCAAGCCTCGCAGTTCAGGCTCGGCACGAGTTCACGCAATCCAGTTCGAGGACCGAAATATCAAAACGCCGATCTGGCTTTGATCAAGCGCATTCGGTTCGCTGAGGCAAGGAACCTGGAGCTTCGCGCCGAGTTCTTCAACCTGACTAATACACCGCCGCTGGGATCTCCAAATGTGGTGCTCGCCTCGCCGGGGTTCGGCTCAATCACGTCGGCTGGCGACCCCCGTGTGATTCAGCTCGGTGTGAAGCTCAACTTTTGAAGAGATTCGAGTGCCGCTCGACTACGACCGGTCGCCACCGAGTGTGAACAAATGATCTTTCGACTGCCAATGTCAGCCCGCACAATCACGGTCGCCACTCTCCTGACCTTGCTGGTCTTTGGGCTTTCGTGTGGACGCTCGGCCGGAGGGAAGGAAACGCCGGTGACGCTGACGGTGTCGGCCGCCGCCGATCTCGCGCCCGCATTTGAAGAGATTGGCCGTCTATTCGAGCGTGAGAGCGGCGTCAAAGTGACATTCAACTTCGGGTCGACCGGACAACTAGCGCAACAGATTGAGCAGGGAGCGCCAGTGGATCTCTTTGCGGCTGCGAACGTCAGCTTCGTTGATGAACTTGAACGGAAGAATCTGATCATTCCCGAGACTAAAGCGCTTTACGCGCAGGGACGCATCACACTTTGGACTCGTAGTGACAGCCCCTTAAAGCTTGAGCGCCTCGAGGACCTCGCCGGATCTGAGGTACGGCACGTAGCTATCGCAAATCCTGAGCACGCGCCGTATGGCCAGGCGGCGCGCGAAGCGTTACAGTCCGCCGGCGTTTGGGAGCGCGTATCCTCAAGACTGGTTTTTGGCGAGAATGTGAGGCAGACACTTCAATACGCCGAGACGGGAAACGTCGATGCCGCGATTGTCGCCCTTTCTCTCAGTATCAAGAGTAATGGACGTTGGGTACTGATTTCAGAGAAATTGCACAAGCAACTTAACCAGGCATTGGCTGTCCCTAGAGGCACGCGACATGAAGCTGAGGCGCGACGCTTCGCCAGCTTCATAAACTCACCACAAGGGCGCCCAATCATGAGAAGCTATGGTTTCATTCTGCCGGGAGAGGAGCCAGTCAAGTGAATTGGTCTGCCCTGACGCTTTCGCTACAGGTGACGGCGGTCGCGACGATCACGCTTTTCGTGATCGGTCTGGCGTTAGGCGTGCTGTTGGCGCGGTATCGATTGCCCGGTCAGATCATTATTGAGACAGCTATCTTTCTGCCCTTAGTGCTTCCACCGAGCGTCATTGGGTATTTGCTGCTGCTGGTGTTGGGGCGGGGCAGCCCGATAGTCGAATGGTTTCACGTTCGTTTGCTCTTTACCTGGCAATCGGCTGCCATCGCATCGGCTGTCGTTGGCCTGCCGTTGATGGTCCAGTCAGCGCGCGCTGCGATCGCCAGTGTGGATCATGTCCTGGAAAATGCGGCGCGCACGCTTGGCTCATCAGAGTTAGAAATCTTGTGGCGGGTGACGTTGCCCCTCGCCCGGCGCGGGGTGATCGCCGGATTGATCCTCGGTGCCGCGCGCGCGCTGGGCGAATTCGGCGCCACCTTGATGGTCGCGGGCAACATTCCCGGACAAACTCAGACACTACCGCTTGCTATTTATGATGCGGTGCAGGCGCAAAGGTACGAGCAAGCTAGAATAATGGTCATCGTGATGACGTCGGTGGCGTTCGTTGGCTTGTGGTGCGTTCGACAACTCGAACTGCCGCAATATCACAGGAAAGTGGATCTTCGTTGAGTGACCGTCAAATGAAAGCACCCCGCCTCAAGGTGAATATCGAAAAGCGACTGGCAAACTTCAATCTTTGCGTGCAGATTGAAGTTGGCGCGGAAATACTCGTACTGTTCGGACCGTCCGGAGCAGGCAAGACACAGACGCTAAACGCGATTGCCGGACTGGTGACCCCGGACGCGGGGGAGATTACTCTTGACGATGCTGTTTTCTTTCGCGCCTCCAGCGAAACGCGGAATGGCCAGACAATCAATCTGCCGGCGCGAAGGCGCGGCGTTGGCTACGTCTTTCAACAATATGCGCTCTTCCCCCACCTCACGGCCTTAGAGAACGTGTCATATGCTTTGTGGCGACAGCCTCAGGCGCGAGCGCGTGCTGAAGCCCTGCTCCAACGGATGCGACTAGTGGAATTGGCGAACCGCTTCCCACATGAACTGTCAGGTGGACAACAGCAGAGGGTGGCAATCGCCCGGGCGTTAGCCATGGAACCGCGCGTCTTGCTAATGGATGAACCTTTTTCCGCCCTTGATAGCGAGATTCGCAAACAACTGCACCAGGATCTATTGAAGTTACAAGCAGAAGCGGAATTGATCGTAATTTATGTAACTCATAATCTGGAAGACGCGTTCACGGTTGGTAATCGACTGGCAGTGGTGCGGGACGGGAGAATAGAACGGATCGGCGCTCCGGGCGATGTGTACTCACATCCAACAAAGCAACTGGTCATGGAAGCTTCGAACGCCTAACGAGTCTCAACCAAACGATCCACGAAATAGCACGAAACAAGACATCCGTTTCGTGTGATTTCGTGGATTGTATTTGTTTTCTCCGGACGAGAGTCGAAGCAATTATTTTGCAGGTGGTCTAAAAGTCACAGTCAACTTAGGTCGCGCAGCCTCATCAGTGCTCTCTCTGCTCTTGAACACTTTAGCCGTAACTGGCCGTGATTCATCACCGACTAGTATCCAGCCAAAATTATCCTTCGGCGAGTTCAGCCATGATTGCACATCGGTCACCAGTCCTGGTGTGGACTTCCAGGTGTAGGCTCCCGGGCCTCCGACCTGCTCCTGTCCGCTAACGACCCGTTCGTAGTCCCCACCCGGGCGAGACCAGCAGTGAGTTGGACTGACGCTATAGATCCAGGTCGGATCGCCGGGCTGGGCTTGCACACCTCTGCCGCCCTGACTTGCAGAACTCCCCTCTCCCCAGGAGCTCAAAACTCGATACAAACTGATTGGCGTTGGCTGTGGACCGCCGGCGCTTATTTGCACAGTCATTGTTAGCGTAACCGACAAGATCCGCGACCGGGCCGGAATTGCGGCAAGGTCAAAAGCTATCAGCCCTCGCCTCTTGCCGTTCTCCGCCTGGCCCGTGCGTCCTACGAAGATGGTTTCAGCAGTCGAGCTGGCAAGATCTCCTGTGGTGCTCTCGATGAGGGTGGCGTCCCTGAGAGGTTGGAATTCCGCCGTTTGGACGACCGTGGTTTCAGATTGAACCGGCGCAGCGATAATAGTCACTCCGAGCAAAGCAACTAAGAAGAATATGGGTAAGCTTTTCATGACGGTGTTCTCTTTTTTGACAGCGACGTTAGATTGCGCATTGCTTTAGCACTATTGGGCGAACAAATGCGGGGGATCTGCATTACAAGCAAGTGCTAGACCATCCCCAAAGGCCCCTTGCCATCACCCACGACCTCCACGTTCTGCATCATCCCTAAGTCAGAGTGCAAGAGGATGTGGCAATGTAGGAGGAAACGTCCCGGATAGTCGAGAAAGCGCGACCGGATCTTGACACTTCGATCGGCCGGCAGACTCACTGTGTCCTGCCATACCCAGTCCTCCGGCGCCACACCAGGCCGCATCACCTGAAAGTGATTGATGTGAATGTGAAACGGATGTTCTGCCCCAGTCTCATTGACGACTTCCCACTCCTCGGCGGTTCCCAACCTGATTGAATGATCCACGCGATCCGGATCGTATGGCTTACCATCAATCAAGAACACGTTGGCAAGCAGTTCGTGGCCTTTGTCACCGCTGCAGAGTTTCGCGCTGGGATAATTCTTGCAGATATCACCGCGGGCTTGATCCGGACAGACTTGAAATCTGATGATCCGTCGCTTGACGATTTCTTCGTCAGTAATCGGGTTCAGAAACGGCGGTAGTGACGACAACGCTCTTGGCAAAGGCGTGTTTAGCGGTTTTCCAACGCTGTCAATCCAGGCAAGCACCTGATCTTGCGCCTGGCCCTGAAATCGACGCTTCAGCATTTTGTATCTTCCCGGGCGGCGTAATCGCACCAGGAAGTCAACGCGCCCTCCTGGTGGCAGGACGTACGATGTTCGTCGCTGCCTTTTACGCAACGGGTAACCGTCGATTGCGATTAGCATGAACTCCTGTCGGGTGTTGTTTCGATCGAGCAATTGCAGATCCATATAGCCGCCGGGCGTGGCCGTAGCATTTATGAAGCGCCAGCGCTGAACCTCGCCGGGCCGCAAGTTAAGCGTGGGTTGAAATTTTCCATTGACGGTGTAGGGAGCATGCGGATGATCGCAGGAGTAGAGCTTTTCTGCACCTTTTCCCATCAACTCTTGAATCATCCAAACGACGTCTCTTGATTCAGGCACCAGTTTTTCTTTGTCGGGGTCCTCAATAATCAGCGCTCCGGCCATTCCGTTCATGGACTGTACTCCGGTAGAACCGTGAACATGCGCGTGGTACCAAAATGTGCCGGCGGGGTGCATGTCCGGCAGTTGAAAGCAATACTGATAATCAGATTGGGGTTCGATTCGCAAAAAAGAGTTGTCCGAAGGAGCCTCAGGCGAGACATGGAGGCCATGCGTATGAATGTTGGTCGTATTAAAGCAGTGAGGCCGGTTGAGATGTTCCTTGCCGCAGTGCTCGCTGAGCGAGGGAAGTTCATTAGACAGCTTAATCCTCAATTCTTCGCCGGCTCGAAGCTTTAACGTCGGACCAGGCACGGATCCGTTGTAGCAGCGAGTGTGCTCAATCCGCACTCCCTGAACATCGCGAATTGACACGTCGGCCTCAACCACTCGTAGGTTTGTTCGCAGCGTGCCGTTCTGAGAGATTTGGACCGCAGGCTGGGTAAAAGGTTCGAAACTGGAAGGCGCTGTGCTGGTTGCTTTTCGGCTTTGGGGAAAGGCTTTTTCCCAGGGCCCTACCACCGCGGCGATGACACTTAATCCCCCGGTGAGGAATCGTCGCCGCCCCAAGCCTGAATTTTTCTCGGAGGCTTTCCGTGGCATGACTCAGTGGTCCGATATGCTTCAGCTTGTCGTCGAGATTATTGAACTCAAGTGATGATACCACCCCTTACGTCGCACCTTGAGCCTTGCCAATCCTGAGGACAAGCTGAAAGGATGTCGGACCTTTCGATCCGTTCGATTCTTTTGCCGGATGCCTATACGCGGACAGCCGCGGACGGCCGCGGCTGTCGACGTGCATGGCGAGTCGATCAATGAAGTAGATCCACCATTTCCTCGCTCACACGATTGTATCTCCGGGGCACCGGCTGGTTCGTCTTATGCAAGCCTTAGCAGCAGCCGGATAATCGAGTACGGGTACGTTCGGTCCGATTCCGCTACCGATTAGCTTAACGTTGATCATCATTCCCACGTCCTCGTGCACCAGAATGTGGCAATGAGTGACGTACTCGCCGTCGTAAATCAGGAACCGGCTGCGAATCTTTAACTGTCCTGGCGGACTGGTACCGGGCGTCATCTGTGCGGGGATGGGAATAGTATCCCAAAACGGCCAAGTACACGGGTCCCTCCAATTCATCCGAGGCACCTTGCGATCAGCGTCCGCGACTTCAAAGTCGAAGGCGATGCCATTTATCTGGAATGGATTGATGTGGACGTGGAACGGGTGCGTATTAGTTTGCGGGGCTCCGGCAAACCCTATGTTTTGCAAGGTCCATTCCTCGGCCGTGTTCAGCTTTGCCTTGATAGGCACGTTCGCATCGTAGAAAGCGTTGTCGACTTGGAACGTCCCCGGGGCCGTATTCTGAAACTTGATTGGTTGCGGCCGAACGTAGTCCACCCTCCAGATAGGATTCAGGTACGCGGGTTTCTTACCTGGAATGATCTTCGGGATTACGTCACGGTAACGCGAGGGTTGCACGTCGATATACGCAAGCACGTCCTTACTCTGAGCCGAAGCATTTGTGAAATTCGTTGAAGTGGGATTCAGAACACTTTCCAGTGGGAAACCATCCTTCAAAAGCGTGTAGAGGCCCGGTTCCGTGATGTTGATCAAGAAATCGGCGCGACTGCCCGGGCCCATCAGGTGATACCTCACCGGTTGAGGATTGACGCCGTAGAATGAAATGCCGTCTATGGCGATGAGGTGCATCAGTTGGTTGTCATTGTTATTCGCGGGAAAGGTGCTGCTGCAGGTCTGGGTCTTAACAAGTCTAAGCTTCATTAGCCCGCGCGGGGTTCCCGTAGCATTGATAAAACGCCAGCGCATGGTTTGGCCCGCTAACATCTTCAGCGTGGGCCGGCACAGGCCATTGACAAAGACCTGGGTGTCGGGCATGGCGCCTACAGAGCCGTAGACTGGGGGTATCGGAGGAAGCGGGGTCGGGTTTAGAAGGACCTCTTGCAGCACGAAAACCTTGTCCAAATCTTCGCGAACCAGGGCCGCAGCAGGAGGCTCACGAATAATAAGCGCACCTGCCATGCCGCCGGAAACCTGATAGGCCGACGCACCGTGCAGGTGAGAGTGATACCAATTCGTGCCGGGCGCGTGCATATTCGGCAGAACGATACAGTACTTGTTGCTCTGGCCTGGAAAGATGTCTATCAGCACGTCGTCTGATGAGCATCTCAGCGGTGGGTTAACACCGTCTATCGCGTATGGACCGCAATGCTTAGCTCCGGTGCTGGATATGCTGCACGGGGACACCTGCAGGCCATGAGTGTGTAGGTTAGTGTGTTGAAAGCACGCCGGGGTGGGCGGACTAGTATGATGACCACCCGGGCAGTTGTCACCCGAAAACGGCGGCATCGCGTCGAGATTGTTAGTAAGCTTGATTTCTATTCTCGTTCCGGGATCGACGTACATCGAGGGACCGGGCACCGCCCCGTTGTAAGTCGGTTGCAGGCCGGTTTCGGGCGTATCGTCGGGGCACTGATACGTCCAGCTCAACGGCTCAGCGGTTAGGGACAAGTTGAGTACACTCCTCCCTCCAATCGTGCGGGCAACGACAGCCTTGGGCTCGCTGAACACCACATCGTTGCATTCCCCGAGGAGTCGGGGCGGTCTCTGGGGGGGCACGCGAACGCCCCCTTCAGGGGCAGCAACCGATTCAGTCGGCGTAACGAGCGCTACTACCGCCGCGCCGGCACCGGCCTTCAGAAATCCCCTGCGGCCAAGTCCACTTTTAGGATCGGAATCAGGCTTTGTTTCTTGATCGCCGCTAGCAGTTGGTTTGAGACCTTCACGAGAAGGGCCAAGCCGGTTCTTTCGTTTCATCAGGGAGCCTCCTTTGAGAGTCGGAAGAAGTGAGAATCAGGTGGTTCAACTTTTGTCGAACGCTAACCGTCGGTTTTTAGAGCGCAAGGCCTCTAAGCCACCCTATGATCGATCTGAAGGAAACGCTTACGCGATTTGGTTCTTGGGTTGAGCTCTGAGAATTTGAAAGTAAGGAGTCGCAGTTCGCAAAACCGCCTAATGGACAAGATCCAAAAAGCAAGCCGAACAGGTTTACCGACCTCTTGACCAATTCAGTTATTGTTCGTGAAGTAGAACTGGATAACCTTCGTTTCGGCGAGGACCGAAGGCTTACCAGTCGTCTCATGCTGACGCGTACTGAAGACGGTCTTTAAGCGGTCCGCCGCCCTTCCGCTTGATTGCCGCCGCCGACCTTTTGCCGAGATTGCTTGAGGTGAAAGGTCTTGAGATTGTTTCGCTGCTTGGGCTGAAGCACGCCGCGAGCAGCTTTCAAATGGTTGTAGCGCATTTTGCGAAGATTGGCCTCGCATTGAGCAACGTTATCAATCGCCTTCATCACATCTTTTTCGGCAGCATCGATATCGCGAACCAGCGCGCGCCAATTGATTTTCGCTTTTTGCAAAGCCGCTTGCAGATCAACCTTCTCCAACTCAAAGCCGAGCTGCATTTTGCTGAGCTGCTCTACTTGATTATCGTTAAGCCCGAAGTCCTCAACGTGATGAAGCAACATGCCTATGCCGCCAACCTGTTTCGCAGATCCGCGGCGACCGGTTTCTCGCTGATCCGGACCGCTTACCTGAGTCTCCACAGTTGCCGCAGTTCCCGGCGCGCCCTGCACCGCAACTGGTCGTTGTGCCTTCCATCTACTCATGGTACACTCGCCTTCCTCTAACTTAGCAGCCAATAGTTGGTGAACAGTTTCTCGGTTGTTACGGGCAGAAATCCTATCACGAGCCCACTCACTCTGCAATGAAAAATCCCGGTGGAAACTAGATGGGATTATCGGCCAAACAACAAGACTCTGGGTCATCACCTCGGCGTTCCAATGGCCCTACCTGGGAGTTATTCGATGAACAGGCTACGGCGTTTGAGCAACGGGCCGGCTTGCCTGCGGACTATTGCCGCGACATTGCCACTACCGTAGTTGAAATCGGCCGGATGGGCCCAGACGATTTGATACTCGAAGTTGGTCCAGGGACCGGCCAGATCGCTCAGTGGTTCCATCAAAGCTTTCGTTACGTCGGATTCGATCTCTCCGGCGGCATGTTAAGAGAGTCTCAGCGACGGCTATCCGACGATGCGGGAAATCGCTCGCTGATTCAGGCTGATGCCAACTCAAGCTGGCCCCTTGCTAGCGGAAGAGCGCGCGTGATCTTCAGTTCGCGAGCATTGCACCTGATCGATCACGAGCATGTCGCTGGCGAAGTCTTTCGTGTAGCCGCGGCCGACGGTGCCACCCTCATCTTCGGACGCGTTGAACGCGATCGTGATAGCGTGCGGAGCCGCATGGCTAAAGAGATGAATGAGCGGCTGCGCCGTCGTGGGTTCGAAGGTCGTCGTGGCGAGCAACAGAATCCCAAGCTGGTCGACGCATGTCGTCGTCGCGGCGCGGAGGCCCTGGAATTTCGAGAAGTTGCCAGTTGGAATGTTTCGACCAGTCCCCGGCAATCATTAGATTCATGGCGTTGCCTTACGGGTTTGGGTGGCATTCGAGTCCCGGCTCAGACTCGAAACGAGATCCTCAACGAACTGGAAGGCTGGGCCGAGGAAGAGTTCGGCGGATTGGATCGAGACTTTGAAGCTAAAGAGTCCTACGCACTCAGATTTTTGCGCATACCAGTAGCGTAGAGCGCTATCACCACACCTATTCTGGAGACTATCTGATTCCTCTGGGCCAGGTGAGAGATATCTGATCCTCAACAATAAAGAGAATAAATTGATGCAAAGCGGCCTCCTTACCGAACTAGGCAAGTCCCTGCTGTCGGGTTCTCTGGACGACGAGATCTTGATGGCCCAAACGGACGGGCCCACCGCGGTCCAAATACTGCCCGAAGCGAATGTGATCAAGATTGGCGGCCAGAGTTTCATTGATCGAGGCCGAGCAGCGGTCTTTCCGATGATTGAGGAGATCGTAGAAAACCTCGGTCGTCACAAGATGATCATCGGAACGGGCGCCGGCACCAGGGCGAGACATGCTTACAGCGTAGGGCTTGATCTGGGACTTCCCACCGGTGTCCTGAGTGTGCTGGGTACTTTCGTGAGTATGCAGAACGCCCGCATGCTTAATTTTCTTCTCAGCAAGAACGGGATCCCATTTATTGAGCCCGCCCAGTTTGCGCAGCTTCCACATTACCTGGCCGAGCGGGGAGCGGTGATCTTTTTCGGCATGCCACCTTACATTTACTGGCAACGGAACCCGGCCATGGGCCGTATTCCACCCCACCGCACCGATACCGGCAGTTACCTGGTTAGCGAAGTGTTTGGCGCCCGGTCCATGATCTTTGTAAAAGATGAGAAGGGTCTGTACACGGCCGATCCAAAGAAAGATCGAGCAGCCAAATTCATAGGCAAAATAACGGTCTCAGAATTAGAGGAGCTTGACTTGCAGGATTTGGTTTTAGAACGCGGCGTTACCGAAATGATGCGACATGCCACTCACAGGCGTTCCGTCCAGGTCATCAACGGATTGGAGCGAGGTAATTTGACCAGGGCCCTCAATGGAGAACATGTGGGTACCATTATCACTGCTGACTAGCTGGAGTGCGCCGCCGGGGGCCATTCAAACAAATCAGCAACGAGGAATCCTGAAATGAAAGACGGCCGTCACCACGTCACTTCAAAGCTCATGCGGGAAAGCCTGCTGGATAAAGAAGTCCAGAAATCGACTGAGACACCAGTCTTCAGCATGCTTCCCAATGCGCATGTGATTAAGATTGGTGGTCGATCAGTCATTGATGCCGGGCGAGACGTAGTCTATCCGGTGATCGACGTTCTGGCGCGCTGCCTGCAAACAAAAAAGCTGATCATTGGTGCTGGCGGAGGTGTGCGGAGCAGGCACGTTCTTTCGATCGGTATTGATCTGGGACTTCCCACCGGCGCCCTGGCGCAGTTGGCTATGGCTGATGCTCTGGGCAACGCGCATATTCTAGGTACACTACTGGCTCCTTATGGTGTCGTGGCCATCCCACCCGACATTCTGGGTCACCTGTTGCCACTTTTCATTGCCAGCGCTCCCGGTGTGATCTTCAACGGTGTCCCACCATACTCGCTCTGGGAACATCCGCCTGCAATCGGACGAATACCGCCTCACCGTACCGACGCGGGATCGTTTCTGCTGGCCGAGTGTTTTGGCTGCCAGTCACTCACCTTGGTAAAAGACGTCGATGGGCTCTACGACCGCGATCCGAAAACCCCCGGGGCAAGTTTTATCAGCGAGATTGACAGCTCTGAACTCAAGAAGCGCCACTTTGAGAGCCTCCCCTTCGAGCGTATTCTGCTCGACCTCTTGGAAAACTCGAGACTGTTGCGATCATTTCAGATTGTCAACGGCCAGCATCCGGAGCGCATTGCGGCCGCGCTGGAGGGAGAGCATGTGGGCACGATCATACATGCGAACGGATCAGGCTCTTTCGACAAAAGGGGAAACTAAAAGGGCCAAGTATTGAACTTTCGCCATCGACTATCCTCGCAATGCCTCGCACCCTCATGCAATGACCATCATCAGACGAATATGACGTTTTCACCCTGTAAGGGTGAGATGTTTATAGCAGTGGACGCCCAACCCCACCGGCGCGGCGTTCGGAGGGGCGGAACTCAACTTGGAGGGTACTCATCCAGCATCATTCCGCCCCTCCGAACGCCGC
>JAMQPI010000195.1 GCA_023717565.1 Pyrinomonadaceae bacterium | reverse complement strand
GCTCGCAATGATCTCCGGCAAAAGACATAGCGCGCCTTTTTACTGGGCGCCGTTCGTGCTGGTGGGTGAGTGGAAATAAACTGGTAGCGGGGGGGAGACTCGAACTCCCGACCTTGGGGTTATGAATCCCACGCTCTAACCGGCTGAGCTACCCCGCCACGTCTAGAATCAACAACTTACAGACTTTGTGAGCTTTAACTAAGAGCCAACTTGTGACGGAATCTTATCATAGGGCGCCACATTTGATCCTGGTACGGTCAATCAGCGCAGAAGAAATCGTTGTTTTTGCTGCTTATTTAGATTGCTTCGAACTACATGTAAGAGCGTGGGAGTTTTGCACCCACAGTCTGCCCTGAATGAGTGTCCAAGGTTAATGATTTCGTTGGTAGGCTATGAGATTTGCCCTTCGAATCGTGTCTCAAGATTTTTCATTCCGCGCAAAATCTCGGCAAACTTCCAACTGCACTCAACTCCTTAGGGGTTGATACTTGTGCTGTTTTCTCGTTCTTTTTCGCTGACGCGAGGCAGACGATTGAAGCGTGGATCAGGCGCCGGGACTATGACGAATATCGTCTACCCAGCTTGCTTGGCCAACAAACACCGGGCGAATGCCGGTTGGCAACAAACCCGAACTGATCCAAGAACCAGATGTTTGACTCTCGAAATGTTCCAATAAATGGAGGTGTCAGCCCGGCGCTTTTCTATTTTAAGTTGGTACCATTTTCAGGAAAGAGGTCATGGGCGATCAAGCCCCGTTATTATGTCGCATCGCCGTGGTTGTTTCTCTTTCAAGGTAATTGTTCTCATGCTGACATTTTCTTTGAGTAACAAAGAGGCAATTAATTGCAAAGAGGCAATTAATTATTGACTTCTAAGTCTTACAGTAATATCGTTGCCGACCTCGACAGATTGCTGAACACCCGTGGAGGCCGGCTGTTCCCTCATTTCGCTTGAATTCAAGTTGTTAGATCCTTGGCAAATCGTTGAATTCCCCCAATGCTGCCAACGCTGACTCCTCGGTCGCCCGTCAGGCACAATCTTTGATGTTTTTTAGCTAAATTAGAATCAAATCATCTCAAGCGCTTGCACTAACCCGTCATAGGAGTTGTTCATGAACAGCCCAATCCTCGTAACTAAAAGCGTCTACGATAGGTTTGTAGGCTTTCCTGTCTCGATCTCGCGTTCGGAAAACGAAACCTCGCTAGCCGAACCTTCACGTCATGCGCTTGCACTAACCCGTCATAGGAGTTGTTCATGAACAGCCCAGTCCTCGTAACTAAAAGCGTCTACGATTAGTTTGTAGGCTTTCTGCCTCGACCTCGCGTTCGGAAAACGAAACCTCGCTAGCCGAACCTTCACGTCATGATGTTAGAACGCGCGCTATTGCTCGGCGGCACCAGCCGCTGGAGCCGCGAATTGGAAGCGATACTCAAACCTCGCTTCGCCGTGGAAGTGCATCCGCTCGATGAAGGCGAGCTGTTGAATACGAGTCGCGAGCTCGGGAAGTCAATTCAACGGTTCAATCCCGGTGTGGTTTTTACAGTTATCCCCGCCTCGCGGCAGCAGACGATGACACTGCTGAAAGCTGCCGGTCGTGCCGCAACGAACATTCCGATCATCGTGGTGCTTAAAACGTGTGAACCGGATCAGTTCGTTGAGCTGCTGGAGAACGGCGCGTCCGATTTTGTCACTTCGCCACTCAGAGTTTCGGAAGTGTTGCCACGCGCGCTGAAGTTGATCAGGCCAACCGCCAGTTCTTCAAAAGCCAGCCCCCTCAACGGATCTCATTTCGGAATCAAGAAGGTGATCGGCGAAAGCCCGGTCTTTTTGGATCAACTAAGAAAGATCCCGATGATCGCAAAGTGTGAAGCTAACGTTCTTATCGCGGGTGAAACAGGTACAGGCAAGGAGCTATATGCTCGGGCCATTCACTACGGCAGCTCGCGCGAGGGCCGGCCGTTCATGCCGATCAATTGCGGCGCAATTCCGGCGGAGCTCGTGGAGAATGAGCTGTTTGGTCACGAGCGGGGAGCGTTTACCAGCGCGGCCACGTTGCAAACGGGACTAATTGAGGAAGCCAACGGCGGGACCCTCTTTCTGGATGAGGTTGATTGCCTGCCTGTGTTTGCTCAGGTGAAGCTGCTGCGGTTCCTGCAAGAGAAGGAGTACCGTCCGCTTGGATCCTCCAAAATTCGACGCGCAGACGTTCGCATCATCGCGGCGAGCAATCTCAATCTCGAAGAAGCGGTGGCGAACGGCAAAGTGCGACA
This sequence comes from Pyrinomonadaceae bacterium, assembly GCA_023717565.1. Classification (GTDB taxonomy): domain Bacteria; phylum Acidobacteriota; class Blastocatellia; order Pyrinomonadales; family Pyrinomonadaceae; genus PSRF01. The sequence goes on along the minus strand of JAMQPI010000195.1, from coordinate 38,456 downwards.
GGATCTCTATTACCGGTTGAATATCGTCTCACTCATCCTTCCACCGCTTCGCGAGAGGCGAGAAGACATCCCACTGCTGGCGCGCCATTTTCTCGCTCGTTTCGCAAGTGAGTTGGACAAAGATGTCTGTGACTTTTCGTCGGAAGCTTTGCAGTTATTGATGGTCCACCATTGGCCGGGCAACGTCCGGGAGTTGGAGCACGTGATAGAGAGGGCCGTGGTGCTTTGCGAAGGTTCAGTACTGCAACCTCACGATCTCGTCTCTCCTGCGGGACGCAGTGGAGCGCAACAGTCGCTGCGAGAGGCAAAAGCAAAAGAGATCGCTCGTTTTGAGCGCGACTATATTCAAGGACTGCTTTCCGCGTGCAAAGGCAACATCACCCGCGCGGCTCAAGTGGCGCAGAAGAACCGACGCGCCTTCTGGCAACTCATACAGAAACACCAAATCGACGTCGCCCGCTTCAAGACCAGCATCAGTTAATCCGTCACATCCGTGTCCCCAGAATCACTTGCTCTTCCCCCGCTTTATTCGAGGTCGCTTCGCACGAGGCTCCGGTTCAGTCTCATCGCTTGCCGGCTCATCCTCCACTACGGTCCCCTCCGCAGACGGCGTTGGTTTTTCTGCACCTTTCGGAACCAACCACAACTCCACCACCATCTTCGTCCGGTGTGTTCCTTCACTGAATGTGATCCGTTCTGCACGGATGCCACGCGTTTCCTGCAAATACTTTTTGGCCTCACCAAAAAAGTCAGTAGCGTCGCCCACCTTGGGAACGTAGGCGATAATGACACCCTCGGCTTCAGCTTCTTCCTTCAACTTGTCGGCCAATACATCCAGATACTTGTTCCGTTCCTCGTTGGGCCCAAATTCAGCAACCTTAGTGGCTCGTACGGGATTGTCGCATTCCCACCAGAAGTCCTGGAGCGACAGTACTAGTCTGCGGCACTGGCAGTTGTCGATCTGAACTGCCCCGTCTTCCGCGACCGTGACTCTAGCCAAAACGACCCAGGCATCATCCGGATGACATGGGGGACACTCAGGATTGGGACCATGGCCCAAAGTTTCAAGATCCGGTCGATCGGTATGAGTGTCAGGGCAGTAGTCGAGAATTCTGATCTCGTAACCATCACGCCAGCGCGAATTCTCGCAATGCGTGTCGTCGCAACCACAGCCCGTTGGCTGAACGCGAACCGGTCGAGTTGCATACTGCTTGTACCTGACTGCAACGTATAACTCGTCGGCGGCTTGCTCATCGAAGACTTCCACGCACCACGGATCCATTGCTTCAACGCACGGCTCGCCCGTAACACCATTCACACCATCGCGCTTGCGTAAGTCGACTGGGCGCGCACAATCGATATGAATTTCGTTGCCACACGGATCGAGCGCGTATCCTGGTTTCACCACGACCATCCACGGCTCAAAGCGCTTGCCGTTGCCGTTTTCCCCGGCTTTTGGGAGCAGGCAAACTTTCGCACCGCAGACCACTCCCCACCCGTGCAGCATGCGATTGTGCAGGCGTAGCCGGTTACGAAAATATTCCTGTTCCAGCGTCAGGTCGTCAGAAGTTATAAGCTGGCGCGCATAATAACGAGGCCGTTCCCCGCTGCTTGGACCACATGTCGTTTCCCGGCATATTGTTTCAGTTTTCATCTGCTTCCTCCTGTCAAACTTCAGTCTCTGCGGCCTCTCCATGTCTTGCCAGTGAACTAATGAGCTCCCAGAGCAGCCGATTTGTATAGACGATTGGTCGAATGCTGTTGTCTATTTCGGGGTCCCAGCCATGACTGCCTTCACTTAGTTCGATATTTGCAAGAGGGAGGCAGCAATCGTCCGGATAGTTGCGACAAGACCCAGTAACGTAATCCACCAAAGCCCGGTAGTTGATTTCTCCCCCATCAACAATATTGCGAGGAAAACTACTCTCCCTCTTCGGCGCGAAACCATCTCTTATCTCGATCGAATACTGTTCTCGAACCGAACCCGAGGCACAGAGCGCTACCGTTTCGCAATCTCCGGCCATCGCCGGCATGGGATCGGTTTCGCACTCGTGATAACACAAGACCACATGGGCAAACGGGATCTCGCAGTAGTAGCGACGCTCAGGTTCGGTTGGTTGTTTCGGCCGTTTCTGTTCAGCGCCCTCGTAACCCTTCTTTGTTTTATCAGCTTCGTAGGGTGGGAGTTCGGGCAGCAAGTACGGCTTCGAGTGGCGGGCCACAATAATTTCGCGCCCGCATCGATCGATGGCGAAACCGGGCTCGACTACGACGCTCTTCTCATCGTTGGTTAGTTCCACTTTTAAACCGCAGACGACTCCTGGACCAGTTATCAGACGGTTATGCAACCAACGTTTGGAGTTGAAGTACTCCTGCTCCAACTCCAGATGAAAGACGTCGAGCAGCTTGCCGTAAAAATAGTGGTTCCGCACCGGTGTTTTTAGATCGGCAGGAACCTTATGATTACTCCGCGGATGACGCTGTAAATTATGTGACATCACTTCCTCCGTATGTGAGCTTCGAATTTCCTGTGTGTTGATCTGATCAACCCACTCTTGTCGTCGTTCCCAACCGATTGTCCTTGCCGACGCTTCCTGGCGATTGACCAGCCAGTGGATTGTCTCCACCAAGCGACATTCCTTCCCGCAATCTCGTTTCCAACGGTGGGCCTGCTACAACAGTGTCGATCCCCAGGCGCGCTTGAAAGTGCACACGCATGTGCGGTTCGATTATGCAAAGGTGATAGCCGGTATGCGCCGGCTTTTCGGCTTCGATGACGGCATGGACTTTGGGTAGTGTTTGAGTGCACTGCAACTGAGATCGATATAACTGAACACTGAACTGGTGAGCCACATCGTCAAAGAGCGGAGCGCCGAATTCCTCGTTTGTAATTAAGTGTGAGTGATCGAGAGTCGCAGTTGATCCGACCACTGCTCCCTGAGGATGCGCTGGAGCCAACATCGTGTTTACTCCCAGGATCGAATTCTCAGTCGACTGCCATTGTTTCTGCTTCGCTCTAGGAGTCGACTTACCACAATTGCAGGTCGCGGCCTCAGCCGGCAGTGACCACCACGCCGCATTGATTATTGGTTCCTCTATGATTGCGTTTACGCCGGCAAACAACCTTAATGATTCACGCAGTCCCTCCACCGTGCCCCGACGTCCGTAGAGCTCGAATGCTTTGGCAATGAGCCGTCGCTGCCGCGCCTCGTCCCAATCCTCATCCAGGTCAAGCGCCAACCAGCCCGCCAGCCACGGTAGGAATTCCTTTGGAATCACCCGTGGATCGAAGAGCAGGGAAAGTATCGCAATGCGATCTTCCAGTTCAGTAAAAAATGTTTCGAATAAAGAAATGAAACGAAGCAGGAAGTCACCGCAACAGCAACTGCCGGTGGCTACGCAGATTTGATGGTCTGGAATGTGTCCCAGCAGCGATTTAGCGCAACCATTTCCGGGTATCCCAGTAATACCGGCATGCAAAGGCGGATGGTTCTTATCAACGAATATGTCCTCGCGAAAGATCGCAGGCAAATGATTGAGGTAGGTCTGGTGGTCAAACTCGACGCGCAGTTGGGGAACCACTGGCGTGCTTCTGCCATCGCCAGAGAACAGAACGCCAACCCACAAAAACTCTGCCGGCCGTCCACCGATGAATAGATCCTTGACGCCTGAGAATGGGTCCGGTGTGCTCGATTGCGGGCGCCATTTCGGATCGGAAAACGGATCAGCGATATCGGGATTCACCACGGGCGGAGCCGATCTGTCATCAGAGGTGTGAACAAACAGCCTCAGGTGCGCGCCGCTGGGAAGGGCGTTGGTCGTAGCTTGCACGCGGTGCCAGTTGACCGGAGCCTCGCTCGCTTTGATTGCTTTGCTCCATAAAACGCCCCGGGTCAGAAACCCTTTCTCGATTGCCAGCCTAACGGGAGCAGCACAACCACCACTATGAACGAGCAGATTGCCTTTCCGATCGAGTGCAAGGGCTGCCACAGGACCACGATAGCCAACCGCCTCGCCGATAAACTCAAAATCACCGGTCCGGAATTTCAGAACACGCTGTCGCTCGTTATCCCCGACGTAAATGGCGTCGCGTGTTGCGGCTATGCCCATAGGTTTCTTTAACTGCATCGAGCCGATGGATACGGGCTTGGATGATCGTCCAAGAACCGGGGATCCATTACCGTAGAACACAAACACCGAATGCAGAGTCTCGTCGATGACATATATACGCAGTGCGCGTTGATCGTCGTGAACAGCTATTCCGCTTGGCCGCTTCAGGATTTTGGCGTTGGCCATTTGCTCCCAGAATGAGGGTTTGACGTCGCCGGTTCGATTGAACCGTTGAACTCGCCGGTTCTCGTAATCAACTACATAGACGTTGCCGTGATGATCAGCCGCCAGGGACCACGGCGTATTGAAGCGGCCAGCATCTGACGAGGCTTGCGGCTCGGCTGCCATACTTGATTGTCCCCAGACTCCGCCAAGCTGCCATGAATCAATATCGAAAACCTGCACTCGATGATTTCCACTGTCGGCCAAGAACAACGAGTGGCGATAGTCTGGGATCAACAATCCTCGTGGTGTATTCAGTTGAGTAGGCTTACTTCCTTCTCCACCAATGCAGGACAAACGACAAATGCTATCGTCGCAGGCGTCGATCTTAAATAGTCGATGGTTTTTTGGATCGGTAAAATAGATCGTGCCGTCAACGTCGACAGCAATGCCTGATGGACCATCAGGTATTGACGTTGACGATGTTTCAGCGGGCGAGATTAGCAACGGCAACGAATGGAGTTGCAGTGCTCCATCCGGTCGCAACTCGAGGCCCTTGTGGTTGAAATTGGGCCACTTCCCATCGACATTCAGAAACAGGAAGTTGTCTTCGTTCGTTTCGCTCACGACTCAGTCCTCCACTCCCATCCAGACAACATGCCATCCTTTTTCTTCTTTGGTGTCGGGGTCTTTGGAGTATTTAAAGAGACTGTCAATTGCCCTTTGACTTTGCTGGTCCACGTTCTTCTGATTAATCGAGGGAATCAATGTGTTCAGCAAATTCGCCGTTGCACGCCTCCTGCTCTGATCGGGCACCAGCAGTTGCCCTATCAATAAAACATTAATGGTGAATTGATTAGGTTGAGGATCAACAATCTGGACAAAGCCATCAATGATAAAGGCGAGATCGATAGTCGGTGTGATCGAAGGCATCGTATCCCCTTCGTTCAGGGGGCTCGGCACAGGCACGTGCCTAACCCTCGTTCCTGCAATTCGAGCTGAATAACAGGGGGTGGTTCGAAATCCGCACTCGCGCGTATCGATGACAGCCGTCAGTCCAATGGGAAAGATGATTGGAAGGAACGTCAGGACCTCCGAGATTTGACTCAGAACCGGGTCTCTACCAATGGCGCCGGGATCCAAAGGCGCAAGAATTAACGGTCGCCAGATGGGCGTTGAAGTTCCACAACAGATGTATGGTTGGGTAGCGACACGCGCGTTGAGCCGCTGCGCCACCGAAATATCTTTTTCAAGTTGGCAGTTCAATACTTCAGCCCTGGCAAGCACGATCCGCATACCGGAAAGGATCTCTTTGGCGATATCCTGGTCTTTGGGTTGACCATCCGCGTCCAATTCGATCCAGCAAAACACCGGCTCTTCCTTTAAACGGATGGTGCCTTGCTGCTTACATATTCCTTCCCGCTGTTCCGCTTCTTCGAGTTCTTCACCATAAGAGATAGTCAAGTCAAACAGCGTGGGTGTCCCGCCGTCTTCGCCGGCTACCGGTTGCACTGGTTCGACATGATCAGTAATGGAAACGATCTCTCTACCCAGACCATCGATTGCATACCCGGGACCGATCCGGACTTCGCGATCGCCTCTCTTCCCAACGACGGCAAAGCCATTGCCAATGCCGACTTGGTGCAGGCTTATGTTATGAAGCCACCGCATCTCGCGGTTGAACGCGTCCAATCCCTGAAGGTCCTCGGCGAAAAGACGCTGCCCGTTAAAAAACTGTAACCGCTCGATGGTGCGTGTTTGTTTAAGGAAGTCCATAGATCAATTCCTCGCGCTTTCCTGCTGGTGGTTTACATCCGTTTCGCTGGCGACACACTCACAGTCTCTCAGTGGCTCACAGGTGAGGCCGCCCTGCCCCCGTTGTTCCTGAATGCCAATCCAACAAACATAAAGGCGCTGCTGTCGCGCAAAATTTACAAACTCATTCACCGAGAAACCAGCGGATTCAATACCGGATTCCCGTTTGAACGTCGCCGGGACGGGCGTTGCGTTTGCAAGGCGCGCTCTCGAACCGAGAACAGTAATCAACGGCGGCATCCATGCTCGGAATCGGAACTGAGTAGTCGTTTCGTGATCGATATGACTTAGTGGCACTGGAAAGAATTCAATGTTTGTCTTATTCCAAAGAGAACCCTGGAGCCAGGCGAAGTAACAGGGCAACTGTGTGAACCCAGCGCTGGACGTATCAATGGTGACCTGTACGCCAACTGGTAGTGAAACCTTTCCGTTATCACCATCAGCCAAAATCTCGGACCACTCTTCCCAACTTGTATTCCCGGGCACAGTGGCGCCGCGGCCGATTCGAGGTCGCGCCAAGGCGCGCGCCTGTTGGGCCGAGAAATCTTCATTCAATGCGGGCGAACGCTCAGTGGCGGCCAGAATGAGATCGAAAGCACCTTTGAGAGGTGGTGGTGGAGATAACGCAAGCAATTCTGCGTGCTCTTCGGGCTGCAAACCATCTATGGCAAGCAATAGCTTCCGCTCACGGTCGTAGCTAACCCTCTTCTCGAGCGTTGTCGGGATTTTGAAGCTTGAGGGAAACTCAGCCAGGGACGCCGATGGTTCATAGCTAACTTCCAGCAGTGGCACGCCGTCGGATAAATCTCGCGAACGAGAGACTCTCCACTGCAGTAGCGGCTCATCAGTTCGACACGCACAGACCGGAGTGCATTCGTTTCCACATCGCCAGCTCTCTTTGTAAGTTGCAACCAGCGTAACTTTCGGACTCCTTTCCGGTACATCGGCCGGTAACCTAATGTCGCGCGTGTCTTGTTGAATCAGTTCTCTGCCAAAACAGTCGTAAGCGACGCCGCACGTAACACGAACGGCCACAAACTCGCCCGCCTCAATCACCCGCGACACTTGAAAACCATAAGACACGCCATAGGACTTATGCAGGGCTCGGTTATGCCACCAGCGCAACTGAGCTTCCCTTGCGAGCTGGTCACGAAAATCTCTTCCCAGCAGTTTCTGTCCCTGCCAGTATTGGAATCGTTCGAGAATGAATGGTCGATTGGACATGATTTTCTCTAGAGCACTTCGATTACGTGTTCCCCCGCGGATACCAACCAGCCAGGCGCCAGGCAAATGTTTCCGCATTGCGGCTCGCACCCTTCGGCACTCAACTCGAGAGCAATTACGTGGTCCACTCCAATAACTTCGTCAATCACCTGTAATACTTCCGACCGATAAACATCGCGGCCAAATGGCCAGCCCGTCTGTTCTGGACCACCGGTCAGAGGATGGAAGAAGCCGTCTAATGCTTGGACAATTCTCAGCCTGAGGTTTGTCTTGCTCACGTTTTTCACGCTCTGGACTTTTGCTCTCACCGTTACGTCCAGATATGTTGGTCCAACGACCTCCACACGAGTGCCAAGCACTCTGCGACGATCGAGGTACGACGCCACAGTCCTCAGCAAGCCCCGGCTCGGCGTGGGCCTCTTGACGGGCATGTTTGGCAATATGACTACGGTGATCACTCCCGTCGCTTTCAAACAGGGGAAACTTGCGTGAAGGTTTGCCTTCGCTGAAGCTCTAGCGACTTTAGCGCCGGGTGTTGTGAGTGCGAGCGTCTCATAGTCCTTTAGCGTGACTGCGCGTTTCGAATCGTCCATCAACTCGATCGCTCTCGCCGCAGCGCTTTCCAATGTCTCAGCGGCGAGTCCTCCGCTTGCGTCGATCGCGTTTGTGATCTTTTCCAGATGGGCTTTTACTGAATTGAAATTCTGGACTGCGACGCGGTTGTGTGCTGAATCACGCAGTTCCATCGCGCTGCGAATCGCGAGATTGCCCGCGTCGGCGCGGGTCGTGTTGTAAGAGGCGAAGACCAATGCACTTGACGGCGGAACGCGACCAGTCTCGCCGTCACCGAAAGTGATTTCGCCGTTTGTCGGATCCAGCAGGAAGTGAAAGTCAGTGCGCTTCGACGAGACGAAGTCTTCTCGCCGTTGCCAACTGTGCCACCGGCTCGCTGGCAGATTTTGATTGTTCTCGAGACTGAAAAGTCTGAGGCTCGACTGCTGCACAGGAAATGCGGGTAACGTCATCTTCTGGTGAGGAGCGCCTGTTCCTCCGCCAACCAGGCAACCTTCGATGATGAGATCTCCGGGATTCGTTGTCGTCGCTTTCTTATAAGCGAGCACACCGAGTCCGAGTTGGTCCGGATCATCGTTCTCGATAATGAGGCTGGTTATCTTTCGTTCCTTTCTTCCCGGATCGGGAAGAAGGTTTGCGGCCATGCGGAGAACTGAGCTTTCTCCGACTACGGGCTCGTCTCCAGAGGTTGGAGCACCGGCACCAATAATGAACTTCTCTTCAACTGAAACCGCCTGTTCGGCCGTTGCGGCATTCATGATTAACGACCGAATTATGGGCGGAGCGTCGTAGGCCCCCGCCTCGAAGCGACAGCGAAAGTAGAAGAGTTGGTCCGGAATCTCTCCGACCGCCTTCTTTCTCATTGGACCACGCGTCTTCAGCACCACGCGCCCACTGAGACCGAAAGCGCACGTGTCATCGCTGACGTCTTCACGTTTGGGCTCCAATGTCAGCCACTTGCCTTCGCCCGTGGCATCGGCAAGGTACTCCCAGGAAGTTCTAGTGCGGCAATGCAGCTTTACATCAAACGGGTCTTCCACCGCAGGCTCGGACGACGGTTTCGCACATGCATTGTCAGGCGGTCGACACACTTGTTGCCGCTCTTTCAACTCGTCGATGATGCGTTGACGTTCATTTTCGCTCCACTGGTCTCCCACAAACTGAAAATAAAGACTCAGCGGCACACCGGAAGGTACAGGTTCAGTAAAACCAAGATAGAGTTCCATTCCTACTTCAGGAATCGCGCCAAACACGCCGAAGTGCTCTTCTCGCCGCCAATGATCTGTAACGTCGTGAAAGCCCGTTGCATCCTTCGCTTGAATTGAGTGAAGCCTGCCAGGCACAACAGTGATTGAATCGAGAATCCGGAAGGGCGTGTGTTCACCAAAAGGATCGGCGCCGGCGAATTGCGTTTCCGGTTGCAACTCAAGTGGCGAACTGCCTGCTTTCAAAATGAAGCTTAGTACAGTGCGGGCGGCCTGCGGCGGCTTTGGCGTTATCCCCACCAGAGCCAAAAACTTTCGCTTGTGAAGATCGGAAATCCTGTTCAGTTGATAGATATCCATCTCAGCGACCCAGGCGAGCAACTCCATGATTGTTATGCCTGGATCGTGAACGTTGTGATCCGTCCACTCCGGTGCGTAGAGTGGAATCAATGATCGGCCTTCGTCTACGAGATCCGACCAACGGCGATCATCAAGATTTGGTAACGGTATCTTCACAGCTTATCTTTCAGCGGCCTCGAGTTTGAGACGGAGTTTTCCGGCAACTACGACGCGATCGTCTGCAATGGTTACTTGTTCGTTATGCAAAGTTCCGTTTACCAGCAGCGCCAGATCTTTCACATAGTCAATTCCCTCGACACGTTCGAGTACAGCGGCGACGTCGGATAAATAAACACCTCTTCCCGGCGACCAGCCAGTGCGATCTGGACCACCGCGCAGTGGATGAAGAAACCCCTGCAAGGCCTGCCGCGCCCGTTTCTCCACCACACCCGCTTCTGAAGCGATCTTTGGTGTCAGCGTTGCGCGCACGTCAATCGATACGTAATCAGGTCCGGTGATGTGGATTTGGTTGGCAGCAACTACGTCTGCCGGCGCGCGTGCTTCGATGTACGCCAGCACGTGTTGACGCAAGCCAAACGAAGGCCACGGGCATGGCTCGTCGCTTTGGGGAATGATTACGAGGGTTACCCACCCCGGCAGGTTCTGACCGCCGGCACTGCGTGTTGCGATCGCTCGAGCAACAGCGACCGCGGGTGAGGCTTCTCGTGCGAGAGTCTCATAGTCCGAAGGGGAGATCGCTCGACCACGATGCCTGATCGTCTGTGGACCCCGCAGACCAAACTTCTCGATCGTTTCGCCGTCGGCGCCGCCCTCTGCCGCGCGCGGGTTCGACACGCCTTGCACGCCGGAAATTGCGCCCAATAATTGCTTAATCGCGCCGGCAGCAACATTGCCCGCCAAGCCACCACCGGAACGATGCTGTCTTGAAAGTATTTGACTTCCCGGCTCCGGAATTCGCCCTCTCACCCCGTCGCCAAAGAACACCAGGCCACGCGCGCGATCGATTACGTAATGACGATCATCAGGTCCGGAAACGAAGAAGTGGGGGCGCTCTTTCCACGTTACCCAGGCCTCAGCCACCTTTTTGTTCTTGTCGCGCCGGAGGCGCAGATCGCCTTTGACGATGTCTGTTTGTAGGCCTTCGCGACCTAACAGATCTTCCGACTCGCGAATGATGCCTGCATCACCCGACGCGATCTCGAGAGCCAGGATGCGCCACTCAACGTTTGCGCGCGGTCCGGACAACTCTCGCACTTCCACTCGCTCGCCTGCCAGAACCGGAATCTGGGTGAAACGAAACACCTGATTCGGCAACCCATTACTTGCTCCCAACGGCGTATCGTTAAGCGTGCGGTGCTGAGTGGCCCAAACAGCATTCGGAAAGATTCCGTTTACAGTCGGTTCCCCCGGTGGTCCATCTTCTTTAAGGCGGCCGCGGATGAAGTGCAGTTCGGTACCAAAGCGCGCTAACGGCTTGCTGTCTTCAGCGGCAATGAACGAAAAGATCCCGGGAAGCCGCAGATTCCGAGTTTCGTCATCAAAGGAAAGTTCTTGCCACGCAGAGCCATCGAAATACTCCCAGAGCAACGCTGGACCACGCGTCTCACCTTTTTGTTCTACGATGTCAAAGTACAAGCCGATATCATCGACCGGCAGCTTCTTGTCGAAACCCAGATACAGTGCGGGAGTTAGATCGCTCACAACTGTGAACTGAGCGAACGTAGCTCCCGGCCACTTCGCGTCATAGGTATGATCTTCGTATTTGAAATCATTGTACGTGCGCACTTGCTCGGCATGTTCGCGCGGCGACGACCAGCCATAGCCAATGCGAAACGCAGCTAACGCGGGTGGCTGTGAAATAACGTAGGTGAAACTGTTGGCCGCACCCCCGGCGTTCGAAGGAACGTTGGTAGAGAACCCATATCCTCCCCTCACCAGTCGAGCACGCATCCAAAGGCCTTCTTCCTCGTTCACCTTAGTCGTCGTCATGTCGTAAGGGATTTTTCCAAAGTCGATAACCTCGGCTTCCGTGTCTGCAAAACTCGTCGTCTCGAATAAGGTGGCCCACTTTCTGCCGTTCCAGTATTCCCAGGCAATCAAATGCTCCAGTGGGGCCTTGGTTTGATTGCCGACGCCGGTTGTTGTGGTCGGAATATCGAAAGAGTCGAGCGGCGTAGCGGTTTTTGCGACATAGACCTGCATCGTCGCATTAACCTTGCTAAAGACTTCTTCAGAATTGAAGTAGAAGACCGACCCAGGTTGAGGCTGTTGTCCAAACGGATAAAACGGTTTGGTTAAATCCAGTTTCGTGCCGTCAGCGAAAGCCTTATCCGGATCCAGGCCTTGCACGTTGAAGGTAATTTTCGCTGTTAAAACACGGTTCAGATCCAGATTTCTGGCTCTGCCAGTCGCCTCGAGCTTTGGAAATGAAGCTTTGACTTCGTAATTCTGGCGCGCTTCGATATTGACATCGTATCTTCCTGCCTCAGTCGAGTGTGGCAGCATTACTTGCTCGGGAAAATTCGGATCGAACGGATCGGTGATCTTTACGCTTAGGCCCGAAAGCTTTTCGCCGGCTTCGTTAGCCAGGTTCGCCAGAATGCTGGTCTCGGACGAGGAAGGACCAGTATCTTCAACGTCAATATCTAAAGTAGCGCGCAGCTCGCGCTGAATTACGGTGCTCAACTGAATCGTCTCCACGATTGGAAGCGGTTTCGTACGGTCCACTAATGGCTCTGTGAGCAGTCCGCGGATCCAGAAGGCTTCAACGCCGTCAACTGCGGTCTTTTTGGTTTCTGCACAATCAGCTTCCAGTCTGAATTTGCCGCTGTTTGTAAACCCGTTCGTGCTGTCGGCGTGTTTGAATTCTTTTTCGGAACACGCGGCGCGCGCGGATTTGAATCCACGCCAAACTTTGCCGTCCCAGTATTGCCAAAGCAGACTAAGTTGTTCCGCGCTCGCTTGGGTGAGCTCAAACTCGACATCCACCGTGACCTCACCTGCCAGCGCGAGAATGGTGTCATGAGCAAGATAAATTGCGTGTGGTGTATCGACGAGTAAACGCTTCAGGAAGGGTTGGAACGGTTGAGCAGCGAGAAATGCGCTCGAATGATCCAGGTATTGATCGCGTCCCGGCCACAAGCTGACGACTTCCTTCAGTCGCGCCGCTGCCAACCCGGTTGTGCGTTCTGTTTCAAACACTATTTGATCTGAGCTTCCGGGAGGTGGCGGCGCCGCCACTTGAGTGTTCACCGGAGCTTGAGAATCGGGACCAGTCGGAGCAATTTCGAAAACAATCGGTGCGCGGGCTGGTTGCGCAGGGACAAGTGACAGGCCCAGTAGATCGAGAAAGGCAAGCTTGTTTTTCTCGGGCGCCTGATTTAATCGCTGCACAATCGCGTAAAGATAACGGGCGAAGATGCCGGCGAGCGCAGTATCGACGCCCTTCGCCTGAGGCTGCCATTCAGGAACATAGCCGAGCCGTTTTACCAGGAGCTGGTTTACAAACTCCTCGGCGTTTCTTGCATCAAGCGTGATCGTCGGTTCGGAGATCACTGAGCGCTTCCCTCCTGGAGATAGAATGGATAGACGAGGTTGCGTACTGTGTTTGTGGCCCGCACGCGATAGGTAATGTCGATCAGCAAACGGCCCGGATCGCTGCGATCGTTCAGAACTTTCACCTGCTCCACATCAATGCGCGGTTCCCAATCGATTAACGCTTCTTCAACTCGTGTTTTTATTAAATGCATCGTCGACACGCTGATTGGTTCAAATAGAAATGCATTCAATCCAGCTCCGAAATCCGGCCGCATCACGCGCTCGCCCGGGTTCGTTCTCAGGATTATCAGAATGGCCTGATGGATATCTTCCTCAAATGCTATCGTCGAGATCCGTCCATCGGCTTTCAGGCAGGGCGGGAAAGATAGGCCCACACCGAGAAAGGCTTTCTTTTCGTCCGCTCCATTCATTTCGGTATCAGCCTCCTATCTCCACCGTGAACATTCCCATAATGATCGGCGCGCCACAGCCGGACATGTCACCCAGTCGGGCTGCCGGTCTACCTCCGATCAAAACAGTCGCGCTGCCTTTGACGATCGGTGTTGGCGGATGAGGTCCGGCGAGTGGTGGCATGCTGCACGCGTGGGTGTCGCCCATTACGGCCGCTGGTAGTCCGCCGATTAAGACAGTTGCCACTCCCGGTCCGGAGATCAGGCCCGGATGTCCCGTAGGATCGGTGACGCGCGCTGCTGGTGGCATAACTCCTCAATTGATCTTCACCGGTAGTCCCTGGATGGAGCAGGGCCCGGTCGCTTGTAAGTTGATAATCGCGCCTTTGATATCTACCTGCGCGGTCCCTTCCAAACTGAGCTGCGTCGCCTTGACCTCCACTTTCAGCGGCGCACTGATCGATATTGTCTGGGTCGTAAGGTCCATCGTTATCTTCAAAGTCCCGCCCGTGCTTTCCAATTCAATCTTGGTCGGCTCAATAGTGATTTTTTGATCGGTGCTACTGGTGATCGTGATCGACTGCATAGCATCGTCAAACAACACCTCATGACCGAGGCCTGCGGTCTTTCCTGTTTTGATGACCCGCTTGATCACGAAGTCGCTGAAGAGATCCAACGGAGGACGCGCCGTGGTGCTCCATAGTCCGCCGAGAATGTATGCATCCCTCTCATCGTTCTGGCTGAAGGCGACCAACACTTCATCGTCTATTTCCGGAACCCAAACAAAACCTCTCGAAGAGCCGGCTCCAATCGCACTGAGTCTCGCCCATGGTTCGAAAGCTGGAAGCGCTGGAATTCGCACCTGCACTCTCCCTTGGCCCAGTAGATCTATGTTGTTCGTAACAATTGCGGGCGAAAGCGCATAGCCGTTTGCCGGCGACGAACCATTGTTGCCCGGGCCGGTTCCCCTGCGACTGCCTGCAACCCATTCAAGAAATTCATTTGCCATGTCGAATCTCAGCCGAGCGTTTGTCCTTGAAGCCGAATCAGCGGTACCGGACCTTTAGGGAGGGGAATCGATCCGAACCAGACTTCCTTCCTCACGCCGAAGTTTGTTTTGTAGCCGCTACTGTCGAGTGTGTGTGTCGCCGTCGTTATGCGATAGAGCCCGCTGAACTGTTCACCGAGTCCCTCCAGATTAATGACTGCTCCGGCCTTGATCGCAGGTTCGCCGATAGTTGTTCCCGAACCGGTAAGCCGGTTGTTAAGGCGCGGCAAAAGTTCGCTTAGAATTTCCTGGAGCGCTGTCGGGAATCCGGTAGGTTTTATTGAAAGAGTCTTGCCACCGGCCGCAGGACCTAGAACAGCGTCTATGTCGCCAATCAGGTTGGGATAGATTTGCAGGTTGAAGGCGGCGCGATCAAAATCCCAACCAACCACGATCACAAATTCAGTTTTGAGCGTTGCGATCCAAACTCTCGCCGTAACGCCAAAAAGATCTCCCACGGTAGTCAGCCGCGGCGTGAAATCCATCAGTGACTTGCCCCAGCGCAGCGTAACGCTCGGGGCGTAGTCCTGGATCAGGAATTTGAAACGCAACACATAACCGCGCGGCTGCTGGGTGTGGTCGATGTACATCTCCCAACCGTTTTCTTTGGCAATACCCGAAAGAAAATCGAAATCGCTGGTGCTCTCCTGTCTTCGAATTGGCACTTGTCCTCCGTCGGGAGTTGTGACATAGGCCGCGAGTGTCATCAAGACCGACAAGGCGCCACCGATCGGATCGAGATTTGGAATAAGAAGATTTGTCGCACTCACGAGTGCAGCGACAGCAGGATCGGGAAGAGGAAAATTCCCAATTGAGGGAATACTAATGCGGAAAGCGCGATCCTTCTTGCCGTGCGTCAACCGTTGCAGAAAGTCCTGCGCCGTGACTCTGATCGTAGGCATCGCGCCATTCGGGAATGAAGGTTCGACTCCCGTAATCTCGCCGACAAACACCTCTTCGAGCGGGTCGGGCGCATAACCAATTGACAGAGATAGTTTGTTGTCAGCTTGAAGTATTGGATGGTCCAACCAGCGCAGCCCTGGGTTGGCGAACGTGATCTCGACACGGTCGGCGCCTTCGATGCCATCCGTGTAAGTCACCGTGCTAACCGCGGCCAGCAAAGCAACAGGCAATGGTTCGCCATCTATGCGAAGGCGAAACTGTGGAGCATATTTGGGAATTCGAGCAGCCATGTTATTGAACTATTTCTCCACTTTGTGCATCAGTGAAAGGCAGCGCCGGTACGCGCAACACCTGACCCGCAAACAGCTGCCGCGGATCGTCAATGCCGTTCGCAATCGCGATTGGACGCCACAGCTGCGGGTTTCCATATAACGACTGTGCGATGCTGCTAAGTGTTTCGTTCTGGATAACGACGTGGGCCTTACTGAAGTCAGCCGTTTGCCGGTTGACTTCTTTTGCTTCTCGTTCCTCGTCGATGAACTCATTAAAGGTGCATGTCAGTCTTGCCCGCACCGGCCGGCCATCATCGAGAAACATGATGAACTGTTGACTTACGCGAGCCAGCACACAGCGAAGGAAGAGAGATGCCCAGGAAACTTCGAGTATCGGTGGCGCATGGAAGTCGCCGTTGATTTTCAAAAGGTCGACAACCTTTTGCGTCTCTTCGCGCACGTCGCGTACGGGTGTCGATTCGGTTGTCAGCGGAAGGTAAGTGTCAAACAGCAGATTCATCTCGAGAGTTCTGAGATTTCCATTGACAAACTGCAGCAGTGGTGACCCGAGACCGGGGATCGTCTGCGAGGCGAAGTTGTTGTCTTTCGCCAGCGTGTAGTCTTCAGGATTGAAGATCACGTGGAAGATCTCGCCGGTGAACAGATTCTTGATTTGCGCTTTCGCCAGAGCCATTACTTATCTCCTGCGTGATCGCAGTTAAACCCGTCCCATTCGCTCGCGTGCCGCGACCACCCGTCGGTCCAACTGTCGTACAACGTGGTCAGTGATCTGATCGATGTTCAATCCAGTTACCGGCACCTTGTCCTGCAACCACGACGCCGTCTCAACTACCGTCGTCACTGGAGCCGCCGCCGCTTTCTCAATCACGCGTGTGGGCGCCTGGACCGATCTCAACAGCCGTCGCGGCTGTGTTGCTGCCGTCTGTGAGGACATCTGGCGCTCGATTACAGTGTTAGTGCCGATGGTCATCGTTTCAGTCCTGCGGGACTGCTGACTCACACGCTCGACAATCGATCGCGCCTGTTGGTGACTCAACACTTCAAATCTGCTCGGATGAGTCGATTTCTTACTCGCCTTGAGTCTTTCGAAGACAAAGGTTAAAGGCGGCTTCAGGACGTTCGGTGGCTCGACAAAACCAGCCGTCGAACCCCGATCGGCGCTTGCGAGTGCAAAAGCGATTTGACGATTGCTGGTTTCGCCTCGACCATGGTTGCGAGGTGCAGAACGAGTTCTTAAAACCCCCGGAGAACTGAAGACGCGCTGATCTGTTAGCGCAAGGGAACTGATCCTGGTTGGTCCACCCGAAAAATATTGCTGATGACTCCAATGGACCAATTTTACAAAAGCGTTGATGGCCAGTTGCAATCGAGGTTGGACTATCCGGGTTGTGAACGCCCAACGCTCGCGAAATATATTCAAAGGCCTGCGCAGTCGCAGCACGATCAACGCCAGCGAGTCACGCCGTTGCGTGAAACGCTTGTGTCGAAGCGCAATCGACCGTGCCCAGCGAGACCAACGACTCACACCAGTCGGTTTCGGACCCTGCCGTGTAGTGCCGCGTAATCGAGCACCTCGTCGGATTGGTCCTTTATTGTTTTCAGCTAACATTGAGGTTCAGACTTGACTCATTCGTTCGTTGATTAAGGAAATCTCTTCCACCCAGCGGCGGCGCTCCGCGTGTTCCAGATTCAAAATCGCATCAGGAGCCCAGTGGAAGTGATAGGCCACGAAGGCTACCTCCTCATACAGCGCCTTGAGGGGGTAGCCTGTTACCCCCCCGTTCCATTCGACTCCACTTCAAACTCGTGCGCGCACTTCGGACAAACTGCCTCCAAACTCGCTTTTCCGTTGCGATTGATGTGGTTATAGAAGTCCTGGAGATAGGCCAGATCAGCGGCGTACAGTCCTTCCATCACCTTGGGATTGATTTGAGAAACAGCACCAAGCCTGGTGACGACACGAGAGAGCAGAATCAGAAGCAGGTACGCTTCATTGCTTTGCACGCGGGGGTCTTTCAGCGGCAGGATTTCATCGGCCGCTGTTGCCAGTCGCATGACTCCTTCCCGATGAAGCGCACCCTCCCCATCCGCATACCCCATGGGCAGAGTGAATTCATACTCTGTTTGCAGCATAACGATCCTCCTTTTGACCTCGACTCGAGCTAGTTGTTCTACGCTCGCACGAGTCCTTCGTGGGCCAGCTCCAACGTCTCAATGGCTACGTCGTTACCTTCAGCCTGAAAACTTGGGCCAGTCCACTTTGCGGGCCAGGCATTGGTAAAGTTCCAACGCAACTTCTCCTGACCGGCCCGGTCGAGCAGGATCACCGAGCCATTCTTTCGTTGCGCGGCAGGGTCGCCCGTAACCCACTGACGATGCCAGTCGTAAAGGTCATGGTCAGGCGCTGTTCCCCACTTGAGCGTGATGTTCGAGTATTTGGTTTGCGCCGGCAGTTTTCGCATCGTCGTATTCTCGCCACCTTCGCGGTGCTCGGTGACGTCAATGCTTGAGTCGAAGCCGCTTGCTTCATGAAATGCCGCGCGCGTGATGCCGTCGATCTCGACAAGAAAATTAAAATTTCCGAAGGGATCGACTCTTTGTCCGGTAGCCATCGCTCAGTCTCCTTTCGTTACACTTCGGTTATTTCAGATCCGCCCTGGAAAATGCCTATGCGCACAATGATGAACTCGGCGGGAAAGGTCGGACGCATTCCGATCTCGATATTCAGGCGTCCGAGAGCCTGTTCCGAGAAAGGATTTAGAACTTCATCGATGCGCACGTAGAACGCGTCTTCTGCTTTGGCTCCAAAGAGCCCGCCATCGCGCCAAACTCTTGTGAGAAAGTCGGTGATGCTTCGTTTTAGTTTTTGCCAGAGTTGAAGATTGTTCGGCTCAAACACCGCAAAGCGAATGCCCTCTTCAATCGACTCTTCGACGAAGAGAAACAGCCTGCGCACGTTTACGTACTGCCAGTTGCGATCTGTGGCTGTCGTTCGCGCACCCCAAAGCATGGGACGGCCGCCAGCCTGAAAGATCCGGATGATGTTGATGCCTTGCAGATTGAGTTGGCCCTGATCGATGTCGCTCATGGAACGCTCAACGCCGACTGCTCCATTGACAATCTCGTTTGCGGGCGCTTTGTGGACACCGCGGTTGTTGTCGGAACGCGCCATGATGCCGCACACGTGACCCGACGGCGGCACCAGAATTGGAGCACCTGGACCAAGACGTGGAACGCGCAACCAGGGATAGTAGAGACCTGCGTAACCGCGAGTGGAGTCGACCGATAGGCGCTGCACTTCAATACTTCCTGGACCAAACAAAGGTTGGTCCGGAACAGGGCGTAGGCCGTCAAGCACCGCAAATCGATCTGCCAACTGCTCGCAATGTGCGATCAGTGCCTGCTGTACCGGATTATTTATGCGATCCGGGAGCGAAAGAATGTTTACATCGTCGACCTCTCGCAGCGTGTCGAGAGCATCGATGAAATCCTGGTCCGCGATCGTCGCGAGATTCTCGGCTGCACCTCCGGTCATGTTGGTTGCGCCGGTAGTTGCGGGCAAATTGTTGGGCGGGTCGACTGGTGGGGGTGGATCAACCAACTCCGTTCGCACCAGGCCGCCCGGCGTATTGACAATGCTCGCGAAATAATTTGGATGAGCAGCGTCAACTGAGAGGTTGAGGTAGTTAGTGGTCACACCGCTCTGAGTTACAGCCAGGTTGAATTCCTGTGATTCAACTTGAGTGGCATCAGCCGGATCGAGACTGAGCGGAATATCGAGTCCAGCCCTGAACGTTACTCGATAAGTGGTCAGTCCGCCACCCAGAGGTTCGGTCTGCACTGACTCTACAACTTGAGAATCGGTCGCCGCACCTTGCGTGATGGTGAGAATCGTTCCGGACACGAGAGTGCCGGTAGGTAATGAATTTCCCACACCGCGAATTCGCACGGTCCGGGTCCCGACAGGCGCATCGGCAAGCCTGACAGCATCTCCAGCGACATAAGCGTTAACAAGGCCGTTCGCTAGACGGAGCGTATCGACGCTGACACTGAGAACACGAACACGTTCTCCGATCGCGGCGATAGTGATGAAATCGTCGGGCTTGAAGTTCACACCCTGACCAGCGGCCAGAGTCACTTCCCTCGCGCCGGCGCCGGCGTTGACATTCAAAGCGCCCGTCGGCTGAAACACCAACGACGTATTGGGAACAAGGTGTGCAGCGGCGACTGCAAGTTGAATCGGGTTACCAGCAGCGACGTTATCCCCTGGTTGGCGCGCTCTGACCCTAATCACGGGATCGCCAGGAGTATTGAGAAGGTCGAGTTCATCGTAGTCGCCGTTGCTGGCTCGAACGATGTAACAGACGTTTCCGCCGTTTTCAAAAAAACCTCGCACCGAATACCACATAAAGAAGCCTGGCACCGGTTGTTCGCCGAAGCGCTGCTTAAACTGGTCCCAGCTCGTGACTTTTGTGGGCTCGTCCAAATCCCCGCTGACTGCCACGCCGATGAAGGCAGCAGTGCTTGTGCCTACACCCTGAATTGGCGGCGCCGGGGCAAACTCCTCTATATAAACTCCGGGATAGGAAACTTGTACTGCCATGGTTGTCCTCCTCTTTCATATATCAGGCGCCACGACCAACCGGGCCCCGGCCGCCAGCGTTAAGTGAACCGCAGGTCATACTCTCCAGTGGGCGAAGGAACATCGATGTTGCGTAACACCGGCGCCAGACCCAGTGCCTGTGCGCGGAGCTGATAACTTCCGGGTCGCAAGTTGCCGAAAGTGAAGCGCCCCGCTTCGTTTGTTTGTGTTAGTTGGAGTCGATCGCCGGCCAGATTGAGTAACTCCACCGAGATATTCGGCAACGCTTCTTCAAGCAGAGGAGCGTTGGCCGGCGCGACGTTGAGATTGAACGTTCTAGTGCGAGTGGCGGATGGTTTTAAAATCACGAAGTCTGTCGCAAGCACGGTCTCGATGAAGGCTTCTTCTGAGACTATGTTGCCTGGACTAGTGGCATCATCACCGGTGATCCTGCCTGGACCACCTGAAGCCAGACCAGCACGATTTGTTACTCGGAAACTAACCTGCGCCGGCGTCAGATCGGCGATGCGCAACACATTGCCAATGATCAATCCGGGCAAGGCGCGACTGAGCGTCAGATCGTTACCGGCAATCTGGTTGACTACAGCGCGCGTAATGCCATTTGCGGTGACGGTATCGCCGATACGGAAGGCGCCCGGATTATCGACTGTAACGGGATTGCCACCGCCACCAACGTTGGTAACGTTTGCATTTCCTACAGCCAGCGATCGCGCGGGCGACAACGTGTGACCGCCAATCTGAATCCACACTTCTGCACTCTCCGGTCTGTCGGTTATTCGATACTCGGTGATGCGCGTGGTCACCATAGGACCTGCGACCTCTAACAGCAGCGCTATCGGCAGCGTGACGATGAGGTAAATCCCAGGCTTCCAACGAGCACCATCGCCCATTCCACTCCAAAACTCAGCGAGCTTGTTGAAGCCATCAACCGGTAGCAGCGTCACTGGGAAATCATCGTCGCGGAAAGGCGCCGGCCAGGCGTTGAGCGGCAACGAACCGTTCGGAAAAACGCGAGAAGGGTTGAAAGATCCAGTGCGGGCGAGTACGGCTGAGGTTTGATAAAGCAGCGCGTGCTCGTCGAGTGTCGGTTCGACCAGTGGACTAACCTGTGCCGGGCTCCAGGCGCTGATAAAGTAATGACAATCCAGACGTGCAGGTGCGGGTTCGTCGTTGACAATCCCGTTTTCAATGCTTCGAAATCTCTCGTTGCTTCGCAGCTTGCGGTTCTCGCGCAGATCGAAGAGGTAAATATTGAGAGCATTAACCGGATTGCCGAGCACCGTCAGGTTCGAGACAAAGGTGCGCCACGTCGCGTCAGGAGGTTGAAACTGAATCTGCGATTCATCAATCAACTCTGCAATTTGGTCTAGCAGCAGCTGGCGCATTAAGTTGTCCAGTAGATCGATCATTGATTCAGTCGTTTAACTCACCGGCTTACCGGTTACAGTTCGTTTACGCTATCGAGAATTTTTTCGCGCAGGCGTTCCTGGAACTTCTTTTCCATGCGCTCCTTAACACCGCCCGGTCCGGTGACCATGTTGGGCCGCGTTGGAGGTTTCGTTGAGTCGGTTGGCGCCTCCACGCTGGGTTCAGCCTTTTCCTCTGTCGGTCTGCTCGTGGGATCTAATATCCATTCCAAAACAGGGTTGCTGCTGAGTGTGTCTTCTACTTTGCTGATCCCGGTGCGTCGGCCAAGCGCAGTTTGCGCGTCAGAAAGTCGCGCGCCGGATATCGCGGACGCGCCAAGTTTTCCGGAGCCGAGTAAGTCGTCCAGCGCGGTGAGTAGGTCTTTTGCGGGATCTTTAACTTTGCTATCGACTTTGGTTGCTTTCGCGATGCTCTTGACCAAAGCCGCTCGATCAGTTTGATACGCTTCTTTAGCACTCGCGAAGAACTCATCCGGGTCGTCCCACGGGTGTTCTACTTTTCCGCCTGGCTTCCACTGCGAGGGGTCGACCATCCACAGACCGATGGCGTGTGTTTCATCCTTCCCCAATGTTCCCTTCATCTTTACGGCCTTTGTGCTGGAAAGCCTTACAAAGATGTCCGCCATCTGCAGCGTGAAGTTCTTCGATGGTTCCGCGTCCTTGGCCTTCGAACTACCTCGAGTCGACAAGGCGTGAAAAACTGCATGGCCCATCTCATGCGCCACGGTTTCGACGTCGGCATCCTCCGGCGCCAGCATCAAAACACCCTCACCGTGAAGCAGGGCAAAACGAGTTGTGGTGGGAGCTATAAAAACAGTACCAACTTGAAGGGTTGGATCCTTTATTAACTTGTTGTCTTTGGAAACGCGTTCCGCGATCTTCGGTATCACTTTCCTGACACTCGCTTCGCTGCTGCCTGCAACGCCAACCAAAACCCGGATGCCACTGCTCGTAACTTCAAAAAGCGAATGACTTCCTTTGGTCCAGGGCAGGTCAAGATTCGCCGGTGGGCCGGGCGATCGTTGGATCACCGGCAAACCGCTGCCCGCAATTACGTGGCCGGCACCTTGTTGCACAACGTGCGCCGTTTCGTGCGCGATCAAACGCTGGCCTGCGGGTGTTTCGGGTGCATATTGATTTGCGCCAAAGACGATGTTTTGTCCCACCGTGAAGGCTGAGGCGTTGATCGACTTTGCCGTCTCGGAGGCGGCGCCACCGGTATGAACACGCACCTGACTTAGGTCATAGCCAAACGCAGGTTCCAGTGAATTGCGAAGGGGTTCCGGCAGTGGTTGGCCCATGCCGGAAGAAGTGCTGATGTTGGCGGGCGTGTTGGCAAGCTTGCCTTTCTGTGGTGAAGCTCCAGAACGGTGAGCATCACTATTGCCATCACCGTGGCGTGCCGCAATCTGATCGGCTTCTTGCTCAAATGGACTGGTGGGGTTGCTAATAGTCACCCCGGCATGTTCCGAGCCCAGTTGCAACAACTGACCAACCCCATGATTTCCCAGGCTGCGTTGCAGCGTCAGGATTTGATCGTGAGCTTGCGATCGCGGCGATGGACTGATTGGCCCACAATTTTCCGCAGGCATGCGCGCGGCTCGGGTCTTTGTTGACTTTTGCGTTGTCTTGCTCATCGACTCTTAGCTCTCACCCTCGCCATCGGCATTGGCGCAAGCTGGCCTTGTGTAATCCATCAACACTCTCAGAGCGCGCGGACGCGATTCGTAGAGATGTTCAGTTATCCATTCATTATTGAGTTCCATCTTGTCGAAGTCTTTCCAGATGCGCGCATCGTTGGCACAACTGTAGCCGCGGCATATCGAGGGTCGATTTGCATAGACGCCGCAACCGCCGGTTTCTCGATCAACGTGCGTGCAATAGCCATCAGATTCGTGACGGATAAGGTACGGGCGACCGAGATCCCATTTAATTTCCCCGCCTTCGATCTCAGGGATACTCAATGGGAAATCAAGCTTGCAGCAGACTGCTTTACAGACATGCATCCGCGCCGCGCAATCGACTTCCGTCACCGGTGTTTCTTTGGGTTCCGCTGTCTCGGGTGTCAATGCCACACCGATGACGTCTTGGCCCACCAGTTGATCGCGCACATGCTGCGTTGCTTCGCTCACTTCATCGGCTGAAACAACACCTTTTGCCACCAGGGCGTCGATAAGGCCGTAGGTAAACGACTCGACCTCGTTGAGACGAACGCGGTTCTCGCCAAGAACGGTATGCGTGAAGAAGCTGCCGCGCTCCACTTGACGTTCAAGTTGGGTCACAGGCTCGTCGCGCGAAGCTGTCGGAGTGACTACTGGACCAACAGGCGCCGGGGACTGTTCGCAAAATGCGTTGCTGTCAGGTAAAGCGCTCATTGCTTTCTCTTCCTTGGCCAATCCCGCAACTTTTCCACCGACTGGATGCGTGCAGCAGCGGGAGCGGCGTAATCATAGTTTCCGTTGTCTTGCCATTCAGCCTGCGCCTCGAGCTCGGCTTCGGGCGTCGGATATCCCCGTCCAAACTTAAAGCCGTGCCGTTGTCCTACAATCATTTCGAGGGCACGTTGAGCGTGAAGCCTTGTGTCTTGATCCTCGTCCAGTAGCAATTCAAGCAATTCACCGGCTGCGTCCAGTCCAAAACTGCCGAGCGCGAAGACTGATGGTGTCAGGTCGAGGTGCAACGGATCGGGTGCGTCATTGATGGTCTGAATGAGGGCCTTCAATGCATCAGCATCCCCGATGCGTGAGAGTCCCACCGCTGAGTAGGATCTGACTCGCTCATCGTCGTCCGACAATCCGAGCTTGAATGCCGGTTGCGCGCGAGGGTCCGCGATTTCCGATAGCGCATACATCGCCTGGCCTCTTTGTGCAGCCTGTTGTTCGCCAACGACCGTTAGCAATGCAGACACTGCCGGTGGTCCAATGTGCATTAGTTCCTGAACGCCGTCGTTTTGAATGAGCGTGTCCTCCGAACGAATTTTCGCAATTGCGCTAGCCACGGATTGATTCGATAAACTGTTATCACTCATCTCTTTACTATTCAGGGTGCGCCCGGTGTCCCGGTATTCTTGTAGTACTTGTTAAAGGCATCTACAGCTAAGTCGGTGGACATCAACGTGACGTTTCGGCCATAGGCCCACTCATGATCGACTGTGCCCTTCGCACTGTCGCTGATGGTGAATCCCCACGCCACTGAGCCAAAGATATGACCGGATTTGGAATCCTTCGCTACAGTTTCAAATGAGAACCGCGACTTGCTGCTCCAACCTGGATAATCCCAGATTGAGGCCTCGGTAATCGCCTTGCCTTTCTTGCTGCCATCTTTGTTATTCGGACCCTTCCCCGCGTAGTCGATGTAATATGGCGAGACTTCCTTATCGGTCTTCTTGGTGCGAGGCGTAATCGTGGCGTGCAGCGCATCAACGAAGTAACCTGGATCGTGCTTCCCGGTCCCGCCGGGAGACATGATCTTGCTACGGGCCGCTTCACCACCTGTCCACGCGTACTCTTTGCCAGTCGAGAGATCTTCAACTCGAGCAACTTGGAGAATCCGAATCTGATCCGCATCAGGGGCTTTGGCGTTAGCCTTGAACTTAAGCGTTCCGCTCATGCCGCTTTTTTTACCCTTATGCGATTCGGTCTTTAAGTTGAGGTTCCAAGTGCCTTCATCAACCGGATGATTTTTTTTCAGATCGCGCTGAATCAGTGGCGCTGCGACGCGTGAGATTGTATGTCGCGGAATCGAAGTGGCGCGTAGGTGATCGCGCAGACCAATCGCCAGCGACGATCGGGGCGACATGATCGTTCTGGCAATGTTTTCTGCTTCGACTTCTGCGCCGTCGCCCGGTTGGCTGACTTCCATCTTTCCCTGAATTGCAACTGCGCGTCCGCCTTGTTGAACGGTGTGCACTGCCTCGTGTGCGAGCAGTTGGCTTCGGTGCCGTGGGCTTAAGTGTTGCGCATCACTACCGAGATAAATGTCAGAGCCGATCGTATAGGCGTGCGCTCCGAGGTTTTCCGCGGCCGCGTGAGACGAAGCGCCTGAATGAACCCGAACAGCACCGAGGTTCACGCCCAAAGCCTGCTCCATTGGACCGCGAACGCTCGCATCAAGACGTTGGGACGATTCCTGAGCAGCCCGCGACAAAACCTCAGTCTGGGAGTCTGGCTGCGAATTTGAGTTTGACGCCTCGAGGAAACCGTTCTCATCGGGAAGGCTCGCTGCGCCCGACTGCAACAACTGACTGACCGCACGATTACCCGCGCTGCGTTGCAAGGCAAGGATGTCGTCCGCCATGCCAATCGAACGAGCCTCTTGTGACTCCGGACGCGCTCGGCTGGGCGTCGAGCTGCGACCTTTCTCGACGTGGGTTCTGTTGTTTGCTGCTTCAGCCATAGATGCTTCTCGACAAAACTAGTCGTAAGGATTCTTCGTCCCCAGATTTACAATATCGGAGTTCACCAACGTCCAGAGTTCGCGGTAAAGAATCAAAAGTAAGTCACTTTTGGAATTCTTTATGGTCTCTGTCATCTCGATCTGAAAGCGTATTGAGCTGGCGACGAAACTGGCGACGAACTCGTTGACGTTATCGAATCCGTGTCCCAGGATGTCGCCGCGCTGCCCGCCTACATAACGCGACTCGTCAGCAACATCCAACCCTCGAATGTCAGAGGTGCCTTCCGGATCGGAGATGGGGAACCGGCGATGCAAGTCTTGCCAGATCTTGTTTAATTTCTCGCTTGAGCTGAGGGCTTTCTCCCACTGTTCCTGGGTCCTTGGTTTTCTAACCCTTGCTCCGGTGATGGCGCCTTCATCTATGAGATCAAGATCCGAATCCTCATGCATGTCTTTGGCTACAGCCTTAATGTGTTCCGGTGTCTTGCCTTTCTTTGGCGGATAGAAGCCGTTCGCCTGAAACAACGCGTGTGCCAGTTCGTGAATCACGACATTGCGTTCCTCGGCCGGCGTTGTGCTAACGCCGCCGGGAATTTTCACTTCGCCTTTATCGTCGTCGTAACTGCCGCCAGTCTCGAGCTGCACGTCCTTGATCAGCGTGAGCCCCGGAACACCATTCGCTTTTAGCGACTCGACCACACCTTTCTTCCCTTGCCACCTTTTCAAAGTATCCACCGCGGCTTCCAGCTCGAGTTCGTTAAAGCGACTTCCTTGTTCAACGACTTTCACCTTCAAAGCTTTCAACTCACCAAGTAGCGCCGTTCGCTCAGCGGAGACTTCGAGGCGCCCCAATCCTGTTGGACTGAAGGTTGGACCACGCAGATTGAACTTGACTGAGAAAATGCTGCTCCCTTTGTGTTCGGGATCGTCCCAACTTATTAACACGTCACCCGCCGGCGAAATTTGCAGGTCTTTCAAATCCTTGCCGTCGACGGGGCCCCACAGCTTTGTGCCCGTCGTGTCGTCAGACACCTGTACCCCACGAGAACTAAAGACATACATCGAGAAGGTTGCGCCGGGAATGTGGTAACGCTCCGCGGTCCTGAAGGCGGCTCCTTTCGGACGAGCCTGAGGCAGAGTCCCGGGCTTCTTTTCAACTTCCAGACCTTCGGGACGCGTCTCAAGTGCAGCAGGTTTGCGAAAGAGTGCGTCGATCAGTGTCTGCGTGTGGCCTACACCAAAAATGTTCACGGTGAACGGAGCGTCGAAAGTGTCAAAGTCGACGTCGAACGCGCGTTGAGAAATTCCACCACCGCCCCATGAAATAGACTTAATGGGCTGGCGTTTACCCGATTTGACTTCAAGCGGTCGTGGAACCTGGCGCTGAGCGTTGACAGGTGGTGGCAGGTGATAGAACAACTCGTCACCGCGACGGATTACAGTGATGCCGTGCTTTGCTCCGGTCGGATCTGAGACCACTTGGCCGTCGGGAAGGTCAGCGAACTTTTGACTGACCATACTCGCCATCTTAGGTTTATCCGGTTCGTCTTCTCTAAAGATCGTGTTTGCAGAGACTTCGCCGTGGCTCTGCTGCGCCACGTGACTTAACTCGTGGGCCAACACTCGTTGACCGCCTTCCGTCTCCGGAGAATATTGGCCCTGCGCGAAGACGATATCGGAGCCCAATGTGAATGCCTTTGCATTCAGAGTGTGTGCAGACGAAGCCGCTTGGGAATCGGTGTGTAACCTAACGTGACTGAGATCAACGCCGAGCTGTGGTTCGAAACGAGCGCGCGTCGATCGCGGCAACCGATGTGAGCCTGGCGCGGAAGATTGCCCTTTCTCACCAGGAGCTGAACGCGAGTCATGCGAGTCGGGTGACGATAAGAGGCGAGATGCAGTTTGCCTGGCGTTGCGCTCGCTCGTATCGTCGGGATTGCTGATGTTGAGATTGGCGGACATTAGTTTCGTTACATCACCACCGCACTGAAGTAGATCGCTGACGGCCTTGTTGCCAACGTTCTGCTGTAAGTCGAGTATTTGATTTCCTGAACCAGGTTGGGCCACTGCCGTCGGAGCCTGGTCTCGCCCGCGAGCTGAGAGACTGCTGTCGTCCTTCAAAGCCTTTGCCGAAATAGAATTTGGCATCTGCAAACTCAGTCGCCCTTCATCTTTCGCCCCGACGCCGCGGCCGGTTTTCAAAAAACGTTCGTACGTCTCGCTCAATTTCTGGTGAGCAGGGTCCCGGTTCAGTGTCTCTTCCAGCGATCGTTTCCGTTTTCATGAAAGTGATAGTGGCGCGGCGCAAGAACGGATATACGAGCGATCCTCTCTGCCCAGGCCTCGCGGTACCCAACTGTTCTTCGATCTGCGGTGTGCTCTGCGATCTTTCTTCAGTAGGAAAGCGACCTGCTGCCTGCGTCGCCAGCGGCGTTCCTTCCATCTCTCGTCCGCTTGCTGTGTCTGCGGTGAGCAACTCACCTTCGCCCGTGGGTGTGACAGTGCCGTCGAAACAAGTACGCTGACGCATGGTCAGCATCCCATTGGGATTGCAGAGCGTTTCAACCTGTCGCTGCGCCGCAACGGCGCGATTCTGAGATAGCTGAGTGTTGCCAACGAAGCGACTCTCCTGTCGTCGCTGTTGGCTTGGCCCTTCACGTGGTCCTTCAGGAGAGGTAAAGCCGCGGATCGAATTGACCTTCCATCCTTGATCGAACAATTGCTGAATCCGAGGGATTTCACTCTCGTTGCGCTCAGCGCCGCGGTTGTTCTCAGTGCGGCGGTTTCGACCCGTCGTGCTGTCGCGAGTTGCTACGACGTCCGTGGCATATTCGAAATACAAGTAGCGAGTTTCATCGGGCAGGCGCTGTGTTCGCGGCGGTATTCGCTGAATACATTGAATCGAGTAGGTCGGGGTGTAACGACAAACTTCCACCTCTCTGCAGCGCACCGGTTGTGAGCGGGTACCAAACGGAATCGTGACGACGAGTCCGCCTTGAATGTCGGGTCTTCCTCCGGGAGCGTCCGGTGCGCTTCCCCTGATTTCGAATTCAATGGTTGCGCCAGGCAGGTCGATCGCAAGGGAGCCTCTTCCGCCACGGACCTCTTCACGACCGGGACGCACCGTTGCCTCCGCGCGGGCGCGCACGCGAACCTGTCCCGAGCGCGCAACGTCCACTTCTATGAATGGAGTGAGGTCGGTGTTGCTAAGAACTGTTCGCGGATCCTGTCCGCCGCGAACCAGCGAGCCAATGGTTCTTGCTAAGGCTGCGGGAATATCAACACCAAGACGAACTCTCCCACGGGTTGATCTTCCTCCGACGGTGCACCATTCCACTTGCGCCCAGGCGTTGCTGCTATCGAAATCGGCGCTGAGTCGTGGAGCTTCGTTGGCCTCTACTCGTTCACATGTGCGACGCCAGCCGGTGAGGCGTCTGGTCGCACGATAGTTGTTCCCCTGGTATTCAACCGCAACGGTGTCAGGGTCATCGGTATTGCTAATTATTGGGATTGCCCGTTGGATCGCTGCTGAGTTGGGATCGGTGAAAGGCAGCGGCTGACGGCGAAGTATTGGTAAGCCCGCGGCCAAACTCGGAACACTGCCATTTTTCAACACCGCATCGGCCGCGCGGTCTGCGGCCGCTTCAGCAGAGTCATGAACACTGCCAACCGTCAGACGGCCTTGTAGTGGTCCGGCGTGCCTGCGTTGCTGGATGGTGTGGGCCAATTCATGCGCCAGCAGATGCAGGCCGCGATTGGTTCCGGTTTGATACTGTCCCTGTCCAAACCAGATCGAGTTGCCGACGGTAAATGCCGCAGCATTTATCGACGCGGCCGCGCGATTGGCTAACGCATCGTGATGGACTCTCACGTGGCCGAAGTTGTAGTTGAAGCGCGACTCCAGCATGCCTCTTACTGTCGGATCGATACTCCTGCCGCCACGACTATCGAGCGCCTGGTGAACGGCGGCAGGTACTGCACCTACATCCGGCGCCGCGCCATTTCCGCTGTTAGCTTTTCGTTGGATTGTTTCTTCGTCTCGACATCCTGAGCACTTACTCGCTGCTTGCCCACACGAGGTGCACTTCCGTTGCACCAAAACTCCCGAGGCCGGCGACGACTGGGACATCGACTCGAGGAATTTGCCAACTGCGCGATTGCCGACGCTTGCTTGCAGTGAAAGCAATCCCGCTTCAGGCCCCAATCCCAGAGGCTGCGGACCAAGTTCACGCGAACCCCTTTCGACCGTGTTCGTGGTCTTTTCCTTCTGCGTGTTGTTGGCAACAACTTCAGCCATGCGAAGCCTCTACGGTTTCACTCTCAAGACTATGCGGCCAATTTGGATCAGCCACACTCGGATTGATCACTCTGTCTTCGAAATCGATCCAGACGCGCTCGTCTTTGCGACAGTCGTAACCGCGACAGGGAACCGGTCGCTGGTTGTAAACAGTGCATTTAGATGTTTCCTTGTTCAGGTGCACGCAGTAACCGTCGTCATCGCGAGCGTTCATGTATGGCTGGCCCAGGTCCCACTTCACCACGCCTTCCTGCACGTCGTGTTTCGAAAGCGCGAACGGCAACCGACAACAGGCGGCCTTACAGAGATGAAGTCGACTCTCGCAGTCGATTTCAGCGCCGCCCTTGAATTCATACTTGCTGACGTCGAAGTCCTGCATCGCGACCGCCATGCCGCGGCTTACGTAATCTCGTTTCAATTCCTCTGCGAGTTCTTTGCGTCGTTCGTTTAGTTCATCGCCACCAACAATGCCGCGCTCGACCAGGAGATCGATGAGCGCCGCAACTGTCACACTCGTCTTGTGTAGTTCGGCAGTATTGGCATTGGCGCGGTTGTGCGTATAAACCAGTCCACGCAGAATCTCTGCACTACGCGACTCGACCGCGGGAGAAGGAAGCACCGGTAATGAGATTGGCAGCCGTTGCATGGTCTTCTTTAAACACCTCTAGAGATCAAGCTTTAGCTTTCCGAGACCGAAGCCATAAGTCTTCCTCTTTTTCTCGACCGCGCCCGCCCAATATCTAATTTCCACGCGGCGATTGCGCGCGCGATCGGCGTCCGTCTTTTCGGGAATCAACGGTTCTTCGTTTCCTTTTCCGCTCACTAGTTTGATTTTTCCGGGTTCTACTCCCTGCGAGATCAGGTAGTCGCGAACCGCGTTGGCGCGGTTTTCTGACAGAGTCTTATTGAAGGCGAGCTTACCAGTTGTATCTGCATGGCCGACGATCTCAATTTCTGCGTTGGGGTTGGAGCTGGCTCGACTGGCAACCTCATTCAGTTTTCTTTTGTGCGCCGGTTTCAGATCCGCCTTTTCCAGATTGAAATCGTCGACGACATACGGCGTGGTTGCTCCCATTGTGAAACGCGTATCACTGTCAGGGTCGATCAGTTCCGATTTGGGCTCGCGCTTTTTCACTCCAAGCCTTTTCGTGCCTTCGCGCACCGCTTCGTCGTGCCTGGCGGTTTTTTCTTCCTGGTCACGTTTGCGTTCACCCTCGTCTTTTACCGCGTCCATTTTTTCTTTGAGTTTGCGAAACTTTTCAAGCAGTCTCTTCTCTTCGTCGGCATCTTTCGGGTTGACAAGGTCCAGGGCCTCTCTAAAGTTGCCTTTGGCAACCCTCTCAAGTACTTCGCCACTCATCTCAGCGGCCTTCCCGGCCTTTTTCAGATCGTTGAGCGTTACGCCGCCTACGGCCCAGCCGTCCTGGGTAAGACTGATCCCGCTCGTCAGGGCCTTATCCACCAGGTTCTCCACCAGGCCGCCACTGCTCTGACGCTGCACTACCGGGGGCGCTCCTGAACTTGTCAGGTGAACCGGGCGACCCGCGGCGGCCGAAGCCGCGGCGCGATCTGCCTCAACCTCAAAACCGTCGCCGGGTTGATTAATTCCGCTGGATTGCTGCCCGCCTGCCTGCCGTTTTTGTACGACATGCGCCAATTCATGGGCCAGAAGCTTCCTGCCGTCTGAACTCTGCAGTGACGGCGCGCCTTCTCCAAGGTAGATGTGATCATCCTGGGTGAATGCTTCAGCGTTGACCGCAGCGGCTTTTTCTTCCGTTACCGGGTCATCGTGAATGCGTACTTCACTGAAATTGGTATCGAACGCTTCTTCCATATCTTTGCGTATGGCCGGTTCCAGGGGACTGCCACCGCTCACCTCATGCAGCAGATGGCTGATGGCTGCGTTACCTGCTTCAAACATTCGACTCGGCAATCCCGCGTTGGTCATTTGTTTCATGAGGGTGCGTTGCTTCGGCTGATGTTTGATCGAGCTTTCTTGTTGAGCCTTTTTCTTCAATCGGCGGTGGTGTCTGCTCACGCCGGCACCTCTTCATAGGCATTGAGCACCATCTGATCCGGGCTGAGTGGCTTTCCAAGTTTCTGATACTCGCGTCCGGTTGCATGCAGCAGATGTGCGACCGTGACCGGCGTCTCATCCTCGGCTGCCAGAAACGCGGCAGCGAGTGCAACGTTCTTGATGTTTCCACCACTGAGTTTGAATTGCCTCGAGAGGCAATCGAGATCCACCTCGTTATCCAGCACCACTTCCGCGGGCCAGATTTTTTCCCAGATCAACCGTCGGCTTGCGTGATCGGGGAACGGAAAATGAACAGTAAACGCCAGTCTGCGCGTGAACGATTCGTCGAGGTTGGCCTTGAGATTGGTAGCCAGGATCGCGAGACCTTCATACTCTTCCATCTTTTGCAGGAGGTACGAGATTTCGATGTTTGCATACCGATCGTGAGAGTCGCGGACTTCAGAGCGTTTGCCGAAGAGAGAATCAGCTTCGTCGAAAAACAGGATTGCGTTTGCGTCTTCCGCTGCTTCAAACACGCGATCCAGGTTCTTTTCGGTTTCGCCGATGTATTTGCTGACCACGCCGGAGAGATCAATCTTGTAGAGGTCGATCCCGAGTTCGCTTGCGAGAATCTCGGTAGCCATTGTCTTGCCGGTACCCGAAGGTCCGGCAAAGAGAGCATTGATTCCTTTTCCGAGTGACAGTTTGCGACCAAAACCCCAGTCGCCGAGCACTCGAGAACGGTGAACAACTCGCTGGCAGATTTCACGCAATTGCTGCAGTAAATTCTCGGGCAGTACAATGTCGCCCCATGAATGCACCGGGGTTACTTTTCGCGCGAGGGTGCCGAGTTTGTGATTTGATTGAGAACGGCAGGCCGCCTCGAGATCTTTCATCCCGATCTCGTTGTCGGGTGGGGTGCGTAACTGGGCGAGATTGTGCGCTACGCCGAGAGCGTCCTTGATTTGTCCGGTGGTAAAGCGAAACTTGCTGGCGAGTGAGCCGAAGTCGAGGTTAGTTGTTGTCTCGCCAAATTCAGCCAGCAGGGTCTTCCAGACTTGTTTTCGCGCGCCGGCGTCCGGAATTGGAAAAGGCAGATCGACCGAGCGCGATTGCTGTAACAACCGATGTAGATTGGCCTGACGAGTGCTGCACAAAAAGACTAACCACGAACACGCTCGCGACATCTCGAGCAGCGCTTCAAGTCTCGACTTTGCTGTCGCCTCTTCCGTCAAGAGAGCATCAAGATTTTCTAGACACAACAGCGACGACTGGAGCAACGCTTCTCGGCCGAGCAGCCAGATCGTCTCTTCAAATGGACCTTCCAGCATCTTCGACACGTCGGCGATGATCAGAGGCAAGCCCAGGTCATTGGCGAGATTTCGTGCAAAGGTCTTCTTGCCGGCGCCATAACTTCCGTGACAACAAATGATGAAGTTCTGTTTGTTTCCACCGTGGATGTGGGAGTGAACAGCATTTCGGATTGACTCTTGTTCCGGCGGCAGTTTGGGCACTGTTTCCTGAGGACTGAAATACTTGATCGCACTCTCGATTCGCGCATCAACGTCCAGGCTTCCAAGAAGAAAACTAACCATGCGATCGTCGAGCGCCAGAAAGCGGGATATCAACGGGCGAGCACCGTCGACACCGTCATGCATTCGCAATAATCGGAATCTAAACAAGGAAGCCCCCGGGTCGAACGCGGCTCTCGCCGCCCACCTCTCGTCGGTACCGCGAAGGAGCAAACTCATCACGAGATCGACGCTCGGTTTCTTCCGCGTCACATCGTCGTGAAGGTACGCGTAAAGCTTCTCGTATTTGTGATTCAATTCCGGCGCGAGAGTGATGAGCAGGCAGTCCTGTTCAAATTTTGAGAGTTGAAAAGCGTGAGCCAGGTGAGCGAGTGGAACGTAGGTGCCATCTTCCGCCATCCTCGCGCGACGTTCTCGGATTTCCGTTTCCAGTTGCCCGAGCGTTTCAGTTAGTTCCTGATATTCGGAACCTCCAATGTCTTCGGGTTTCGCAGAGTCGCCGTCGCTGGAGTTCAGCAGTGGGTATATTTCGGTCTCGAACAGCACCAGTCCTCTAAATTGATCCAATGGACTGGCTGGTTGCTTGTCGCCCTGTCGCAAGAGTTGCAGACGTATAAGTAGATCCAGACGGCTTAACTCACCACACAAGTATTTCCAATTGTGAGCGTAAGTTGAGGCGCCGATTTCTTTTGCGACCGACGTGCTGGTCATTGATTCCGTTGATACGGTTAAGTCTTTGAGACTGTTGACGTAAGGAGTCGGGATACAATCCCTGGATCGGAGGTGGTCAGAATTGTAGATCAGGCGATTTCTCTCGAATGTACTCCTCGATTTCTTTCAACCTGCGTTTGTTGACTCGATAATGCAGTTGTGCGTCCTTGCCCTTGTGCTCAAGCATTAATCCTTTGGCGACGAGTTCGGTTAGTGCGTCGCTGACTAACACGGTTCGCGTTCGCATCTCCTCCGGCAACCACCATTGAGTAATACCTTCCAACGTATCCTGAGCTTCCAAATGTTGACGAATGTACTCCAGAATCGCCCGAGCAATCTGCGATCGTCTCGTCTCCCTCATAGGATTAGAACTCTTCGCTCGAGCCCGACTCTGCAATTCTCACGCCACTTCTGTCGATGCAGTTTTGCCCAGGATCTTGAGGGCAGCTAGGTCACTTTTGTCCAGGTACTCGGGCCTGGACCAATGTAAGAACTTTCAAGACTGTTGGATGGCTGGTAGGATAAATTTGTCCTTGCAATGCTAGCTCTTGTTACGCTGTCTTGCCGAGCAGTACATAGAGTCAGCGTGGGAAGCTCAGTGGTTGCTGGAATACTTGAAATCCGCCCGAACGCTAGAACGCCAACCTCGCGCCTAAAACAATTCGCCGGTTACCGCCGTTGGTCGCCCATTGATTAAAGAAATTGGCTCCTGAATTAAATGCGCCATTTGGAATGCCGAAATTGCGAGAGTTGAAGGCATTGAACATATCGGCTCGTAATTGGATCCGAACATTTTCTGATAAGCGTGTGTTTTTGATGATCCCAAAATCGACCAGGTTAAGGCCGTCCGACCGCAGAATATTTCGGCCTGCATTTCCTACCCGCTGCCCCGGGGAAAGCCCTCGAAAAAGGTTCGCGCCACCGGCGGCCAAAATTTCGCTGATCGTCATGCTCGATAGATCCAAATTTGTATTTAGATTCGGACGAATCGGATTCCCGGACCCCGTAAGATCCGAACCAAGCGTAACAGTAAAGGGTGCTCCGCTTTGAAAAGTGAAGAAGGAATTAAGCTGCCAACCGCCAAAAAACTTGCCCGTTGATCCGGTTTGGTGCTGATAGAACGGAAGCTCATACACAAAGTTCCCCGTCAACCGGTGCGGGCGGTCATACCCCGAACGGCCGCGGTCAGCGCGACGATCGAAGGAATTTTGCGAGCGGGAGAATTCCGACGTAGAAGCAGGAATGACATCGGTCACATCGTCTATGAGCGTGCTCCATGTGTAATGTAGGCCGGCACTGAAATTACGGCTCAAGCGCTTTGTCAAACTTGCCTGAAGAGCGTCGTAGGTAGAGCTCGCAGCATTTGTGTACAAGTTGATTATTCCCAGATTGGGATTCACGCGAGTGCATGCAGGGAGCGGAAGGCAAGGATTTCCATCGATGCTTTGCAACAATCCGGTTCCTCGCGTTCTTATGTACCCAATCTTCATTACGAGATCCTTCGTTAACTCACGCTGTGTCTCAATCGATATTTGATCTGTCGCCGGAGAGCGAATGTCTGCCGAAAGCACAAATCTGGTGAAAAGATTCGCCTGAGACAAATCCGGCACCGTCGTATCTCGGACAGCTAAGAAAGCATTTGTTGTCGGCATTCGCGGAGTTGCGACGAAGGGAAACGAGGCACCCATATTCACGACGATATTCATAAAGATCGGGTCATAGGTTCGCGCATAACCGCCACTGACCACGAGCTTGTCTCCTCCCGTAAAAAAGCCGATGATCCCCTTTTTGCCCGTGCGCGGATTCCAATTGAAGCCAATCCGCGGCATCAGATTATTCGCATCGGTTTCCGGAAGGGGGCCCAGCAGCTTGAATAGCGGGTTGTTGCCGTTAGCAGCCAGGATCCGGCCATTTAGTCCTCTCAAGTAACTTAACGGGTCACCCGGATACTCGTAGCGAACTCCAAGAGTCAAGGTCAAGCTATCCCGGATCCTCCATTCATCCTGAGCAAAGGCATAGAACTCATGCCAGCGATAAAAACCTGCACTCTCGCCGCCCGCCAGCAGGAAGTTCTTGGTAGCCGGATTGGCGGAATCGTTCACAAAACTCGAGAGAGTGCTATACGTCAAGGTTCCCCTCGTATTCAAAATCCCGAGAAGCCTGGCATCCGTCCGGCGCAATTCAACGCCAAACTTCATACTGTGCGCGCCGGTGACATATGAAAAGGCATCAGTAATTTGATAGGTGTCATGCTCTCGAAAGCCGGGCAGACCGGGAGAAAAGCCTAGTGCCCGGGAACCCGCGTTCGATTGAACCATCCCCAAGCCTACGATCGTCATTGCCGGGATCGTCTTTGAGAACGGAAACTCAGCATCGCCTCGCGAACTGAATTGTAGCCATGCGAAGCGGACCTCATTCGAAGATCTACTCGTGAGAACGCTGTTTAGGACGATTGCCAGAGCCGATGATCTCGATTCGTTAACCGTTGTCAGCCCGGGCGGTGTCACCTGACCGCCGCCGGACGAGTCCTGCGAATCAAATCGGTAGCGGGCGTAGAAGAAATTCTTTTCGTTAAACCTGTGATCAAGTCTCAACGAGCCCTGGTGGTCGTCAAATACAAACTGCGACGAGCCTGTGAAATCGCCGAGCTCCACGTTCCGAGGTGGCTGCCCCAGAATCGTAAATTGCTGGAATGTGCCGTTTGGTATTCCTGC
Organism: Pyrinomonadaceae bacterium; assembly: GCA_023717565.1. GTDB lineage: Bacteria > Acidobacteriota > Blastocatellia > Pyrinomonadales > Pyrinomonadaceae > PSRF01. Next base: position 1,120 of record JAMQPI010000195.1, on the reverse strand, counting down.
GGGCACAGATCTCAGAAGAGCCTGAACTTGAGGACGATCGCCGACGACTGATTGCAATAAGGCTCGCCCGGCAGCGGTCGGCGCTCCGTTTATCGTGGGACCAGACACCAGAGACCGATCCGACCATCGCTGATAATCACCAAAAATAAAAGTTTTATCGGTACCTTTCCAAACATATCGGTCGCCCCCATCACCAAACACCGGAAGTGTCAACGGGCCGCCGAAAGTAAAGCCGATCTGATTCTCATTGCGTAGTGGGGCCCGTTTTCTGGCGTCACTAGCGGCGTCATTATTGCAGAAACCGGTCGGAGCACCTGTGGCAACCTTGTCGAGGTTACTGCACGCATTCAAATACTCGTTGTTGTGATACCAGAACAATGAGCCGTGGTAATTATTCGTGCCCGATTTACCCACGACATTTACGATCGACGCCGCGTTGTGACCGTATTCAGCCCTGAATTGATTTGTGATGATACTGACTTCCTGGATCGCATCCGGATTGTTTAGAGCGACCTCGGCGCCGGTGAACGTTGGGTCGTTCATGTCCTGACCGTCGAGCATGAAGTTGTTCGAACGAGTTCGTCCGCCATTTGCCGAAAAACTCAGAACTTGGTTAAAAGTCGCTTGGCCGGTTGCCAGCTGGATGACGCCCGGTGTGGACAGAAGTACGTTATAAACACTACGGTTCGGGGAGATCGGCAGTTCAGAGAGGCGACGGCTGTCGAAGCGCGTGCTCACCTCGGCAGTGCTGGAGTTGAGCATCGACGCGTTCTCGTTGACGGTAACGGAGTCCACGATCTCGCCCGGCTGCAGAACTGCATCGACGATGGCGTTCTGACCGACGTCGAGTGTGATGCCGCCCCGTTCAAGCTTCCTGAAGCTTGCCGCTGCGATCGTTATTTCAGATGGTCCGGATGGAATGTCTGTGAGGCGGTAAAGGCCAGATGAATTCGTTACCGCCGAACGCACGAATCCCGTCTCGGTATTCTTTCCAAGAACTGTAGCGCCCAGTACCACCGCATTGTTCTGATCAGTTACGGTGCCCGAAATGCTACCCGTTGAGGATTGCGAAAAAACAGTTCCACAGCTGATTAGCGTGATTAAAACAGAGGCCGCCATC
>JAMQPI010000192.1 GCA_023717565.1 Pyrinomonadaceae bacterium | reverse complement strand
CTGACGAGTGTGGCTGCGCTTTTCTTTAGACTGCTCACCAGGCCCGGCTGGTTCCTGGCATAAAATCCCAGCGTGTGGACCAGGTTTGTCTTAACCAATGTACCTTCCAAATCGTAGAAAGCTGCCGCTGCCACACTACCTCCAAAGTATTCGAGTGGACTCTTGCGGGCACTACACCACGCAAGTTTTCTGTACGAACGTGGCCAATATAACCTATTCGGCAGGTTTTGGATACCAGCTCTAAGCCTCAAATTTTATGTGTATAGCATGTCCAGACAATTAGGCCGCAAGTATTCTAGGAGTGGTAGAAAACATGAGGAAATTCGCAGGTCTGTTAATCATCTTGCCGCTGCTGCTGCTGGCAATCGGGGGACTCTCCTGCCGAAACCAGCGCTCGGAAGCTGCGAAAAACGATGGCGGGCCTAACAAAAATGTCGCCGCAGAAAAGATGGTGGAGGCAGACCGACTCTACCCTCAACGGGAGGATCTGTCGAAGGCGAGACTATGTGTTGTCTTGCTAAGACAGGCGCGGACATCGGATTACAGTGGTTACGAAGTGGCTTGGAAGTTGGCGCGGATTAGCTATTACCTGGGAGCGCACACAGATGACGAGCGCGAACGAGAACAGGCCTTTCGGGAAGGCATCGAAGCGGGAAAGGCCGCGGTCCAACTGGGCAGCGAAAAACCCGAGGGGCATTTCTGGCTGGGAGCCAACTATGGCGGGAACGCAGAGCTGAGCACGCTTGCAGGTCTCTCAAGCATCGAAGACATCCGCCGCGAGATGGAGGCAGTGCTGAAGATTGATGAACAGTTTCAGGGTGGAGCCGCCTACCTGGGCCTGGGACAGCTTTATCTACAATCACCCAGGCTCTTTGGCGGCGATTATCAAAAAGCCATTGAGTACTTGGAGAAGGGTCTGAAGTTTGGGAGCAACAACGGGCCGCTGAGGTTACGTTTGGCGGAGGCCTATCACGAGGTACACAGAGATGTTGAGGCACGCAAACAAATTGATGCCGTGCTCAAGATGACTCCCAACCCTGATTTCCTTCCTGAATACAAAGATGCTGCGGAGGGGGCCAAGAAGCTACTTGAAAAAATGGACCGAACCTAGGTGTGGTAGCGGTTGGGCGAACACTGAACCACCCAGTCTCTACCGCTATTGGTTCTGTGGTTGAGTGCTCCACCGTATCACCGCTTGCCGATCAGCCGCTTCAATTCCTCGAGTGTGCGTTTATGTTGTTCTAGTTTCTGACCTGCTTCGGCAAGTTTGCCCTGTGACGTCAGACGCTGGTAGTCCTCAAACTCCTGAACGGCCTTGGTAATCAATTGCTGAACGTTGTCGCCTGGCGAGGGTGACGCCACTGGCTTCGGCGCGGTCTCATCGACCTTCGTCGGCGTGGCGCCTGGTGGGGGAGGGGCTTTCCCGGCTTCACCAAAGAGGTGGGTCATTGCCTCGTCAAAACTCTTTCCATACCCAACGCGTTCCTGGATCGCCAGCACCACCAGGCGCAGCTCAGGCATCGGACTGGTGGTGGCCTGCAGATACACGGGTTCTACATAGAGAAGGGAACGCCCGATTGGGATAACCAGTAGATGGCCTCGCACAACTCGCGAGCCTTGCTGGCCCCACAGGGTAAACTGCGAGGAGAGTTCGGAGTTTTGATCTATGCGTGCTTCTATTTGCAGGGGACCTTCAATCAGACGAGATTGCGGAAAATTGTAGACCAGAAGCTTGCCGTAGTTGTCTCCGTCACTACGTCCGGCCATCCAACCAATCATGTTGTTTCGACTTGCCGGAGTAAACGGCAAGATCAGAACGAACTCACTTGATAGTTGCTCGCCAGGAAGCTGCATCAGCACATAGTACGGGTCGATCGGTTCAGGTTTATTCTTTTCTTGCCCGTCACGGCCGAGCTGGTTCGCCACGCTCCAAACATCTTCACGTTGGAAAAAGACCTTGGCACTTTGCGTGTGATAAATGCCATAAACTTCCCCCTGGACTCGAATCAGGGTTTCCGGATAGCGCACATGGGAACGCAGGTCCGCCGGCATGGCGCTGGCGTCCTGAAAAAGGGTGGGAAAGGTGGCTCGGTAAGTGGCGATCAGGGGATCCTGAGAATCGAAAACGTAAAATGCGACCGAGCCGTTGTAGGCGTCGATAACCACTTTCACGCTGTTGCGAATGTAGTTAATACGATTGCTTCCGGCCTGGTGATGTCGCGAGTAGGGAAATCTTGACGACTCGGTAAAGGCATCGAGTAACCAGAAAAGCCGGCCTTCTTTGCTCACGACAATGTACGGATCATTATCGTAGATTAGAAATGGAGCGACGCCATTGACAATCTGTTTGATGTTTCGGCGAATGAGAACCCGGCTCTCTGACTTTACATCATCAGAGAAGGGAAGTTTTGAAAGATCATCCAGCGCCCAGGCCAGCAACATCCGCCGCAAACGTCCGCCGATCTTGATGCCGCCCGTTCCCTCATAGGTGGTGTACGTGTTTGCTTCGCCTTGCGGGAAATCAAACTCCTTTTGAGCGGTGTTTACGTAAACATCAGTGTCCGTTTTCTGTCCGAAGTAGATCTGGGGCCGGGTAACCTTGATTTCCTGGGTGCGAGCTTCGATGGGCATATTCGACAAAAGGAAGCGAGGCATGCCTTCAGGTGTGAACTCATTGGCTGTATTCATCGTCAACCCGTAGCCGTGGGTATAGATGAGTTTCTCGTTGATCCAGTTACGCGAAGACTCCGGGAGTTTCTCGACGTCAATTTCGCGCGCCGCGAGCATCACCTGCCTCGTCTGCCCGCCAACGCTATAGCGATCTACATCAACATCAGGAAAATCATAATAGGTGCGAATCGTTTGAATTTGTTTGAGTGTGTCTTGCAGGGCACGCCAATCCCAGAGCCTGATGTTTTCGAGGGTCGCCCGATTAGCGTTGAGGTTCAGCGCTTCGACCGAGTTCTCCGCTTCAAATTGCCGCAATTCAACTTGTTCCAACCCAAACGCCCGCCGCGTCCAGGTAATGTTGTGCTCGATGTATGGCGTCTCGCGCCCGAGTTCGTTGGGCTTGACGATGAAACTATTGACGTACGTTGGGACGATGACCACGCCTACGATATAGACCGCAATCGGAATGGCCAGGGCCAGCAATAGCAGGCGCAGTCCTTTCTTGGTGAACGCGTTTAAGAGGGAAAGCACCGCGCCTATGATGAGTGCGAACGAGACGAACAGAAGAGCGGGCAGCAGGTAGTTATCCTCAGCATACGTAACACCGGAAAACGTTTGATGATCCGTCCAGAGAAAAGGAAAGCGAGAGAGGTAAGTCCGCCAGGCAACCGCGAACATTAGTGCTGCCAGGGCGCAAGAGATTGCGGCGAAGCCTTGACCGGAAGAAAGCGAGCGGGCGGATTTCAGGACTCGCTGAGGTATTGTAAGCAACGAAAAGACTATGGCGGCGCAGAGAATGATGAAGGTCAGTGTCATCAGCCAGGAGCTGATCTCATCGTAGACCGGAAGGGAAAACAGGTAGAAGCCAAGTTGTTTTTGAAAGATCGGATCGGCCTGAGCCGTTGCGGATTGATTGTAGTAGAGGGCAAACTCCTGCCAGTTGCTTTTCATCGCGAACCCAAAGAACAACCCGAACACACCCGCGACGACCCACGTCAGTGGTCGAATGAAACGCGCCGGCGAAAACTCGACGGGCTGGTTGTTGACCATTATCTTTCGGGGCGCAAAAGAGTATGAGGCGAAAGTCCGTTCCAGCACCCAAAAAGCGCCGCGAAGTATCCCGACGGTCAACAATAAGAAGGTCAAGAAGAGGGCGATCTTCAGTTTGAGTATGTACCAGTAGACGGCGGAGTATCCGAGCGAGCCAAACCATAACGCGGAAACATAGATTGACAGGCTGCGAGAGAGCACGATGAAGAGCAAGACTGCGGCCGCTATCAACCAGCGTCGCCATCGAGTTCGCTGTGGGGGACTGACGTCGATGACTTCATCGTCGGAGATGGGAAAGGGATTGCTCATGGCCCATAGCATACGCCCGATCCACTGAAACCGCCCAATCTCAGGCCAAAGAATCGAATCGCTTCAGTGCATGCCCGTTTGGAGGCACTCCTTTAGGAGTGAGATGTTTATAGACGGAGCCAGTGACAACCCTCGCCGTTCTGAAGGGCGGAATGATAGTCGATGAGTACCGGTCAAGTTGAGTTCCGCCCTTCAGAACGGTGGAAGCGGGGACGGCGTGAGTGCTATATACATCCGACCCCTCCGGGGTGAACTAGCGAGCGCGTACGCATAGAGTGATGACCTATAGAAGTTTGCGCGGACGGCGTGGTTCGGTCTTGTGTACTGCCCGTGTATAATGAATCCCGCTGGATCGAGGCTGAACGAGAAAGCCGTTTTCAAACCAGGAATTCGCTCACGCTGGAACAGACAATCTGATGCTAACGCCAGAGACAGTCCTACAGAGCCGTTACCGCGTTGTTCGCCAACTGGGTCAGGGTGGTATGGGCGCGGTCTACGAAGCTGTCGATGAACGGTTGGATTCCACTATCGCCCTGAAAGAGACATTTTTTGCCGACGAGCGTTTGCGAAAGCAGTTTGAACGGGAAGCAAGGCTCCTGGCTCGCATGCACCATCCCGCCCTCCCGCGCGTGAGCGACCACTTCTCGGAAGGCGACGGTCAGTTTCTGGTAATGCACTTCATCGATGGCGACGATCTAGCCGCGATGAGTGCCAAGAGAGGTGGGCCGTTTCCGACCGAGCAGGTGTTGACCTGGGCCGATCAACTTCTTGACGCGCTCGACTATCTGCACACGCAGGATCCTCAAATTATTCATCGAGACATCAAGCCACAAAACCTAAAACTAACGCCGCGGGGGCAGATCATTTTGCTCGATTTCGGACTTGCAAAGGGGCAAGCCGCCGAGGTTTCGCGCGCTACAACCACGGCCAGCATTTTCGGCTATACGCCGAATTACGCTCCGCTGGAACAAATCCAGGGGCTGGGCACTGATGCCCGTAGTGATCTCTACGCGCTTGCCGCAACGTTGTATCACTTGATCACTGGCGTTAAGCCACCGGATGCTCTGTCGCGTGCAGCCGCAATTGTTAACGGTCAGCCTGATCCATTAAAGCCGGCACACGAGGTCAATATCAGCGTGCCGCCTCAAACGGCAGCGGTTTTGCAAAAGGCGATGGCCCAAAATCGCGACCAGCGCTATGCAACTGCGGCGGAGATGCGCAAGGCTTTGCTGGGAGCCGACTCTGAAACAACCGTTGCCAACCGCACCGAGGCAGACACGGTCCTATTTGCGGCCGCGGCCCCGCCGGTCGCAGCCGAGACCATAGCCAGTGTGCCGCAGACGACTTTACTGAGTAGTGAAACAACAGTCGTGCACTCGCCAGGTGGCGCTCCTCGGAAGCCCTGGGTAATTGCCGCTGCGGCGGTCGTTCTGCTAGTTGGCGTGGTGGGTGTGTTTTATGCTTACCAGAGGAGGAGCAACTCCGCCAACCTTGCGTCCCCGGCGATCAATCAAGTTAGCACTCCGGCAGTTGAGGGTGAGCCACCGGGTGGTGGCTCGGCTGTTTCAACCGAGACCCCTCACGAAACGAAGCAGGTTACCGACGACAAGCGTCAGGTTGCGACTGAAGAGAAGGTAGTCAGGAAACAGGAGAAGGCCACGAAGCAGAGTGTGTCCGATAGGCAGCAAGCCGATCGAGACGCCGCCGAAGAGGCGGATCGTGCCAGGGCCGAGCGTCAATCCCGAGAACTGCCTGAGACTCCGGACGAGGACGTTCAGGATCCTCCACGAACCGGACAACCTCCGCCAAGGCGCCGCGTGGGCAACGTAGTCATCCGGAACATGCCCGATGGCTCTCAAGTTATCGTCGGACAGGACGGCAGCCGCGTTCGCGTGGCTCCCGACGGAACGACTCAGGTGATTCGTGCTCCGCAAAGGGCTAATCGCCGCAGAATGCCAAGACGTCCCTACTGAAGATGGGTGTGATTCCGGAAGTTTAGAGTTCAACCTTTAGGTTGTGGTGTCATTGCCACAAACTAAAGTTTGAACTCTAAACTCACCGACCATTCCGTCAGTTGAGAATCGATCAAAAAAGTCTCCATCAGAGCGTAGGTGTTATCTCGAGGAGAGTAATGAAAGTTCATAAAACGATATCGAGAAACGTGGCCTGCGCGGCGTTGCTGGCAATGCTCTTCAGCACGTCGCTACTAATGGTCGGAGCCCGAGCTGGCGACACCAACAAAACGTCTGGGGTGATTCGACCCGCTCCTTCGGCGCCTGTCTTTAGTAGTAAGGAACGACTGGCTGAACTCGCGCAACGTCGGGCGAGAGTCGCGCAAGCAATTGGCTCCAAGGCCGTGCTGATTCTTTTCAGCGCCGAACCCAGGGTCTATGCCAACGACGTCGATTACGAATATCGCCAGGAGAACAATCTCTACTATCTCACCCAGCTCAAACAGAAGCGCGCGACACTCGTTCTAATTCCCGGCAACCAGCAAACTCCGGAGATCCTTTTCATTCCCCGGCGAGATCCTCTTGCGGAAGTCTGGAACGGGCATATGTACAGCGTGGAAGAGGCGGCCCAGGCCTCCGGCATCCGAGAGATTTGGGAAGCTCGTGAGTTCGAACCCTTCGTGCAGGCGTTGCGCAACCGTCAGGCATATCAACCCAAGTCTGAAAATATCCTCATGAGCATGTATGGGGGAGTGCCTCAGGCGGGGACCTCGTCAGGTTTCGAATCTGCATTCGCCGCCGCCGAGAAGAACGAGGCCGAGCTTTATATGCTTGCTCCACGCGGCAGTGGGCCCAGCCGGGAGTATGTGCGTGAACAAGGCTTTGCCACAGAATGGACCAAGGCACCCGGTGGTTTCGTTATCAAAAATGCCGGACCCATCTTTGCTGATATGCGTCTGCGAAAATCCCCGATGGAACTACGGTTACTTCAGCATGCGATCGATATCACGAGTGAGGCACAACAACGGGCCTGGCTCGCAGCCGGCGATGCGAAATGGGAGTATGAGGTTGATGCGGAAGTTATCTATACGTTCAAGCGACGCAACGCCGACCATTGGGGCTATCCATCAATCGTAGGCTGTGGCCCAAATGCAACAACGCTGCACTACATTGAATCGCAGGGAGCCGTCAATCCCGGCGAGTTGATACTGATGGATGTGGGTGCGGAGTATGAACACTACACCGCCGATGTAACCCGCACGTTCCCGGTGAGTGGCAAGTTCTCTCCGGCCCAGGCCGAGATTTATCAAGTGGTCTATGACGCGCAGGATGCGGCCGCCGGGGTGATTCGTCCCGGTGCAATGTATTCCGACGTGCACCGCGCGGCTCTGGGAGTTATCAAGGAGGGGCTACTCAAGTTGGGCTTGATCACCGACAAGAACTCTGAACAGTATCGCATCTGGTTCATGCATGGCACTTCTCATTGGCTGGGAATGAACGTACACGACGTCGGCAATGCTGCAAAGCTGGAGCCCGGAATGGTGTTCACAAACGAACCCGGCATCTATGTCAGGCCGGATGCGCTCGATCACCAGCCTTTCGGTTGGAAGCAAGACGACTGGGAAAAGTTCAAGGCCACGGTAAGGCCGGCGTTTGAGAAGTACAAGGGCATCGGCGTGCGCATCGAGGACGATATGTTGGTTACGGTCGACGGCACGCGCTGGATGACCGAAGCCCTACCCCGCAAGATGTCGGAAATCGAAGCAGTCATCGCGAACGGGCGGGGTGCAACGCGATGAGTGTGAGTTCTCTCGATTAGAAACGTCCAGGTTTCACCCCGGAGGGGTGAGATGTCTATAGCACCGGCCACCCAACCGCATCTCCCGCGCCGGTCGGAAGGGCGGAACTCAACTGGCAGATACTCATCTAGTAACGTTCCGCCCTACCGAACGGCGCAGGGATATTCTTTGTGTCGCGATCTATAAACATCCGACTTCCTACGGAGTGGGAGCTTAAGAAGTCAATGCGGGGAAAACAGTTTGCGTAGGATCCCTGAGAGCCACCTCAGGGCTGTTCGAAAAAAGCC
>JAMQPI010000189.1 GCA_023717565.1 Pyrinomonadaceae bacterium | reverse complement strand
GCCCGGTCTCAGCAGTCATCGGGCGGACGAAGTTTACTTTGATCTCCAGCGTTGTATAACCCACACCGGCGGGCAGCATCGAGTGAACAGCACAACCCATCGCCGAATCGAGCAGGGTGGCGGCCAGCCCGCCGTGAACGACCCCAATCGGATTGTAGTGATACTCCGCGGGTTCGACTGTAAATTCTGCGCTGCCTTCGCTCAGCTTTGCCAGGCCGAAATTCATCAATGTACCAATCGGCGGCGGGGGCAATTCGCCGGCGGCTATCTTCTCCAAATACTCAAGACCAGACAGACCGCGCGCGGCTGCGGACAATGCCTTCGGGTCTTGCCAGCTAAACGTTCGCGTGCGCTCAATCGTCCCGTGGTTATCCATACATGTTTGCGAGTCGTAATCAGCACTGCTCCCGGTGTAAGTGGTGAAGTTCAGAGTTCACCCTTCAGGTTGTTGCTTCCGGAACGGACAAGCTGAAGCTTGAACTCTAAACTACAAGCAGCTAATGCTTGTGACCTCTTACTCGGGGAAAAGGAAGCGACTCTTCCATCCTAACGTCCTGTTTGTCGATGAAAGCCCTAAGAAGATGTTCGTCCGGAGGAGTGATATTAATGAAACGGACACCGAACCCGAGACGCTCGACCTCGTAGACAACTTCGCCATTCAGTTTCAACGTTTGATCATGAGACAAGTGCAGTTCAACGTGAATCGCATCTTTTTTAGGAACCGCAGTAACCCTGGAGAGTTTATTCACCGACATTCGGTTAGCGGTCAAAATAAAACATCCCTCAGTGCTGAGGTCCGTTATCTTACTGTCCTGGGAGAAATCCGAAGTATTCCACCTGACTGTGAGGTTCGTGGAAATACGTTTAGCCTGTCTTCGTTCCTTTCTGATCATTGTGAAGGTGATTCTACAGTTTCGGAGATCAATGGGCCAGCAGTTGCATCAGAATTACGATTGCCTCCCAGATTGTTTCTCCAACCTGTCACAACCACGTATCGCTACCTCACCTCATTAATTTAGCCTGGCCTTCCTCACGAACGAGCGGACAGATAAGAAAATGTAGCAGATTAGGAGTGGGATAAATAAGACCACCGAGATCAAGCTAAGCATGATCAATACCGCATAGGCATTGTCATTCGCCGTTCCATCACTGCGCAACCCACCCATCAAATCAAACACGGCTCGCTCAAGATTGAGCATGGTCAAAGTAACGATGATGAGTGTTATCGGCAAAAGCGCCGCGACGACTATCGAGAAAACAGGGAGACGCGCGTACCGACGCAGATAAAAGAACAACAAAGCCACGCGCCAGGTGGCTACTAACCCAAGAAACCACACATTCAATGTCCGAGCGGTTTCTAAGCTGGTAAACCTCTCAACCGGGATCGCATAGAGAATAGCCGGAGGCGACGTGAGAGCAACAAACGTCAGGACGTGGCGATATGACCAATTCTGTGGTTTGAGAGGCCAGACGATCAGCCAAAGCAGCAAGGCTAAGACGAAAATATAGACCACAGAGCCGACGCCCAGATGCTGAAGCAGCTGTGCGTCGGGATCATCCCACCACCTGCCGATTCCAACCAGCCAGGTAAACGCCACCCCAACGGCCAGATGTTTATGGCTGAATAGTAGAAACTCTTCGCGCGTTAGTCTGAAAGTCAGGAGCCGAGCGAGTGTGCTTAGGATGTTCAGGGTTGTTGACCTCAGTCAAATTCTCGGCGCTTCGTTGATTGCTCGGGCCCGACTCGTCCGGTCACTATCTCTGCCTTGAAGTAGTTTTCCCCACGAACCGGAGCGCCGGCGATACGCCGCAGCATCGAAATCTGTCCCACATGGGTCAGCGCATCCGCGATCGGGCCTTGAAAGAGTTTCTCAGCCGGATATTCAAGCGGCAGGTCTGAGGCCAGGTAGGAATCGAAGTCATTCAAGCCGGCAAAAAACCGTGCCACCTCGTCTTCCCACGGCAGCGGAGCGGAGTCTGTATAGACGTACTCACCTTTGGCTATGCAGAGTGCCCAGTCAAGCAAATCGCCGATGTGTGCCAGGATCTCGCCTGGAGTGCGGGTCGTTTCGTTAACTCGAAACGTTGCGAAATCCTGCGGCGCATTTGATACTGCCTTACCACCACGATACGCTAAAGTCGCGACAGTGTGCCGAAGCAGGTTTCTTTTATCATCTGCATCCATGTCTTCACCCATGTTTGGTCTGTTTCATTTCGAGCCCCTTGCCCGAAAGCCATCAGCGCCTTTCACAAATTCTTTCAATCCATATTTAGAGAAGGCCTGCCGCAACCCAATTGTTAACCGTGTGCCAATTACTTCGACAACAGAATAGGGAGGCCTGTGCGAGTATTCACCGTGATGGAGATCGACAGCGCTTAAAATACCAGCGCACCATTCATCGGCCGTTAGATTGAGATCGATTTGAAACGTTGTCACACCATTGAGGTGGGACTCTTCAGGACACTCTGACCATACTCTCTCTGCGGCGGCACGGTTGACGGGCGTATCAGCGATCCAAACCGGGGGTTCGACCTTCTGTAGACGGTCGCCAAACTCTGGATCGACAATGATCGTAACTTTATAAGGTGTATCAGACATCCTTGAAGCGGCTTGATGCTGCGCCGTATTTCGCCGCCTTGTTTATGGAGAGGGATGCCGAAGCGAGTCACCAACAGATTTCTTCCACATTTCCGAGACGGCCCGCCCCTTTTCAAAATCATCAACGACGAGGATGAGTTGGTTTTGATGATCGCTATAAATTACTTCTATATTTACACCAGCCTCAGCCATCAGGCGCGAAATCTTTCCCAGTTGCCCGGGTTGATCCTGATTCAGTTTTTGCACCAGGACCTCTCGATCTCCGAGTACGATGATTCCTCTGGCTTCGAGAGCATGGCGGGCCGCATCTCCATCCTCAAATAGAAAGTGCGCTACACCTTCACCAGCACAGACAAATGCGCCGCCGCCCTCAACACTGACACCTGCACTTCCCAAAGCCTCTCCCATTTCAGCTAAGGCTCCCGGTCGGTTTTCCAAGCGGATGGCTAAGTCTCGCATTGTCTGTTCCTTCCCTGGTTAAGGCTGTACAACAGTTACTTTCGTTTTGACGGAGTTGGCGATGAAGCATTGCTCATGCGCTGAATGATGCAGTTCATCTATCTGATCTCGTGAGGGAAGGTGAGTGCCGCCAAACGTGATCTTAGGGTTCAAAGTAACCCTGGTCATTGCCAGCTTTCCTTCATCGTTCTTTCCGATTACGCCTTCGGCATTGTCTTCATAACTCTCTACCAGGAATTGTTTCTCGACCGCGAGCGACAGAAAAAACAGCATATGACAACTCGATAGCGAAGCCACAAACGCTTCCTCCGGGTCTACTGCGTTTTCGTTGGACATGGGCAGCGGCACCACATGCGGCGAGGAAGATGCGGTCACCTCAATTCCGCCGTCAAATGTCCAGGTGTGCGATCGGCTGTATTTGTTATCGAGGAAGGCTTCGTCAAACTTCTTCTTCCATAAAACCCTAACGATATACGACATCATTAATCCTCAAGGCCTATGACCCCATTGTTGCGAAAGCGTTTTCACGCATCGCCAGGCACTGAACTAATCCTGATCCAGAAGTCCGATAGCCATAATCTTAAGCTGACCATTCACTCGAACCAACATTAATCTCAGTATTGGAATAGCAACACTGATAAATTGTGTGCCCACGGGAAAGCCAGCGCAATCCGTTTCTGTTTTACAAGTCTCAACTTCGATCTTGTTTAGATATGGCGCGAGATAAAATAGATTGTTCTGGTATGTCTTAGATCTTTCTGGTGGACGGGACTTAAAAGTTCTGCGCATCATTGCTCCTGCCCTCTCCCATGTCATCGTTAGGCTTCGCAACTGCTCAACGCTGGCAACGACCTTCTCTGGCGTTGACGAACCCGATTTATTCCACCATACCGCCAAGGTCGGGTTACTTTTCAACAGGCGAAAAACGCGGGGCGGATACTGTTTACCATATGGCAAATCTGTGGTTGCACGTCCCTTCATAGATAAATTGCCATAACAGTAAAGATTGCTTAGATACGCAAGATTCGTCATTGCAAGATAGAAACGCCTTAACTCATCAGTTCCCACCCTCAAGGCTATCTCGGGTTTGACAAAACCCATGTCGTAGACACCATAGTTATCCAATACCCTTCTCGCTACTGGCTCATTTAGGAAAGGACTTAGATTCCTTGTTAATTGGAGCTGGTCAGTAAATGATTTGACGAAACGTCTAACCTCCAATTCCTCAGTCGCAGTCAGCACGTCGTGAGGAGTTTGCGCGGCGCCAGCAACCTCGACTGGTATCAGGACCAGGAGTAGGAACAGACAGCAGAGTTTCATAACTTTGATCCGGTTTCGTGGTTATGAGGCGGCGCTCCAGATTTCATGCGCTCTTAGAACATCATCGGCGGAGTAAACGCCAGCTTCGATCTGAGAAGCATGGCTCTCAACGACGTACTCAAGAAAGCCGGCGACAAATTCCCGCTGCGCCTTGCTACATTCGCTGACCAGCATATTGCCCACCCCATCCCGGATCAAATGAAAAAGCATCTGATCGAGGTACGTCTCCCGGGGATTGTCGATCGTATCCAGGGTTAGCCTGATCAGTGCCGGCAAGTAATACATCAGTCCTGCGGCGGAGGAAAAACATAGCGGGTCCCAACCGGGGTTTCCCAGCTGCTCTAAGCCAATGGAATCCACATCAGACGCCGACAGGGTTTGATCGTGCTTAGCGCACTCGCAGCAGTGCTGGTAATCACTGAAGTGAAGCGGCTTGGGAACATTGAATACTAGTTTGGCTTGTTGCTTCCAATCCACGGCCGCAAAAGATTCATAACGTGAAATACCTTCCAGTCCTGGCGCAGTAGTCTTCGTATGCTTGTCCATAGAGTTCGGCGCAAAACTTCTCTTCCTGACGGATCTGGTAATGCAGGTGGGCGATTGCGAGCACGGCGAAAATCAAAAATATCAGAGTCCCGTTTATCAGAAATATCCCGATGAACCAGAGACTCACGAAAACATAAATGGGATTTCTCGTGAAAGCAAAAATCCCGGTCGTTACCAGCTTGCCTGGTGTTTTCACGTCGAATCCCACCCGCCACGAATCGCCGAATGAAACAAAAGCCAAAATAAAAACAACGAGGCCGCAGGTAACCGTTATCACGCCGGCGAGTTTTGCAATTGTCGAACCAATCAACACCGTATGTAGGGGCGCGGGGAAGATGCGAAAGCCGGTATGAAGTGAATATAGAACCAGCTCAGTGACCCAGACCGCCAGCCCTGCGAAAGCGTATAGCTCAAAGAGAAACCGCAGCCCTCTTTTTCCGCGTCCAATAACGATGGGATTGATGTTCGCAGTAGAGCGCAGATACAGGGCCTTGGCTACAAGCACGAACAGGAAGAGTAGTAGGCTCGCAATCTGAAAGTAATCAAAGAAACCCATCAGTCATGAATACCTTAATTCTTACACCGAGCATTTACTTCCAGACACCGAGCAGTCTCCGCACTGCCACAAACTCACCCAGGTGGTAGGCACTGTGATCGGCAACCAGCACCGCCTCACGCAAATACGTTTGTCCTTCGCCGTGTGGAATCTTCGCATAAAGGTCGACCGTTGGGTCGGCGATGAGCCAGGCCAATGCATCTCGGTCAGCACGGAAGGCGGTCACGCTCTCCGGCCAGGATTCCGGCGTGGGCGGAGCAGTGCTCTTCGGCCAGTAGTCATCAGGCCATTTGGGCGCCGCGTATGCCGGGTCACGACAGAAGTCCAGGATGTCCCGCTGCGTTATGCGCAGGTGCTCAAGTAATTCCCACAGTGAATGGGACAAGCCATCCGGCCGCACGCCTTGCATCTGCGGTGGGACACCTTCCACCGCATCATCGAAATTCACATGCGCGCCATGCCACCCGAGGAGTTTGACTAGTTGCTCTCGAAGTAGATCGCTCTGTTCCATTAGCTTCACTCCGATCCTCCGCACACATCTACAGCGGCTATTCCTGTCACTTCTGAATTGTAGCTTTGGAAGACTGCTGGGCCGTACGGCTACGGAGGTCGAACTTATCACCGGGGGAGAGCCAGTAGTACCAACTGCCGCCATGTTTCTTGTTGTCATAAATAGCGACGCGGCCACTGCCGATTACCTCAAAGCGATCACCTTGCACCAATATGGCCGCTTTCTCATCAATGCCAATGCCCAGTAACTGAGGGTAGGTGTCAATTACATTCACCAGTTCGGCGTCTCGCTTGGCTTCAGTCAGATGCGGATTAATCGCCACGCTCTTCAGGAACCCGAAGCCGCGCTCGTGGCCTTTCGCCATTAGCAGGGGTTTATCCGGTCGGCCACGCACGATGTATGACCCTTGAATAATGGCGCCAGCCGAATTACCCCCAGTGACACCTCCACGGTTGAGCAAGGCCTCAATCTCACGGTAGGTGAGCGTGTCCAGGTAGGCACTCGCCAGCCGTCCCGCGTTTCCCGGACTCAACCAAACGCCGTTCGCCTTCCTGAGTGGTTCGACGAATGCCTCGGAATTTGCCGTGCTGCGGTTTCTCGTATGCAGCACCGTGATGCGTTTGACGCCAAACATCTTGCATAGTTCCAACTCGAACTCGTGAGTGTTAGCGGCAGGCGTGTCAGTGTCAGGAGGAACATAGACAAAGCCCGAGTCAAGCTTGATACCCGACGAAGCAGTGGGGATGTAGACAAAATTAGCGTCGGGCCCGCCGGCGAGAGTGACGAATCGTTCGATGACCCCGTTTCCGAACTCTCCTCCGGTGAGTATCAACGTCCCCTTTGGTGGGCCGCTCGAAGTTTGGGCGATCAGAATGCCAGTGACGGATAAGGTCAGGAGCATTGAACGCAGTAACTTCCATCCCATGAAACTGAATCTCCTATCCTTTTAGCTCAAACATTAACAGCAAACGCGCGCCCCCGGTGGATGGTTCGCAGTGTGATGATCGATCAATCAATACG
>JAMQPI010000173.1 GCA_023717565.1 Pyrinomonadaceae bacterium | reverse complement strand
CTTACCTTGATGAAGGTACGGACTCTTGACCCAACGATCATTCTTTGCCCCAGAGGACTCGGGCCGGGAAGCATAGCGAGGCCCGACAACGGTCGGAAAGACCACCTCATAGATGCCATCCGTCGGCACCAGCAATTCGGTATATCGCAACTCAATCTCGATCTGGTCCTGAGGCATAATATTGGCAAGGCTCATCGAGAACACGTTGGGCCGCTGTTCCTCCAGCAGAGACGCGCTTTTTCCTTCCTGCTTGGCCGTATCGAACTCCTGCTTTGCCACTTCTCGTTCTTTGATTTTGGCGACAACCACCTGATCGCCGATTCGCATACGCATCGAGTAAACGGCCGCCCGCGTGGATGCCGGGAAAACATACGACGCATTGATTGGTCGCGACCCTTCGTTTCGATACGTTTGGACTACTTTCACATCCGCGATAACTCCGGAGACAGCTATCTCAACCCGGGTATCTTTAAGCGGTAACTGATCTACCTGGGGATCTCCTTTGACGACGAAATACGGCGCCAAAGTCTTATCTTCATGAGTCTCATCTTCCTGGGCCCGCACAGGACCGGAGAAAGAAACAATTCCTATCGTAATCAGAACCAACCAGAAAATCCGTGCTTGCAATAGCATGGTCAACCTCCGCCTTCTAATAGGCCATTCCAGTCAAAGTAGTCTTTAGAGGCCTAGGCCTCTTTAATACAGGCGGATCCTACAATTATGAGGAAATCGGTATAAGGTCAGGCGCCACAGAACTGAACCGTGATAACCACAGTCATCCATCCTGAGGGCCACTAACGGTTAGAGGAGATTCTGCGGAGGTGTATGCCGTACCCCCCGGCAACTTGTATGAAGGCGGAAGGATGAAGGCGGAAAGCAATGAATTTTGGGGCGGCCTTCCGCCTTCATCCTTCCGCCTTCATCCTTCTTTGTATGACCTACGAAGCAATAGCACGCAATCGCGGCTTATCCCTGGAGGACCTGGCTGATGAGTTCGAGGATTTCGCGGTTAGAGAATGGTTTAGCGAGCACTCGTTGGGCGCCGAAGGCCTTGGCCATCGTCAGGTAGTCTTGCGAACCACCTCGCCCTCCGCCAGAGATGGCGATGAGCTTGGCTTCAGGGTAAAGCTGCTTGAACTCTACGATCATTTCCAGGCCCTCTTTCCCGGGCATCACCAGATCTGTAATCACAAGATCTGTTGGGCTGGCACCATACAGCTTGATAGCTTGCCCGCCATCGGTCGCTTCTTGCACCTCATAACCAGCGCGTACCAGGACCGCAGTCAGCATCGTGCGAAACTGGTCATCATCGTCTACGATAAGAATCCTGGCCATTAGCTCATTCCCCATTGCTTTGGCCGAGCGCGCGCCGAGTCGCCTCTCCCAAAGTCTGCGTGGTGTTTGGTTTTGAAAGCAACTCCCGGACGCCAATCGCTCTAGCCTTTTCGGGGCTTATAGCAGTGCTATACCCAGTTGTCATGATCACCGGCAGTCCGGGTCGAATTCGCAGCAACGCGCTCGCTAGGTCAGCGCCGTTCAAGTGCGGCATTGTTTGGTCGGTAATGACCAGATCGAAGTGTCGGGGTTGCAAGCTGAAGGCCGCCAGAGCCTCGACACTATTGGTGCTCGTTGTGACTCTGTAGCCGAGGTTTTCAAGTATTGATTTACCCACCGAGACCAAAGCTTCTTCGTCGTCGACAAACAGAATGTGCTCGCCATTTCCCCGTGACACAGCAACACATTGCTCCGCTGCGGCGCCCATTTGGCCATCGTAAGCAGACAGATAGATATTGAAGGTGGTGCCTATTTCCGGCTCACTATGGACCGTAATGACGCCGCCGTGGTTGCTGATTATGCCGTGCACCACGGCGAGTCCCAGACCGGTTCCTTCACCGGGGGCCTTGGTGGTGAAGAAAGGCTCAAAGATGCGTGCCTGGGTAATGCCGTCCATGCCGCACCCGGTGTCGCTTATGGTCAAACGTATGTGTGGCCCCGGATTGAGTTCCGGATGGGCACTGGCGAAAAGAGAATCAATATCGAGACAGGTCAGGCTGATCTCGAGCACGCCGGCGCGCTCCTGCATCGCCTGCCGGGCGTTGAAACCCAGGTTCATGATCACCTGCTGGATTTGTGTTGCATCGCCTAGCACTGAGGGAGCGGCGGCATCAATATTTTGACGGATTTCAATCGTCGATGGCAGCGATGCTCTCAGTAGCTTGAGAGTCTCGTCGATTAATGGTTGCAGTTGGAGTGCTACCTGCCCATGTTCTCCCCGGCGGCTGAAAGTCAGGATCTGCCGCACTAAATCCGTGGCGCGTGCGCTGGCCTTCAACACCTGGTCGAGATGACCGTAAGCCACGTTACTCTCGGTGATCTCCACCTGGGCCAATTCAGAATAGCCAATGATGGCGCCCAGGATATTGTTAAAATCATGGGCTATGCCGCCTGCCAGGGTACCGACTGCCTCCAGCTTCTGCGATTGCCGAAGCTGTTCCTCCAGAGTCCTTCGTTCAGTGACGTCATAGGCCAGCACGATCTGGGCAGGTCGCGCGTAAGGGATTAGTTTGTGCGCCGAGATCTCCACGTCAATGATTGTGCCGTCCTTCTTCTGGTGTCTCCAGATACCTGCTTTTTCTTCATTAGGGTCTGACAAAATGGCGTGCAACTTCGGAATGTCCTCCGGCGGACGAATGTCTTCAATCGTCATCGCCAGGAATTCCTCCCGCGCGTACCCGTACTGCTGGATCGCAGCATCATTGACTTCGAGAAAGAACAGCGTCTCTAGATCGAAGACCCACATGGGATGCGGGTTTTGTTCGAAGAGAAGCCGGTAGCGCTCCTCTGACTCGCGTAGGGCTTCCTCGGTCCGTTTGCGCTTGGTGATATCGCTGAAACGGATGGCGACCTTTCTTTCCTGCGGTTCTCCGACGCGGAAAGCATAAACGTCATACCACCGGTGCAGTTCTGCAGCCGGGTTTTCAAAACGCGCGGGTTCGCCCGTCAAGGCGATCTTGCCGTACAACTCAAACCAGTGTTCTTCATGCAACGGCGCAATCTCGCGCATTGATCTGCCCGCCCCGTTTTGAATTCCCGTCTGTAGTTCAAACGCAGGATTGACTTCCAGAAAGCGGTAATCAACCGGCTTATCGTTTTCGTCGAACAGCACTTCGATGGTGCAAAAGCCTTCGTCAATCGAATCGAATAGCGTGCGGTATTGCTCTTCCGACTTCCGCAAAGTCTCTTCCGCCCGCTTGCGCTCCGTAATGTCCTGAGCTGTTCCCACCATCTTGACGATCTGGCCGTTTTCATCAAGGATCACTCCGCCATTGGCTTGCACCACCCGAACTGTTCCATCCGAGCGTCTGACTCGATACTCCAGGTCAGGAAAAATCTTGTCTTTAAGTGCCTGCGCTACGCCGCGGGCGACCACCGGTTGGTCCTCCGGATGGATGTGAGTAGTGATGGATTCATTGGATGTGCCAAGCTCATGCGGTTGAAGGCCGAAAATACGGTAGAGTTCCTCTGAGAAGTGCGTCCTATCCTCCCGGACATCCCACTCCCAACTACCAAGATGAGCTATTCTCTGCGCTTCGGACATGCGTGTTTCAGACTGCTTGAGTGACTCCTCGGAGCGCTTGCGATCGATGGCCTCGGCGAGCACATTAGCGACCGCAACCAGGAAGTTGACTTCATCATCGGCAAATCTCCGCGCGGAAGTCGTGTGCGCTCCCATGACACCATAGGCGCGCCCCCGTCCGCGGATGATGACACTCATCCCGCTCACGACTCCGTGTTCGTGCAGCAGCAGCGGCCCGTTAAACCGAGTTTCTTTTCGCAAGTCTTCAACGACTACGGGCTCGTTCGAAAGCAAGGTGAATCCCGCTTGAGATTCTTTGCCGGAGCTGACCGTCGCCTTCCCTATCGGGTAGTCTTCCTTCCAACCGACGCCAGCCCTCAGTATTAAGGCATCACCTGCAGGAAGTAGCTCCAGGACCTTGCAATACTCGACTCCAAGCGTTCTCGCGACGAGAGCTACAGCCTCATCAAGCAAGTTCTTCAGTTTACCGCCGGTCAAAGCAATACACCCTATTTCCGCTACGGCGACTCGCCTTTGCGCGTAGGCTGCGAGTTCCGCTTCCACACGGCCGCGCTCGATATAGAGTTGGACCGCATATCTGATGGTTCGCTCCAGTCGCGCGGAGCTCGTTTGATCTTTGATCAAATAGTCCGTAGCCCCGGCCTCCATCGCTTCGATGTCCACGTCGTGGTCACCTTGTCCGGTGAGCAGGATCATCGGCGTCGTTACTCGAGATTCGCGTACCTCGCGAATTAACTCCACTCCGCTGCGTTCTCCCAGACGATAGTCCACCAGGCAAACATGATGATCGCGGCGCACGGCCAATCTCAAGCCTTCTTCGTAGGAGGATGCCCAATCGAGTTGATATGCGCCGGCGTTCGTTTTGGAAAGCAGCTCGGCCGTGAGGATGTAGTCGTCCTCGTCGTCGTCGATGAGGAGCACCTTGATCGTTTGGCCTTTCATCCCGCTCGCTTCCTCTCCTGGACGTTCGACAATCTCGAAAGTTGCCACTCTGGGCTCGACGTAGGCAAATCACGCTCAGGTCGTTGTGGCTAAGGTCGTCGTGTGAACAACTGATATGCTTCCCACTCATCACTGGTCTGTTCGTTGTCACACATATAGGCTCGATTATTGAACGGTCCGCATATTAATATCCGTTGTGCTGAACGGGCGTACGGGTTCAACTTCCGCTCTCGGTGCCAATCAAATGCCGGAGATTCGAATGAAGGCTGCATTTGGATTCAAAGCCCACTCGGGATGGGCGGCTCTTATTGTTCTCGGCGTATATGGTGGTGAATTTACCGTAGTCGATCGACGTCGAGTCGAGCTGGTGGAGGAAGCGTGGGCAAAACAACCGTACCACGCAGCGGAAGACGCGGCTTCGAATGAGGCTAAGAGAATAGTAAAACGCGGCATCGACTCGGCCCGCCGGATCGCCCTTCGAGAAATGCGTGCGGCCATCAAGCGTGCGCACGCGGAAGGTCACGAAATCGTGGGGTGCGGGTTACTCGTAGGCGAACCGATGCCTCAGTGGTCAGTCGAGGAAATTCTGGCGGTCCACTTCCGCATGCACAAAGCCGAGGGAGTTCTATTCCGCGACGTGTTAGCTCGAGCCACCCGTGCATGCGATCTGGCGCTGCTCGAGATAACAGAAAAGTCTTTGCTCGCCAGTGCCCTGACCGCGCTGGCAATTCCGGCGACCACCCTCTCACAGAGAATCGCCGCGTTGGGCAAGTCCGTTGGTCCACCCTGGGGCAAGGATCAAAAAGACGCCGCACTCGCCGCGATGATGGTCCTCGCACAATAGCCACCGCCGCCCGTACCAGAATCACCGCTCAACCAGCCCCAGCACCCCTCACCCACAGAACCATTTGCCGTAGAGACTGTGTCAGAAGTCGCGGACGCTAACTCAGGAGACGAGAATGGCTGGGTGCGAGTCTGACCAGATTGGCGTTGAGTTGAGCGACTTAGGTCATGACTAATTCGCTTTGGCCG
>JAMQPI010000186.1 GCA_023717565.1 Pyrinomonadaceae bacterium | reverse complement strand
TGGCACTCAGTATCACACCTTTTCGTTCAAGGGTCTGAAAGCCGGACTGTTCCACTTTTATGGTGTAGGCACCTGGGTGAACTGCGCCAAACCCAAATCTCCCATCTTCGCCGGTGGTGACACTGCGCGCGTTGCCGGTCTGATTGCTGACGAGCATAACGGTAGCGCCGACAACGACCCGATTTGTTGAATCAGTGACAGTGCCGGAGATGCTCCCCTTGATGGTTTGCCCCAAAACAGACACGCTTGGAATCATCAACGCGCAGAGAGCAATCATCCCGAACATCAACCTCGAACAACGACGACGAAGAGTAAGCATGGGATCCTCCTAAGGTGTTTCTTAGAACTTTCGGTTCTGAGCGACGCCGGAGCCAGGGACCCTCACACTGAACCAAAAGTTCAAAAAGGCAGGCTCTTAGTCGCGGTATTGTCCAAAAAAGCAACGGAAGTGGAAATTGTCCTCTGTTAGGACAAAATCAGTAAACAAAAATCAAACCCTTGGGTAGAACGCTACGGCACTCCAGCCGGTTACGCCCCTACTCCTCGTTTTACACGCTTGTCTGAGATTGGAGTCGTGACTTGCTCCTCGCTCTCTTCCAGAGCGAAGGCCTGCTGTGCGCGAACGATGTGCTCGCGCATTGCCTTGCGCGCCTCTTCGGGCTGCCGCGCCCGAATCGCTCGGTAAACCTGTTGATGCAACTCTAATGATTCGCCAAAGTCATGGGCCCGCTCAATCGTCTCTCGCCGGCGTTCATACATAACCGCAGAGACCATTTCTACCAATGTAGCCAACGTCGGATTGCCTGAGGCGTCAGCTATTGCTCGATGAAATCGGATGTCGTGCACCAGGTATTCCTGCGGATCGTTGAGATTCGCATACATCTCGGCAATCTCATCAGCCAACGTGGCCAGCTGCTCACTCGTTGCCTGCTCGGCCGCCAGGCCAGCAGCGCCCACTTCCAGAATTGAACGAGTCTCGAACATGTGGTCAAAACTAAAACCATGAAGCGCAGCCAACAAGCGAAGTGGCTCACTATCGAGCGTCGGTGGACCGCCAGCAACGAAAGTCCCAGCGCCTTGACGCGACCTGAGCACACCCATCGACGACAACGCTCGCAATCCCGCTCGCAACGTTGGGCGACTCAGTCCGAGTTGCTTTGAAAGCTCCCGTTCTGGCGGAAGACGATCTCCCGGCTTCAGTTGGGCAGTCTGGATGAGCTCCGAGACCCGCGCAATCACTTCCTCGGTGGTTTGCGCTGAAGCAGACGGTTCGTTGACCCTAAAACGACCGCCGTTAGAATTGGTGGAACCATTTGGCTGCATGAAGGCGCACATATACTACCAATCGAAGTTGAGTGTCAAGACAATTATTGTTATTCATGAGAATAGTTGTTTCACCTCAGTCATTCGACTTTTGTTGGGCATAAATACAAAGTGTCTACATTTTCCAGGGAATAATTCGGGAGCTGGCTCCCATCTCAAGACTTGGGTGCGTGACGTGGAACTCAGGGGACAGGTAAAACCATTTCGACCTTTCCAAAGGCGAGGTCTTCCTCCGATTGGTTGAAGGCGGTAACAAAATCGGCAATCTAGATGATATCCGCGGATCCAGAAGCATAGCCCTGGATGACCCTTGGTGAGAGACGCCGGGCCGAATTTGGCTTGGTTAAGGACAAACTCGATAGTCGGGGGAACGAGTGAAAACGGTCACGCTCTCGGCAGACGGTTCTTCGCTTCCTACTGCCGGATCGAACCTACCCGCATGCGCCCCTGATAAAATGCTTGACAGGAAATTCTTCGTTGTCCATATTGCGCGCCTAAAGACAAATTTTGGCGTCTAGCGAGGTGTAGCCGAAGCTGTATGAAAAGTTTGGCAAGAGCCTATCCCAATTGTGACTCTCACGGGTCCGCTTTTCGCTCTCGTTGGAACGTCTAAGAGATGGGTGGAGAAAACTATGGCTGACGACTCTGATCAAAATAAGGACAATCCAACCGGTTCTCATGACGAAAGTCGGCGTCGCTTTCTCAAAGGAGTCGGCATCGCCGGGGCCGGTGCGGCGCTGGCTGATAACCTGCTGATCGAAGCCAAAGCTAAGGACACGCAAGCAAAGGGTGCTCGCACTGTTAATGGAAGTGTCGATGTCACACTCGACATCAATGGGAAGAAAAGAACGGTCAAGGTTGAGCCTCGCACCACCCTGCTCAGCACGTTGCGGAACCATCTGGATCCCGCTGTGACGGGGCCGAAGCTCGTCTGCGACATGGGGACGTGCGGTGCTTGCACAGTCCTATTGGATGGTAAGCCTGCCTATTCCTGTCTGGTGCTGGCTGTTGATGCCGTTCAGAAGAAGATCACTACGGTTGAAGGGCTCGGCAACCCGGCGGCGATGAATACCGTGCAGAGTGCGTTTGTGGATAAAGATGCTTTGATGTGCGGTTTCTGCACCCCCGGATTCGTTACCACAATCTCCGCCTATTTAAAGAAGAATCCCAACCCCTCTCTGGACCAGGTTCGTGAAGCATGCAGAGGAAACTTTTGTCGATGCGGCACTTATCCCCGCGTCTTTGAAGCCGCATTGGCGGCCGCTAAAAGCGCCAATCGTGAATCGTAAATAGACGCCTTATCAGCCACACGATTCACATTCACTATTTACGATTCACGAATTTACGGAGACTCTCATGCAGCAGATACCTCCTAAAAAGAAAAAGGTCAAAGTTCCCAGGGTCGTCAACGGCATCGAAACGATGGTCGAGATTGAAGTTGACGACGTAGGTGGTCCGAGTTGGGGACCAAATGACAAGCACACGCTGCTTAATCACCACCTGACGCGTGTTGACGGACCTCTGAAAGTCTCTGGAGTTGCCGAATACACTTATGACAAACGACTCTCAGGCATGCTGCACGGGCGAGTACTTCGCTCGCCTCATGCCCACGCGCGGGTGATCAAGATTGACTCATCGGCCGCCGAACGTATGCCGGGAGTGAAGGCCGTTATCAGCATCACCGACAAGCGTGACCAAAGTGCTCCGGCAGAGACCGGTGGGACAAAACCGGCAGAACCCAAAGACACAATCGTGCATTTCGCCGGCGAGCCGGTTGCGGCGGTGGCAGCAGATACGCCCGAGATCGCCGGGGACGCCATCCGGACGATCAAAGTTGAGTACGAAGTTCTGCCACACGTGGTGCGAGCAGAGGACGCTCTCAAGGAAACCGCGCCGAAGGTATTTCCAGAAGGCAATCTGGAGAAAAGGGACACTCAGGGGGATGCGACCAAAGTTTCAGAAGCGTGGGAGAAATGTGACGTAGTCTTTGAAGGTGAATACCGCACGCCCATAATTCACCATTCGTCCCTGGAAACGCACGGTCACGTGGTCGATTTTCGCGGCGGCAACACTGCCACCGTGTACGCCTCCACCCAGGGCACATTCACGATCCCGGGAGATGCCGCCCGGGAGTTAGGCCTGAAGGAGAGTGACGTCACGGCGATCGTTGAGCACATGGGTGGTGGTTTTGGTTCGAAGTTCGGCATTGGAATCGAGGGTTCATTGGCCTGCCGTTTAGCCAGGCAGGCCAAAGCACCGGTGAAGCTGATGTTGACGCGCCAGGATGAATTTCTGCTTGCCGGCAACCGCTCGGGCTCGTGGCAGAAATTCAAGGCCGGTGCAACTAAGGATGGGACGCTAGTTGCGCTGCACGCCACACAGTATCAACTCGGCGGACTCGGAGATGGCTCTCAGGCTGGTCAACCCTATATCTACAAAGCTGCCAATTTTTATCGCGAGCGCTTCGCAATTCACACCAACGAAGACGCCTCGCGCGCGATGCGCGCTCCGGGCCATCCGCAGGCTTCTTATGCAATGGAATGTCTCATGGAAGACCTCGCAGCCAAGCTGGGCATGGATCCCATCGAGTTTCGCAAAAAGAATTTGATAGATCGGGTTTATCACCGGCAACTTGATCGAGCCGCCAGAGAAATAGGTTGGGACAGACGCAAGAACCCTGGAGAAAGCGCCGGGCCCCTGAAACGGGGCATTGGTTGCGGCATCGGAACCTGGGGCGGTGGCGGCAATAACCAGTGCAAGGTTGATGTCACCATCTCACGCGACGGTTCCGTCGTTGTCGCTGTGGGAACACAGGACCTCGGCACAGGCACACGAACCTTCACCAGAGCAATCGTCGCGGAAGAGTTGGGACTTCAAGTGAACGACATAGCTGAGAAGATCGGCAACTCAACTTTGGGGGGTGCTAATGCCTCAGGTGGCTCCACGACGTCGGCGTCCCTGTCTCCTTCAGTCAAGAACGGCGCCTACAAAGCTCGGATCGCCATGGCGGAGAAGATTGCGCCGCTGCTCGGAGGAGGCAAGCCCGAAGAGATCACATTCGCGGGGGGCAAAGTCAGCGGCGGCGGGAAGTCACTCGCCTGGAAGCAAGCTTGCGCGGCGCTTCCTTCAGCGGGCGTGTCTGCGCGTGGAGAGTGGCAGGCTGAGCTCCAGGCCAGCGGAGTTCACGGTGTCTGTTTCGCTGAAGTTGAAGTGGATGTCGAAACCGGCCGCGTACGGCCTATCAAAATGGTCCAGGTTCAGGATATCGGTCTTCCCCTAAATCGGCTGGCGGTTGAAAGTCAGATCAATGGCGGAATGATTCAATCGATCGGCATGGTCCTTTGGGAGGAACGCGTTATGGACGCCAACCTCGGGATTCAACTCAATCCCGGCTTTGGTGATTACAAACTCCCAGGCTGTGCAGAGATGCCCGAACTCGTCGCCCTTATTGACGACGAAGACAAGCGTGAAGCTGTCATCGGAGTTGGCGAGGCGGGGATAATTCCTTCGGTTGGCGCTCTGGCCAACGCCGTCTTCAATGCCATTGGCGTTCGCGTGCACGACCTGCCGGTTACTCCGGACAAGATCCTGATGGCCCTCACAAACAGGAGGACAAACGCATGAAAGCATTTGAGTGGGCCGAAGCTACAACCATCAGTGAAGCCGTTCAGCTGCTCAAGTCTGCACCTGCTGGTAACGACGTTGATGAAGCGGCCCGACCCATCGCCGGCGGGCAAGATCTCCTGACGACGATGAAGGATTACACGTCGCGACCTTCGAGGGTAGTAAACCTCAAACGCATTCGCGGACTTGATGGCATCCAGGGCAACGCTAAGGCGGGACTAACGATCGGCGCGTTAGTGACGCTGACTCAACTGGAAGAACACCCGGTCGTGCGCGCGAGTTTTCCGGGGCTGGCCGAAGCGGCGCACTCAATCGCGACGCCGCAGATTCGCAATCTTGGCACTGTCGGCGGCAATCTTTGCCAGCGTCCGCGTTGCTGGTATTTTCGGCTGGAAGAAGTCATCTGTCTGAAGAAAGGCGGCTCAGAGTGTTACGCCGCCAACGGTGAGAATAAGTACAACGCGATTTTTGGTGGTGGACCGTCCTACATCGTCCATCCTTCAGATTTGGCGCCGATGCTGGTAGCGCTCGGCGCAAGTGTTTCTGTTGTTGGCGCCGAGGGTAAGCGCGTGATTCCGCTGGACAAGTTTTTCACTTTGCCTGCGGAGGGCAGCATCCGTCGCGAGAACGTGCTACGGAATGACGATATTATCACCCACATTCAAGTGCCCGCTTCCCCCGTCGCGGCCCGATCCACGTATCTAAAATTCAAGGAGCGTGAGTCGATGGACTTCGCGCTTGCCTCAGTCGCAGCGGTCGTGGAATTGGGACCCAACAAGACTGTCGCCAGGGCCGGGCTGGTGTTGGGCGGGGTAGCACCAATTCCCTGGCGTGCTTCATCGGCAGAAAAGTTCTTGACCGGGAAGACTCTGAGCACCGAGGTGCTGGCGGAAGCTGCTAAGCTGGCGCTTGAAGGCGCGCAGCCGTTGGAGAAGAATGCTTACAAAGTCCCGCTCACACAGACTCTGGTTCGCCGAGCACTAGCGAAGGCCGGACAGGCTTGAAATGGAAGGCAAAGACACGATCCACGAAATGTCCGATATGCTTCAGCTTGTCGTCAAGAGTGGGAACTCTCAATGTGCGTTACAAGTAGTATCATTGCTTGAATGTTCCCAATCTTGACGACAAGCTGAAGCATATCGGACATTTCGTGCATCGTTTCTTCGCCAGGTCCTTCTCGATTTGTCGTTAACTAACGGAGTAATCCAATGCCGAACGAATTAGCCAACGAGAGCGCCAACTCCTCAGTTCAAAGTCCCTTCTGCGGTGCGTTGCGCTCGAAGAAGTTCTTCATGATGGACACTCTGGCCACTGACGCCAGCCAGTATCTCGACGCCAGCAACCATTGCTGGTGTCGTGAGACTCAACAGGTGTTGGGTCCTGACGGAGGTCGAGTCAATCCGAACCGCTGTGTGCCCGGACGGGCGTGTTACACCTCGGCGCTTGAAAGTGTATGATTGGGCTGGCGAAGATTGCTGGGTGGGTGAACGAGATAGGAGGGTATTCGAGATGCGAAGAATTTTGTTTATTGCGATGGCCTTGGGGGTCGTGGCGAGCTTGACCGGGACCGTGACGCTCAATTCACAAGCGGATGGCACGAGTGTCAGAGGCGACTACGTCGAAGTTCGGACCGCCAGCGTTTTCGCTGGCGCCTGCCATTACAACGGCGAACTTACCACGGCTGGTCGCGATGCAATGATGGCCTGGAACGTAAAGTCGGGGATGTGGCGAGGTGTCGATTTGACGGGCGTGCGGGCAATCGCGATTGTAAGCGCCGGGGAAAATCTTGCCGACCAGAATGCCGCTCGGCAGGCACAGATAGTCATCGGGGAAAACGCCTCCGACGCTCAGTCGCGAGCGATGCTGGAAGGACTCAAGAGCAGATACGCAGCGGCGCTAGGCAAAATCGTCTCCGTCCGCCGCGGGCCTTTGAGTTTCGAACATCAAAGCAAAGCCTACTCGGTTGCGGCCGACAACTTCGCTGCCATCACGGTCGAGGCGATGCCCGACGATCTCTGCTGCAAGATGCCGCAATTGATTTGGTATACCCCGCTGGTGGCTCTGGAGAATCGCAAAGTCGGTTACACCACGAAGGCGCTCTACGCCGGCGGTGACGTTGGCGAGCCCTGGCAAAGGTTGGGTGAGAACAGCGCGTTCTACGGAAGCTTTGTATTCTAGCGGTTGCTTAAAGACTGGAGAGCAGCAATAGAAACAGCAAGACGATCCACGACATCACACGAAACATCACGAAATAAGAGATTACTAGTAGGGGGTGAGTGGGCATTCGGTTCCCTCACCTCCTAATTTCTTGCCTCAGCTGGTCTGCATTTAACTGCGGCACGGCCGAGCTCAGAGCTGCACTGCCGGCAAACCCTCCCTGCTGCGGGGCGCCGGAGAATCTATGAAAATCGAGTTCTTCAAATCTGCAGCGGAGTGTCGGCGTTGGCTGGCACGGAACCACGACAAAGTAACCGAACAATGGTTTGGTTTCTACAAAAAGAAATCCGGCAAGCTCGGGATCACCTACCATGAAGCGTTGGACGAAGCGCTCTGTTTCGGCTGGATCGATGGCTTGAAGAAGAGCGTGGATGAATCGAGTTACACATTGCGGTTTACGCCGCGTAAGGCCAAGAGCATCTGGAGCGTGGTGAACACCAAGCGAGCCGAGGAACTGCGCAAACTTGGAAGGATGAAGCCGGCCGGGCTAAAAGCTCTGGCTGCTCGTGACTCGGAGCGGTCCGGGATTTACTCATTCGAAAATCGACCAGTTAAGCTGAGTTCCAGTTGCGAGAAGGAATTCAAAGCTCACAAAGACGCCTGGGAGTTTTTTCAGACCCAACCACCTGGCTATAAACGGACGGCCAGCTTTTGGGTGATGAGCGCCAAACAGGAGGCAACTCGTTTACGACGGCTGGCCCAGCTGATTAGCGCTTCAGAGAAGAAGACTCGGCCGGGCAAGGTTACTGGAAAATCCTGATAGCTACAGAAGACTACTATGAAACCTGCAAAACTCTTCTTCCCTTGCGCGTTATTGCTCTTTCTGTCCCTACCCCTTTCGGCGCAAACAACCGACAACTATGAGCCCGGTCCCGATTCAAAGCCGCAGACAGGAGTGCCGAAGGGCGGAGTACTCAAGTTCACTCTCACCGACTCCAAGATCTTCCCAGGCACAGTCCGCGATTACTGGGTTTATGTTCCCGCGCAATACAAGCCCGAGAATCCTGCCTGCGTTTATGTGCAGCAGGACGGTATGCGCTTTGAAGAACCAACTGTCTTTGACAATCTCATTCACAATAAGCAGTTGCCTGTGATCATTGCTGTATTCGTTGCCCCGGGAGTAGTAAAAGCGTTGGACGAGAAGACTGCCTTGGATCGTTTCAATCGCAGCTTTGAATATGACGGCCTGGGCGACAACTATGCTCGTTTCGTGATCGAAGAGCTCTTGCCCGATGTGGAAAAGAAGAAAACGTCTGACGGGCGGGCTATCAAGCTCTCGCATGATGGAAACGATCGCGCAATTGGCGGCGCCAGCAGTGGCGCCATCGCAGCCTTCACGGCCGCCTGGGAGCGACCCGACGCTTTTACGCGCGTCTTTAGTGCAATCGGAACATATGTCGACCTGCGCGGCGGCATGCGCTACCCGTCCCTGATCAGAAAATATGAACCTAAACCCATCCGCGTCTACCTCCAGGACGGATCGAATGACCTCAATATCTACGGAGGCGACTGGTGGATGGTGAATCAAACAATGGAGCGCGCCTTGATATTTGCCGGATACGAGGTGACTCACGCGTGGGGCGATGGCGGGCACAATGGCAAGCACGCAACCGCGATCTTTCCCGAGGCCATGCGTTGGCTCTGGAAGGATTGGCCCAAGCCCGTACAAGGAGGGCCGACACAAAATCCCACTCTGACCAGCATCCTGATACCTGGCGAAAACTGGCAACTCGTCACTGAAGGCTACGAGTTCCTCGAAGGGCCGGCGACGAACGCAGAAGGTGAACTTTTCTTCAACGACGTGCCCAGGGGCAAAACTTACAAGCTTGGGATTGATGGGAAGGTCACACAGTTTCTCGCGGACTCAAGAAAGGGAGACGGCCAGGCATTCGGCCCGGACGGCAGGCTCTACGCCGTGGCGTCGGCTGACAAGAAAATTCTGGCTTACGATCGCGAAGGTAAGTCAAAAGTAATTGCCGAGGGTTTCGTGGGCAATGACATCGTAGTCGCTCACAACGGTAATGCTTACGTAACGAACCCGTTGACCGACAATAGCGGAGCGCTCAGCAATGTCTGGCTGATCAAACCCAACGGCGAAAAACGAATCGTAGATACCGGCGTCAGATTCGCGAACGGCATCACCTTATCGCCAGATCAAACGTTGCTCTACGTCGCTGACTCTCGAGCACACTGGGTTTACAGCTACGTAATTCAGCCTGACGGCGGCCTGCAGTTCAAACAACGCTATTACTGGCTGCACGTCCCTGACACCGCTGAGCAAAGCGGAGCCGATGGACTACGCGTGGACCGCGACGGCAGACTATACGTAGCGACGTCAATGGGGATTCAAGTGTGCGATCAGGCAGGGAGGGTGCAGAGCATAATTCCCACGCCCAATCGCAGACTGTCGAATCTCAATTTCGGAGGCAAAGATTTCGATACTCTTTTCGCAACCTGCGGTGACAAGCTCTATAAACGGAAGGTCAAGGTAAAAGGTGCGCAAGCCTGGGCCGCACCGCTCAAACCAACTGCACCGCGGCTCTGATCCGATCGCGGCGAAAACGAGACCTTGAATAATTGCCGGCTGTTCAGAGTTCGACCTTTAGCTTGTGTTTTAGGCGACCACACAAGCTAAAGCTCAAACTCTGAACTTCCTGAACAGAAACGCACAGCATAATTGACTTACGTAGGTATCATTGGCGGTGGAAATATTAGCGTTACGCACGCTCGTGCTGCGTTGGAGATCCCAGGCGTCGAGCTCGCCGCGTGGTACGGACACAATCAGGATCGGACCCGGCGACTGAGTGAGCTTTACGGTGGAACACTCCATGAAACCTTTCAGTCTTTCCTCGCACACAGACCCATGGATCTGGTGTTGATTGGAAGCCCATCCGGCATGCATGCCGAGCAGGGAGTGCTGGCAGCCCGACAGGGTTTGCATCTGCTGGTCGAGAAACCACTTGATATTACGACTGAGCGAATAGACCTGCTCATCAACGAATGCCATCAGGCGGGAGTAAAACTGGGCGTGTTCTTTCAGGATCGGGTCGCACCAGACATCCGCAAACTCAAGGAGATTTTGGACGCGGGCCAGGCGGGTAAGCCGATTCTCGTCTCAGGTAGCGTCAAATGGTATCGCCCACCTGAGTACTACGGCGATTCTCGTTGGCGTGGCACCTGGGCGCTGGATGGCGGTGGTGCCTTGATGAACCAGGGAGTGCACACGGTGGACTTGTTGCTTTGGTTGATGGGCGATGTTACTCGTGTTTCGGCCAAGGCCACCACGGCCTTTCATGACATTGAAGTGGAAGACACTGTGGTAGCCACGCTCGAGTTTGCCAGTGGGGCCGTCGGTGTGTTGCAAGTTGCGACTTCAGTCTATCCGGGTTATCAACGGCGAGTTGAGGTTACAGGTTCCGAGGGTACGATCATTCTTGAGCACGACCGGATCGTGGCGACCGACCTGCGAGACGGGCTCGGCGGTCCAACCAATCCCTCAGAATCTAACCAGAATCCGAGCGCTACCTCAGCGCAGGTCTCGGATGTCAGCGGTCACCGGCGAATACTGGAAGATTTCCTGCGGGCGATCGAAACGAACGGCACACCGGTTTGCGACGGCCGTGAAGGTCGACGCAGCGTCGAACTCGTGCAAGCAATCTACGAATCCTCAAGCACCGGGCAGAGTGTCAAGCTTCACCCACCTAACATCTGATCCATCACCCATGAAGTGCGCGCAGCCGACTCGCCGGTGCTGGGACACTTGCCCACTCCAATCAGTTCATTCACCACAGTCTGAATCAGCGGCTGGGCAATATGCTGAGGGTAATCGAAGGCATACTCGCTAACGTCTTTTCCGGTAATCAGCATCACGGGTTCGGCGTCAAACGTGGAGAATGAGATCTTGCCATTGTTTCCAACTATCTCCGTCACGTCGCATTTGTCATACGAGTTGAAACACCAGGCGCCGGTGCCGTGAACTCCGGAGGCAAATCTAAAAGAGCCTGTAACTATGTCCGGCGCTTGATAGGTTCCCGTTTGATTTGAAGCCCTGCCCAGCACCTCAACGATTGGACCAAGGGTGAAATCGAGAAAATCCAGTGTGTGAGATGCGAGATCGACGAAACGTCCGCCGCCGGCGATCTCGGGTACCACGCGCCACGGCAGGGTTTCTGAAGTGAGATCCTCTGGAGCCATTGGTTGGTAAAGAGTGACGCTGACAAAACGCACCTCGCCAATCGCGCCTGAATCCACCAGCTCTTTGATCTTGAGGAAGCGCGGCAAAGCTCGCCGGTAGTAAGCCACCAACAGCGGCACGCCAGCGCTTCCACATTTTTGAATCATTTCCTGACATTCACCAAAATTGAGAGCCATCGGCTTCTCGACGTAAACCGGTTTACCTGCCGCAGCGCTCATGACCGCGTATTGCTTGTGAGACGAAGGTGGCGTGGCAATGTAGACGGCATCCACCTCAGCGTCCCGGATCAGTGCATCCGCGTCGTCGTACCAACGCGGCACGTGGTGACGTTCAGCGTAGTTCCTGGCCAGTGCTCCGTTGCGACGCATCACGGCCACCAGAGATGAGTTGTCCGCTTTCTGAAAACCCGGACCACTCTTGACTTCAGTTACGTCGCCGCAACCGATCATGCCCCAACGTATGGTTCGCATATAGCCGCTATTGTCCTGTGCTCTCTGGTTTTGTCAATTGATAAATATTTTACGTCACAGGACCTGCGCTTGTGGTGTCTATTCTCCTGGAAGAACACTCTGCGAATGCTCGACTCTGTCATCCCCGAGGAACGGCCCCTTCAGAGGCTGGTTAGGCTCATGCTCATGGGAGGTCGAACATGCCGAAGGTTCGCTGCAGTCTGTTTCTTGGTCTCTCCATATTTCTGACGTTTAATGCAAACGCGCAATTCAATCGAACTGCCCAGGACTATTTCAATCGGGGAAAGGACCAATACGCTAAAGGAGACTTTGAGCGCGCCGTCGTCAGCTTCACCCGAGCTATCGAAATCGACCGCCCCCGCAAAGATCGGTTTCGAGGTGGACAGAATTGGAGCGCAGTCAACCCGCCTGACAACAATGGTTCAGAGTCCGATCGCGTCATCCTCGTCAGTCCACTAACTGCCCCCGCCTACGTCAATCGCGGTTTGGCTCGTGCTCAGCTGGGCGACTTAGAAGGCGCTCTCTCGGATTGTGATCAAGCGTTGGGAATTAATCCAGGAATGGTTCAAGCTTACATTAATCGCGGCGCTATCCGGTGGACCAAAGGAGATCTCGACGGGGCCCTGACCGACTTTGACCAAGCGATTCAAAGAAGCCCGCGCGACGCGCAGGCCTACGACAATCGGGGCAACCTCAAGGCCGATAAAGGCGACTTGGTTGGAGCACTCTCAGATCTCGATCACGCAATACTCCTGAACCCTCGCCAGGCTGAATTCTATGCCGACCGCGGGTTAGCTCGGCTGTGGAGCGGAGATGCCCATAATGCTTTCATCGATTTTGATCGCGCAATTCAAATCAATTCAAAGTCATCCTGGGCCTACTTTTTGCGCTCGAGAGGCTGGTACAGCAAGAATGATCTCGATAGGACCGTTGCCGATCTAACCCGAGCGATCGAGCTCGACCCGAAGTTCGCCAAGGCTTTTGGAAATCGCGGGTTGACGCGCCTCCGCTTGGGCCGGGCAGCTGAGGCTGAGAAAGACTTCGCGGAGTGTCTCAGATTGGATCCAACTTTGAAACCGGAGCTTGAACGAACCATTCAGGCTGTACTGGCTGGTCGGGGGCAGCCTTAGTTTTGTCACGAGAAGGCGACTCGAATGGTTCTCAACTACAATCGTCCTTTGTCAGATGATCATCTACGAGGCGCCAAATGTTGCGATGGTTCTGGTCTTGCAGCTCTAATGGCAGGGCGTCTTCTGGAAAATTCTGAAAGCAAACCGGACGAGCGAAGCGTTTGATTGCGTAGGCTCCAACCGATGTCGACCGCGAGTCAGTCGTTGCCGGGTAAGGCCCTCCGTGATGCATAGCCGCACATACTTCAACTCCGGTGGGGAAACCGTTAAAGACCAGCCGCCCAACTTTTGTTTGCAGCACGTCGATCAACTCCCGGAACTCATTTAGATCGTCGTTCGTGCCGTGGATCGTCGCGGTTAAGTGGCCCTGAAGTCCGCGGGCCACTTTCATTAGCTCATCCTTCGAGACTGCAGAAACAATCACAGTTGAAGGCCCGAACACTTCTTCGCTCAGCTCTTCACAGCCCAGGAATGTCCTGGCGTTAGTGATTAAGACTGCGGGTTGAGCTTCAGTTTTTTGGTCTGCAGCGGCGACAGCAGAGCTCCGCATGCGAATTCCTTCAATTCCCTCCAAACGTCGCAGACCATTCTGATATGAGCGGAGAATCCCGGGATGCAGCATCGTCGCAGGTGTGGCCGCGTCGAACAACTCCTCGGTTCGAGTAATGAACTGGTCCATGGCTGAACCCTCCAGTCCCACGACCAGGCCCGGACAAGTACAAAACTGTCCCACGCCGAGCGTAACTGATTGCTGCAGGCCAACAGCAAAGGTCTCCGCTCTCTCACGCAAGGCGCCGGGGAGAACAAAGACGGGATTGATGCTTCCCATCTCAGCAAAGACGGGAATGGGATTTGGGCGCCGCACGGCTGCATCAAAGATTGCGCGGCCACCTTTCAACGAGCCGGTGAATCCCACTGCGCAGGCCGCAGGATGTCGGACCACCTTGAGACTTAACTCGTGGCTGGTTCCCTGCAATAAGGAAAAGATTCCTGCAGGCATCCCTGACTCGTCGGCTGCCCGCACAATAGCGCCGGCCACCATCTCCGAAGTTCCGGGATGTGCCGGATGTGCTTTGACGATCACTGGATTACCCGCCGCAAGTGCCGAAGCGGTATCACCGCCAGCGACAGAGAATGCGAGAGGAAAATTGCTGGCACCAAAAACTACAACTGGACCAATCGGGATCAGCATGCGTCGCACATCAGGCTTTGGCAGAGGCTTACGCTCGGGGTCAGCAAGATCGATTGTTGCCTCGACCCAGGAACCCTCTCTGACCACACGCGCAAACATCAGAAGTTGATCCACCGTCCGACCACGTTCGCCCGTGAGTCTCTTCAAAGGTAAGCCTGATTCAGCACTCGCCCGCTCGAGCAATTGGTCCCCGAGGGCAATGATTTGCTCGCCTATGCTCTCCAGAAAACGTGCAGTGTCCTCAGGAGGTCGTTGGCGCAACTCAAGCGAAGCGGCATCCGCCAGGGCAAATGCACTTTCGATTTCAGAATCATTGGCTTCGTAGAAGAGTGGTTCCAGCTCCTGACCCAGAGCCGGGTTGAAAGCACGGAAGGTCTCTGTGTCCGTAGCGACCTCGCCGGGCTGGTTTGGTCCAATGACGCTTGTGCCGTGTAGTTCCATAGTTTGTTTTATTTCGTGTTGTCTAGTGGGATTTCGTGGATCGTTTGCCGGGCCTCGCCACCGCTTCAAGTTAAGACATCAATACGCCGTTAGATATCTTCTTAGCGGCGTGTTCCTGCGATTTGATTTCTCACTTTGAAGAGGGTCTTCCCGGCCGTCACGTAAAGCGTCTTCAAGTCGGGGCCGCCAAACGCGCAGTTGGTTACCAGATCTTCCGGAATCGGGATGAACTTTAACAGTCTGCCCGAAGGAGTGAACACATGAATGCCGGGTTTGGTGTCGAGAGTCTCACTGGTGCCGCGGCGGCGGTGCAAGCCGGCGGCCACGTAGAGATTCCCCTGGGCGTCGATGGACATCCCATCGCCGCTGCGGCCCGGATAGAAATCGTGAAAGACCCGCATATTAGTAACCGAGCCATCGGCTTGTAAGTCGTAAGCACGGATCATTCGAGCTCCATTCTCCGCAGGATTAGCTTCAACCAGATAGAAAACTTTGTCGTCGGGAGAGATTACCAAACCGTTGGGCACTTGTACTTGCGGCGGTGCCAGGATTCGAGTCACACGACCATCAGGATCAATTCGGAAGACGCCGCCCTCACCGGTATTGGTCGCGGGTTTGTCACTAAAATAGATTCGTCCTTTCCCATCAAACGTCACATCATTTGGCGCAACCAAATTTTTCCCCTGGTATTTTTCTGCGAGGATTTCAGCTTTTCCGTTTTTTAGATCAGTGCGCGTAACTCGCGGTGGCGTGTCCGTCGTCTTATCACCTGACTCACAGGCAAGCAGACGCCACTCCGAATCAAAGACGAGACCGTTGGCGTAGTTGGCCGGTTGACGGAAAGTCGAGAGCTTTCCATCAAACCCGAGTTTCATGATTCGATTGTTGGCCTGATCGGTAAAGAACACGTTACCTTCAGCGTCCGCAGTCGGTCCTTCGGTGAAAGCGATTGTGGTGGCAACCTCAACGTCCTGGGCCATCGACGCGGTCCAAGCGAATAACAGCAGCAACGTGAGAATCGCGCCCTTGTTCATTTAAGACCTCGGTTCTGTTTGGTCACAGTAACTTGGTGAATCCCGCCTGCTCAAAATGGTGGTCGGAAGTAAAGACCTGCTCAATGTGTCCCTTTTGCAAGACGATGATGCTCGTACAATCAGTCAGGCTCCATTCCTTATCGAGGCGGCTACGATAGAGCTGCCATCCCTCCGCGAGCAGCGTAGTGTCAGCGACTACTATCTGAAGATCAGCCAGCGATCGCAAACCCTCGATTAGCTTAACCCCCTTTTCACGCCAAGCCGATGTGCATAGAGCGTTGGAGACTTCCAGGAGAACAAACTCTGTCGTGATGAGTACGACGTTTTGGCGACGAAAGTCGGCCATTGTCTGTTCTGCTCGACTGTGTAGTTCGTCTCTGGTGTTGACGAGCGCGATCCAAGCTGCGGTGTCAACGAGTACTGTCGGCATCTTTCAGCCTTTTTGGAATGCCATATAGGTAGTGATCGTGTTGGCTGGCGAGGTCAGGAACTCCGTTGTCAATTGCGCACTCGGCTAAGAGTTGGGTCAGCGCGTCCCATGAACGATCTTCCATTCGCTGCGATTGTTCGCCGTTCTCTTCTTCGTGCGAGGTCACAGTTACGTCAACCTGAGTGCCGTCAGGCAACGATAGCGGCTCCTTGAGCCGAAGCACGCCTTGTTCGTAGATCGCTTTCAGATTTGTAGTCATTGGAATCCACTCCAGAAAGTCATTGTAGCATCGTCATTAGAATAAGCGACAACCAGTGAGCGTCTGGCGGCGGCTTTGCCGCGTCCCAGTCACCCATGAGTGTGTCCTCGCGTTTTTCAGCAGGGTCGAGATCCGGTTGGCACAGCAATATAGACGTGACACGGTTTATGCGTGTAAGTTACGGACCGCCTGTGCGATTGCTGTAAGGCCTTTCGCTCGCTACGGTTCGGAACAGGTCAGAAACTCATCTCGAAGCGGCTGCACCGATTAGTTTTCAACAATATGCGTTACCCAGACAGAGTAGTAATCATCACCGGAGGCAGCAAAGGCATTGGCGAAGGCTGTGTGCGCGCATTTGTTGCCGCGGGTGCGCGGGTCGTCTTTTGTGCGCGCACTGAGACAGAAGGCAATGCGCTGGAGATGGAAGTAAACGCTGTCGGTCCAGGCGCAGCGCAATTCATCAGGTGTGACGTTTCCCAGGCTGAAGATATACAGAGTTTGATTGAGACCACCGTAGAGCGTTATGGCCAATTAGACTGTCTGATCAACAACGCGGGCTGGCATCCGCCTCACCTGCCCATCGATGAATTCTCGGTGCAGGAGTTTCGCGATCTCCTCAATCTGAATCTCGTCAGCATCTTCGCCGCCTGTAAGTTCGCTTTGCCTCACTTGCGGCGGACGCGCGGGAATATCATTAACCTCGCGAGCCTCGTGGGAAGCATGGGACAGCTACATGCAACGACTTACGTAGCGACCAAAGGCGCAATCACCGCTTTCACCAAAGCCCTGGCGATCGACGAAGCTGCGCATGGCGTGCGCGCAAACTCCATATCGCCCGGCAACATTTACACGCCGCTCTGGCAGGAGGCGATTGACGCCGCGAATGATCCGGAAGCTTGTCGCGCTGATGGCGAGGCTGCTCAGGTGCTTGGACGAATGGGGACAATAGAGGAAGTCGGCAAGCTTTGTCTCTTCCTCGCTGCCGAGGCGACTTTCACGACCGGCGTGGACCACATCATCTCGGGCGGCGCCGAACTCGGATATGCTCGCAAGAGCCGGCGAAAGTGAAAACAACCGTGAGTGATGCTTCATCGCTCGTTTCTTGAATATCTAGAGTGATAACACGTCCGGTAGAAGGTAGGCGCGGCCTTCGACTTCAATGGGGATAGATGGCCAGCCTGGGGTTGCGGTAATTATTTGGATCCCATCCTCAAAGGCGATGCAAGTCTCTTCAACTTTTGATCCCGTGATCGAGGGATTCCAGGCGAAGGCCTGGGAGTTTTGTACCTTCTCAGTGCTCAGCGGATGCGCAACCCAATCGCGCGGGCGATATCCCGCGGCTCCGCCCTGGTGATGGAGTCGTTCTTCGCCCGGGAATCCTGCCTCACGATAGGCCAGGGCTGCCAGTTCATAGAGATCACCGCCACTCACTCCCGGCTTGGTACCGTCAAAGAGCCGCGCATTTACATATGCACTGCCACGCGTTCGATCCGCCAGGTCTTCCGGTATCGCGCCATTGCAGACAATACGGGTCAGCGAAGCGATTAACCCGCCGCGGCGAGCGCAGACGACGATCATCAGAACCTTTTTCCACCGAAGCTCAGTAGGCACTGGATGGCGGAAGCGCTTTAAACGATCATCCGCAGCGACTAGAGTTACGAATGTATCAACGCCAACAGCTGCGAGTGCATCAACTGCGCGTCGAGCGACTTCCCTTTCAGTCAGCCCTGGCTCTACTTTGCGAGCCACGTCTCCAATTGCGTTACCGGCATCCCGACCCAACGCCTTGAAGCGATCTACTTCGGCTGCCGTTAACTCGTAACGCGCACGCGCTATCGCATCGTCCGTCAGGAGCACCTCCCTACCCATAGGAAGATCACTGCCGAGCGGTAACCCGTCCTTTATCAGTGAGCGCGCACGGTCCGCTACTAATGATGGGTTTCCCTTCTCCTCTTCCCAGGCAAACTCCACCGGCTGGTAACCCTGGCCATCAAGTTCCTCGTTCAACAGTCGGTTAATTTCGATCTTGTTCGCCAGGACAAAACGCCTTCCGTCGCGGCGCAGTAAGAGCGTGCCGGCGCCGGGTTCGCGACTCAGGTCGATGCCATTTCTCCCACCCGCAGTCAGCCAGGAGAAGTTAGGCTGAGAGTTGATCAGCAGTCCGCCCAAGCCTGCTTGAGAGACTATCCGCTGCAGGCGTTCAATTTTTTCTTCGATCTCTTTAGTCAATGACATCAGGATTAGAGGCCCTTCAGGTTGCTCTGACCTTGCCAGATGCACTTCAATTGGGGGCAGACTATATGCAAAAACTGTTCAGCAAGTCGAGAGGAAATCAGTTTTTACCCCGCAGGGGTCGGATGTTTATTAGCACCGGATTGTTCACCCAACATCTTCGCCGTTAGGAGGGGCGGAACTCAGTTTGGCAGGTATCCATCTAGATGATTCCGCCCCTCCTAACGGCGACGGGATATTCATCGTGTCCAAAACTATAAACATTTAACTCCTCCGGAGTGACGAGTCTCCGCATCCTGACAGCACCGCGCCCGCCTTTCTATAGGCGAAAAGGCCACGATTGTTGGCGTTTTTGGTTATTACGGAGAGGTAATCCGCGAGTACACAGATACAGGCAACTAAAAGCTGGCTAAGTGCGAACGAGGCTTGACAAATCTTTGTCTGTAACTATACTGGTTACAGATAATTGGAGCGGAGATGAGTGAATTGCAGTTATTACCGATATGACGAGCAGCCGGTTTGCAGTTGCGGTGCATATTCTGACGCTAATGGCTTGGTCTGAAGACGAACCCGTCAAATCAGAGCACGTGGCCAAGAGTGTGAATACGAACCCGGTCGTTATCAGGCGACTTCTGTGCGAACTTGCCCACGCGAGCCTCGTAGTTTCGCAGACAGGCTCCGCCGGAGGTTCAAAGCTGGCCCGAAAGCCTGACCAGATTACTCTCCGAGATATTTACGAGGCGGTTGAGTGCCAGGGCGTGTTTTCCCTGCATCGTCAGCCGCCCAGCCGTCGTTGCCCGGTCGGTGTCAACATTGAAACG
>JAMQPI010000157.1 GCA_023717565.1 Pyrinomonadaceae bacterium | reverse complement strand
GGCCCACCCACCCACTGGAGATACAGCCG
The DNA here is from genome assembly GCA_023717565.1 of Pyrinomonadaceae bacterium. Lineage (GTDB taxonomy): Bacteria > Acidobacteriota > Blastocatellia > Pyrinomonadales > Pyrinomonadaceae > PSRF01. The sequence continues at coordinate 7,953 of JAMQPI010000157.1, read as the reverse complement.
GCCATCGTTTTTGACACGATTAATAAGCGTGGCTGCGAGACGATAATTCTTGAACGGTAACGAAGAACGCAATTGGACCACTACCGGACCCAGCGCTGAAGGTAATTTTGCGTCGTCAACTTCCTGGTTGGTTGCGATTAGCAGATACAGTTGCGTGTCAAGATTGGTTTCGTCGTCCCTGGTTTCCTTTTGAGAAGATGGAGCAGACGATTGAGCTAACACCGGCTGGGCCATCGTGGCAAAAATTGCGACCAGAGTAGCAAACAGAATTGTGCTGACGATTCTACGCAGAGTCATGACTTTCTCCTTATCGTAACTTTACGGTTCGATTCATTCGCAGTTTGACGGGCGCTGAATGCGTCACCGCACGACAGCGGTCGAGTGGCCCAGCTCAAAGTGCGACTTCCAGGGACGGTGGCTCCAGGTCCGGGGCTAACACGCACTGCCGGTGGAAAAGTTCCGCTGAAGTACTACGCAGCATAGACTTCAGTCTGTGCGAGTGTGTGGGTGGAAAGTCAGGTTGTTGCCGAAACGCAGCTTACACCGCAACTAAGTGCGATAATCGTGCGCACCAAAGCCAGAGCGCTCCGAGTCAAGATGCATCGATCGGCGCGCGCAATTCGAAACGCGCCCCGCCGCCATTCAGCGATCCAGACAGGCGCGCCGAGCCGCCCGCCTCCTCCATACGCTTGCGGACGATTGCCAGACCCAAACCTGTCCCCCGTTGCTTGGTGGTGAAGAACGGCTCCCAGATGCGTAGCCTCAGTTCCGGTGGTATGCCAGCACCCGAGTCCTCGACGGCGATGCAGAAATTTCGTCCCTCTCTACTGGCTGTGACGATTATCTCTCCACCCTCCGGTGTGGCATGCAATGCGTTCAAGACGAGATTCGACAGAGCGTCACGCACCGCAGCTACCGCCGTTCCGTTCAGCTCGTCGTTGGCTTCGATCCGAACGTTAAGAGTAATTTTTCTTTCATCAGCATTCGCCTTAAAGAGTCCCACAGTCGAAGAAATCAATTCTCCTGTCCTGAGCGGCACTTCCTCGGTAACTTCTTTCCGGGCAAAACTCAGCAACTGAGTCACACTCTTGCTCAGACGATCGGTTTCTCCAACAATCAATGTCAGGTCGCGCGCATACTCAACACTTAGGCCCTGGTCCTCTCGCATCACCTGCGCAATTGACTTAATTGCCGACAGCGGGTTCTTGACTTCATGAGCAACAGTGGCCGCCATCTGTCCCAGCACCGCGAGACGCTCACCTTCGGCAACGCGGCGCTCCAGACGCACGTTCTCCTCCACTAACCGGCAATCTTCGATGGCAATGGCGACCTGCCCGGCAAGGACTTCCAACACCGCGCGCGCATCAGTAGTGAGGCTCCCGGTTGATCCCTCAATCAAGAGCACTCCCTCAATGCGCTCGTCGCGACGGAGCGGGTATGCCATTTGGAACCCCTGAGCAGCCAGCAATGGATCATCCTCGACTGGCGCCCATCCGTTCCGTTCGGAGGTCGTTAATATCTCGTCTACCCACGGTTCGCCAGTCTCTGCAGTGTCCGTCTGCCTGTTCCGGCCGCTTTCATCAACAGTCTCTGAGTCGCTCACGACTATCTTCACCCGACGCAATCCCAGCGCCTCGGTGGTCCTTTCTTCAACAAAGTGGAGCAGCTCCGGTAACTGCTTAAACTGGCCGGTGTGGGAACTGATGCGGGCGACTACATCGCGGTAAAGCGCAGCTTCCCGCTCAAATAACCGGTGGAAGCGACGCTCCAACCCCCGTCGCATCGGCGCGGCCACCAGTGTCAGTCCGAGAATCAGCAGAGCCTCGACGACACCCTTTCTGACGCCGTATCGAGAGGTCATCCAATCACCGATCGTGCGAATGCCATAAATATAGATCGTGAGGACTACTGCCGCGAAAGTCGCAACAATCAGACTCTCCTCGATAATGAGTTCGAGATATCGATAGCGATAGATGTAGTAAGCCAGCAGTACAGACGGAAGCAGCGAGCCAAGATTGGCAACGGTCTTAAGGTACTGTCCCACAGGCGTTCCTTCACCTAAGCCGAGCGCCAAGGCGGCCAGAATCACAATACCGATGCCCACAAAGGACGCAGCCAGGGTGCGCATGATCCTCTGCTCGCTGCGATTCGTGCTGTTCCGGGCAATCAGCAGTTCAGTGACAGCGATTAATCCCAAGACGTAAGCAATCCAGAAGGCGAACGGGAAGACGAAGAACTTAAGCTTGGTGAGCATCGGCGCGTAGGCACCGGTCCAAATCTGCGGCAGGGCAACCGCCAGGAAGATGGTCGGAAAGTAGGAAAGATAGACGCGGATCTTTTCATTGCGGGTTAGCTGTCGTCCTCGCGAATCAGCCCAAAGATGCAGATGAACGTGGAGCAGAAAGGAATAGGCAAAAGTGATACTGACAACTGCGATTGAATCCGCAAGTCGCAGTGGGGTGTTCCACTTATCAAAACTGAGACCAAAGAGTCCGTGCAGCGTGATGAAGAGGTTGCTGGTGTGCCATCCGCCCATGGTCAGTGCCAGGGCAAAGAGCACGCGCTCCACATTCGTCAGCTTGTGACGGCGAGAGATCAGCTGAGCGCCCATCCAGAGAGGGAGAACGGCGCCGATGCTGTAACCAAGCAGTTGTAAGAGTCCGAGTGGGGACATAACTCAGGAGGCAGGAGCAGGAGGCAGTCGGCAGGACTCAGGAGGCAGGGGCAGGAGGCAGTCGGCAGGAAAGCGTCGTAGTGTGATCAGTGGTTCCTGCCTCCTGCTCTTGCGGTCTGCCTCCTGAATTGCCGTTTGCCTATTGACTACTCGCGGTGTTGCGCGCTGAAACGGGAGTCAAAGTAATTTCCGTTCGGCGATTGCGAGAACGGCCCGCGACGGTTGTGTTCTTGGTCAGCGGATTAGATGCTCCCATACCGTTGGCTTGAATCCGAGAAGGATCTACTCCCGCGGACTGGAGACGTTCTGACAGAACTCGCGCCCGGTCTTGGGTTAACTGTTGCAGCGTGACTTCATCGCCTTTGTTGTCGGTATAGACCTCGATCAGAATCTGATAATCAGGATTGCTTGCCAGCAGCGCTGCCAGTGGTTCGAGTTTGGCGGCCGCGGTAGACACCAGATCTGAACCGCGCGCGCTAGTCCACATCGACTCCGGCAGCGCGAGTTGCAGGCCGCTGGCGGTTTCTCTTAGCGTTCCAAACTTTGCCAGCGTTTGCTTCAATGCGGCCAGGGCGGCGATTCTCTGTTGCTCACGTTCGACCGCTTCCCGTCGGGCGTTCTCGGCCTGTTTCTCGCCTTCGAAGCGGGCGACTCTAATTTTCGCCGCCTCTCCTTCGGCCCTTACCGTTTGCAGTTCATCGCGGAGTCGGGCGATTTCAACTCGCTGTTCGCGAGTTTGCTCGTTGGTGGTGGCCAGATCTCTTTCGGCCATTTCACGAGCTCGTTGTTCTCGATCAAGAGCGGCACGCAATTGATCAATCTCGCCTTGCGCGCTCTCCACGGTTTTCTCGGCAGTTCGCAGCGCTTCATCTCTGCGTTGAATATCTTCGCGTCGCAAGCGCGCCGCACGTCTGGCCAGGGCAATCTCTTCGGCTTTCGCCCCTGATGAGGTCGCCTTGCGGGCCAGCACATCAACCTCAGTCGCTGATTGGTTGAACCTCCATGCCTTTTCCGCAGCCTGCAAATCGTCATCTGCTTGTTGCAACTCATTGGGAGCATCCTGATTCGCACCCGCAAACTTTGCGAGATTAAACGCCTGACGCGCTCCCAGCAGCGATATTGGTGTGTCGCGGTAATCTCGATCGGCAATTTCCGGAACCCGGCTGTCTCTGAAGTAGTCACTCGAGTTTCCGATGTATTGCACGTTCACGGTTTCTATCTGACTCCCGCCGGATTTTCTCGGTGGGAGATTTTCCATCACCACCATGCGGCTGGGAACCTTCATTAGAAAGTGGGGCTCGGCGGTCACGATCAAAGCAAACGTCTGAAGTGGAGTGGTAACGTCCAGCTTTGAGTCAATAAACCCACTGCCGCTCCGCTTGATCTCGCCCAGGCTGTCCACTCGCCCATCCGGTGAAACTGCCCACAGGACATATGTGGTGTAAATGCCACCGAGCTCTGAGGCACGCGTCAGATTGTCCAGGCTTAGCTCGACTCGGGTGCCGCGTCTTCCGGCGCGCCGGATCTTGGCCTCGCCCGTCAGTCTCGGCAAGAGTGTCGTTCCGCGAAACTTCACATTAATGGTTTCATCGAGCGGATAGGTTATGGCCACGGTTTGTCGCGGCTGATCGCTTTGGCCGTGGACTGCGACGCCCAGACCCAGGACGCAACTCAGACAGACCACAACGGTAAGGTGTCTCAGAGAAAGGTGGCTGATTGTCATGGCAAAGCTCCTAAGTTCAAGTCCAAAATTGAGTTTGCCCGGGAGACGGGCCGCCAGGGCGTTAAAACTGCCTCTCCTCTTGATGCAGCCGAGCGATTCATTGTTGCCGAAGGATAGGAAGGGGGTCAAGCTAGTGGAAGTGAGGCAGTTTCGTTAAGGCGAGGCAGGATCGTGCAATCACAGAGGGCGAGAAGCGGTAGTGACGAGACATTTTCCATTTTCCATTTACCATTTTTCATTGGTCATTTCTCTGATCTCTTTTCGTGGTCACTCGTGTTATTTCGTGGATCGTGTCTTCAGCTAGGGTTGATGGGCGATCCACGAAACAACACGAATCACCACGAAAATATCGGCAAATGACCAATGAAAAATGGTAAATGGAAAATGGAAAATCGCCAAAACTACGCCACACGAACTATTCCCTGGTCTTCTGGTAATTGGCTCTTCGGTGGGCCGCAAATTGAATGATGAGCAGAGAGATCCCACCAAGGAGCAGGATATGGGAGAAGCCGCCCTTATGAAGAAAAACCTTTAGCACAAACCAGGAGGCAATTAGTGCTACGCCAAGTATCCACAACATTCAAATGACTCTATTCATCCTCACGGCGCTTCGTTAAGCTTATATCCGACGCCGCGGACAGTCAGTACATATCGAGGGTTCTTCGGATCAGACTCCAGTTTCTTGCGCAAGCGATTGATGTGCGGGTCGATGTTGCGCTGATAACCTTCATAGTCGGTGCTCCAGACGTGGTCCAACAGCGCATTTCTGGACCAGGCGCGCCCAGGCTCAGACGCCAGCAGCTCGAGGATTTGGAATTCAAGCGGTGTGAGGTCGATACGCTCACCCTGTCTGCTGACCTCATGGCGACGCTTGTCAATTATTAAGTCTCCCACTTCTATGCGGTCGCCGTCCTTTACTTCGACAACGGTACCAGAGCGCCTGAGCAACGCATCCACGCGATACTCCAGTTCGCGCGGACTGAAAGGCTTTGCGAGATAATCGTCGGCCCCGGCCTCGAACCCGGCGACCTTGTAGTCGAGGGCATCATGCGCAGTTAAGAACAGTGCCGGGGTCTGCACACCGCGGCCCCTAACCCGCTTTAAGAGTTCAAATCCCGACATTCCGGGCATGGAGACGTCCAGGATAAAGCAATCAAACCGCCCCGCGACGGCAGGCTCCAGAGCTGTTGCGCCACTCTCCCGCTCGTCGACCTGAAATCCAAGGCGGCGAAAATACTCCGCCAGCAGGAGCCTCATGTCGGCGTCGTCGTCAACTATCAGAAGGCGCTTTCCGGCATATTTGATAGCTGCTTGCTGTTGTTGTTCCAAGACTAGTGACCTTGTAGATAGTGTGATTCAGATTCTAGAAAACCGCACTCGAAGTATAACCCACTTCGAGGTTGGCAATCGACAAAGGTTGCGGCCGTGGCCACGCGACAAGGTCGAAAATCGCGTAAAGCTTGCGCTAAAAGACCGAGGCTCAGAGTTCAACCTTGCAGGTCGTGGCCGCGTAACGGCAACCTCACGTTCGAACTCTGAACTGCCGGAATCAACTCAAAATCAGGTAGTGGTTCATTTTCAATGTTGAACAAACGCAAGCAAAAGCTGCGTAACCCCAATGAGAATCGAAATTGCCCCAAACACGATGATCGTCACGGTGAGGAGTGTGCCAGTTGGTCCGCGCCAAATAACCGATGGTAAGTGCTCATACCAATCATCCGCCATTTGTTTGAGTTGTTTGTGAAAAACAACCATGACGAGTCCTACTATGATGAGGTAAAGCCCTAGAACCGTCTTTTCAAGCGGGTTAATCTGCACGTGTGGATTATCTAACAGCGCAACAATATCCTCAATAGACCACAGTGTCTTGCTAACACCAGCGACCATTGCAGCGTGTAGTGACCTTAGGGCACTACCCAAAAACACCGAGCCTTGACGCGATTAAGCAAGGGTAAGTATAGTGGCGTCTTTACTTTCACAGCAGTATTTAACCTTCCCTAAGCCTACGGATCAGAGAGTTCCGCAACCAGTAATGCACGACCTGAGACGACTGCTCAAATACCTGCGGCCTCACTGGGGCATCTTCGCTCTGGCGACCTTTGCGATGCTGATTGTGGGCGTGCTGGAGAGCGCGATCGGCGCTCTGATCGTTCCCATTTTTGATCAGGCCTTTGCCCAGGGTGGCGGCGAGCGCACTCCTACTCTCTTTGGTCTGCAACACATAATCCCACCATCCGGTCTGGAAGCCTGGAAGATTATTTCTATCCTGCTGTTGGCGTTCACCTTTATCAAAGGAATAGCCGAGTACTTTTCCACCTATCTAATGGCGCGCATCGGGCAGTCTGCCGTCTTGAAATTGCGCCAGGATCTCTACAGCCATTTGCTCGCCCAATCCGCAAGTTTCTTCGAGCGCCACCGCACAAACTATCTCGTCTCGCGTCTCGTCTCCAGCGCGGCAGCAATAGAGACTGCGGTCACCGGAACGATTCGGGATATGCTCCGCGAGAGTTTCACCCTGATTGCCTTTCTCTCGGCGTCCTTTTATTACAGCTGGCGACTTACTTTGGGTTCGTTGACGATTGCCCCGATCATTGCCGTCCTGACGGCCAGGTTCGGCACCAGACTCCGCAATCTCGCTCGCGAGAGTTTTGAAGGGAACAAAGAGCTTACCGACACAGCTCAGGAAGCACTATCCAATCAGAATATCGTTAAGGCATATCGTGCCGAGGCCCGGGAATCAGCTCGCTTTACTAGCGTCGCCCAGAGGATCGTCAGGGCGAATTTGCGCACAGCCAGCATTTCAGGATTTGCCCCGCCTACTATCGAAATGGTGGGAGTGGTCTTCGTTGTCTTTCTCCTCTTCTTTGGTCAGCGCGAGATCATAGCCGGACGGATGAACGCCGCCCAGTTTCTGACGTTCCTGTTCTTTCTCTTCCGCAGCTACGACCCGATGCGCAAACTTTCGCGGCTGCAAAACAGCATGGAGCAGGCGCTGGCTGCGGCGCATCACGTTTGGGAAGTTATGGACGAGCATGCGGAAATTCCCGTGAAAGAGAATGCCGTCGAACTCCCGCCACTCAAGCAGGCCATCGAACTACGAAACGTCTCGTTCGATTATGCGGATGAGACCCGCCCGGTATTGCGCAACGTAGATTTGAAAATTCCTGCTGGGACAATGGTGGCGCTCGTAGGCGAATCAGGTGGCGGAAAATCGACGCTCACCAAACTACTTCCGCGCTTTCATGATCCGGCTTCCGGTGCGGTGCTCTGGGACGGAATCGACTTACGCGATGCAAAGCTCGCAAGTTTGAGACGTCAAATCGCACTCGTCACGCAGGAAACGGTTCTGTTCAATGATACGGTTCTTCATAACATTGCCTACGGCAGACCCGAGGCCACTCAAGCCGAAGTCGAAGAAGCTGCTCGCATCGCGTTCGCACACGATTTCATTATGGAACTACCGCGCGGCTATGAAACGATTGTCGGAGAGCGAGGCGTCTTTCTCTCAGGCGGGCAGCGTCAACGCCTGGCTATCGCGCGCTCGATCCTGGTCGAT
>JAMQPI010000128.1 GCA_023717565.1 Pyrinomonadaceae bacterium | reverse complement strand
ATAGCACCACTCAAGTTGACTTCCGCCCCTTCGCACGGCGCCGGGAGGTGGTCTCTGCGCAGGCTATAAACATGCGACCCCTACGGGGTGAAGCCGAGGTGAATTATTCAGCGAACTTTTGAAGGAGGACACTAGCTTCGTTGCAGCCAAATATCTTGCTTATGTGCCCGGGCTTTTACCTTTGCCAAGGCCTTTCAGATAGGCTTTTTCGTTCTTGCTATAGCCCAACCAGGAACAGAGGTCAGTATAGAACTTGCCTTCAGAACGCTGAGCTACAACAAAATAGTTCTTTCCTTCAACATAGTGCACACCGCAAGCAGCACCATCCATTGCCGTGTAAATAAACGCTTGCGACGTTTCCACACCTTTCCAATATGTCTCCACCTCAAATGTAACCTTCAACTCATATCGGGCCTCGATCTTCTCAATTCTCACAACTCGGCCGACAAACACCGACCCATCGAAGTTTTTAAGCCACTTCTTATAACTAACTCGCTGCGCTTTACCCTCCCTACATGAACAACCGTAAGTCGCTTGTCCAAAAACACCGAGCAAGGCGATAGAACAGATTACCAAGACTATTTTCTTCATATCATCCCTCTCAACTCACTTCTGCGGATGTAGGATGGTCCTCAGCGGCTCCGCGTTCACCTGCTGCCTTCGAACGGCAACCTAATCGCAACATCTAAACAACGCGCCGAGTGTTATAGTTTTTACCAACTGAAGGAATTCTCCTCCCTAGATTCCCGAGGGGCCAGGAGGCAACGCCACTCTAAGGGCCACCTCAATTTATTTCAACAGAATTGACAGAGGACGAAGCAATGAGCAGTCAGGCAGTTTCCCGGAGCGAGGAATCTCTTCAACGGACAAGCACACCCAAAGACAATTGGCTTGGCTTCGTCGGCGATGTCTTGAAGTTTACCGGAGAAGTGCGCTTCAAATCCATGCTGCGCATTGATGGGAACTTTTCAGGGAACGTGAGTTCCACGGACGGCACACTAATCGTTAGTAATGGCGCGCAAATTACCGAAGCGATAATCGATGTCGCCGTAGCTAAGATAAATGGAGTTGTTGAAGGTAATATCAAAGCCAGCAAAGAACTGGTGCTCGGCCCCACCGCAAGTGTTACCGGCACTGTTTCCGCGCCGGCTTTGACCGTCCAGGAAGGCGCCCGTTTCAACGGCAACTGCCGGAGAACTTGAATCGACTACTTGTAACGGCTGCCGTGCTTGATCACAATATCGACATCCTGCAGCAGATTGATATACCGCAGCACATCACCACGCACGGCGATGATGTCCGCATACTTCCCTTCACTGACCGTTCCTACCTGATCCGAGACTCTCATCATTACTGACGGCCAGTAGGTCGCCGCCCGAATCGCAACCATAGGGTCAATCTTGAACTCGTTGACCCAGGCATCAAGCTCTCGCCAGGTAGTCTGACTGTGAAAGTTCATGGGGATACCGCTGTCGGTTCCAATCAACAGCACCACACCTGACTCAGACAGTTGCTGAATCTTGCGGTTCAACGTTGGCCGACGGGCCGGGGTGATCTGGTAGTAACCGAGGCGGTCAGGATTTCGGAGAGATGCTTTGATGTCAGCAACAATCGACGCCGGCAGACCCAGTTGCCAGGACGGATCATCGAGTTGCTCCGGATTGTCTCGTACGTATTGGTAATTGAGCAGCCCCTGAACTGTGGGTGTCCAGAATAGTGGGCCCAGGCTCATTTTTGCCGTGCGCTCTCGAATCATCGCGATGAGGTCCGCAGGATACTCAGGCGCGGTCGCCAGGCCGGTATGCTCAAAGCAATCCACTCCTACTTGCAAACCACGACGGATTTCCTCAGGACGATGCGAATGGGCCACGACGGTGAGCTTGTGCTGGTGCGCCTCGTCCACCACCGCCTGCAACTCATCCATGGTCATCTGATCTTGATCGATTAGCTTGATCAAATCGACGCCGGCTTCAGCCAGGGTGCGCACTTTGGCGCGCGCATCATCCACCCCTTTCACGCCCCAACGAACATACTCGGTGCCCGGATATGGTTCGTGCTGAATAAATGGTCCGGACACGTAGAGTGTTGGTCCGGGAATCTCACCTTTCTTGATTCGATCGCGAACGGCAAGAATCGGCTTCAGCGGTGCGCCCAGATCGCGGGCACTGGTTACTCCAGCGAGGAGGAGTTGCCTGGCGGAAGCTGGCATGATGACCGATTCCATGAGCGGCGGATACGTCTTGTCCCAGTGAGCATAATCGCTGTGGCCGTTAATCATCAGGTGAACGTGCATGTCCCATAGTCCGGGCAACACTGTCATCCCCTCAGTGGAAATGATTTCGGCGCCTGGTGGGATCGCCAGCAGACCAACCTGGCCTACCGCTTTGATCCGCTCTCCGTCAATGATGACGACGCTGTTACGAATCGGAGTGCTGCCGAAGCCATCAATGAGTGTTCCCCCCACGAGGGCCTTCACACCTTTGGTCTGAACCTCGGCCCTGGATTGCGCCGTCGCATTCGTGGTTGAGAAAACGCCGATTATCGCCGGCAGGAGAAGCAACAGCGGGCGGAAATGTCGCATTGCTTTCATAGTTATTCGTGCAGGTCAGTGGCTTTGTGGATCGTCTTTTGTAACTCAGTGCTTCCGGTATTTCTCGATGTACTTGCGCGCGAATTCGTTCAAGTGTGGGCTTTCGCGCAGCCCGATCTTCTTCGCTTCTTCTTCCGCGGCTTCCAGCGTCCAACCATCTCGCAATACCCTGCGGATCATCCAAAAAGCTCCGACGCGTATGGCTGCCGTGCAGTGAATGAAGGCGGGGCGGTTCTTCGGGTCGTCAGTGATCTTCAAGAACTCAGTGGCCTGTTCCTCTTTAGGATCGCTAAAGGCGAATGGAATATTGAAGTAGCGCAGACCCAATTCTTTCGCTTTCGCTTCTTCTTCGGCAGCTCGGTGTTCGCTCGGCTGTCGTAGGTTGATGATGGCTTTCACGCCTTCCGCCTTCAACTGCTCTAAATGCTCGAGTTTCGGTTGACCTCCGGTACAGAAGTCGTCGTTAACGCGAACGAAGTTTCTGATGGATTGAACTCCTTCTTGCGCCATCGCCGATCCACTCGCAAGCAACAGCAGAACCGCAATCGTTTTCAGTGTTTTCACATTCAGCCTCCGTTAGTTAAAGGATGAAGGAATTCAAGGATGAAGGCGGAAGGATGAAGGATGAAAGCGACTCATCCCGCCCGCCTTCATCCTTCCGCCTTCATCCTTCCGCCTTCATCCTTCCGCCTTCATCCTTCCGCCTCCCGCCTCCCGCCTTCCGCCTTCATCCTTCAATCTAGGAACCTGACGGCGCTTCCGATTAGCACCAGTAACCCCGCTACCACGAACATGAGCACTCGCAACGGCGTATTTGGCTTGCCATACCAAATTTGCCACACACCGGCCGCAATGCTCAACAAACCAAAGAAGATCACCAGTCCGAAGATGGCAACAATGAACAGCACGACTTCCGGCCCCCCGGTAAACCTGGACGTCTCTCCCGGCTGACCCGTGCGCGAAATGATCCCTCCCAAAACGACGCCAAGTCCACCCATGAAGATCGCCAGAAAGGCTCCCAGGAGAACCAACACCCAACCCAGGATGCGCACCTTTTTAGCGGACTGGAGCCTGCGCCCGCAGTTTGGACACTTGGCGAGAACCTCGTTCGTTTCAAAATCGCATTTGGGGCAACTGAGAGTTTGACTCACAGGGGGCTACCTCGCAATTTTCAGTGTTGTTCGTCACGTAGAGCTCTCATCAAAGACAATCCTATAAAGTAGCAGTGTTGGAGCACGCTCTATCAAATCCACCGATCATGATCACAACGGTGATACACTCGTCACTCAAAGCACTGGTATCAATCTCAATTGTGTCAGTGCCCTGCCCGCTCGTGATCGTTCCAGCTGAAAGGCACCAAGTGTATTTAGGTGTGGATTCCGCCCTGCCACCGTTGACCTCGACTAAGAGCTTACTTCTATTTGCGCGACATTGGTCTCCCCCCAGACACTTGATTACGATGTTGGGACAAGGAGCGTCAGAGATCCTTCGAGCTGGAGAGACAGGTAACAAGGATAGACTGACAAGACTAAGATTGAGACTAACGAGAAAGGATATTGTGCGAACCATGGACTGCGTCTCCGTTTTTGTCCCGCACTCATGCCGGGCCTAACGCCGAAATAACCGGCGCGCAATCAACCTGATTGACAAAAGAAACGACGATTGCGATTTACATCTTGTGAGAGGCCGCCCACTTCGGCTTTCCAGGTTAGGATCATGAGGCGCAACAAACACGGTCTTCTGACGCTCATAAGTCTTACCGTGGGACGATACCGCTTTAGCGACAAAACTTACTTTGAAGCCTGCAGACCTGTGGCCATTCACGAAGCCACTTCCTAAATCGTCAGACTTCGTTACCGTGAGACTGGCTTCTCGGATACACGACAGCCCAATGCTGACCTTCGCCATCTGTTCCTGAAACTTCGTCGCGGCAAGTCGTACGGCAACTGTGGTCGGCGTGCGCTCGTAAACGTCCTCACCTGCATCCAGTAGATTGACATTAAACTGATCCAATTCGCCGACTAGCAGGCCGAAAAGCCAGTAGCCATCGTAATCGGAGTACCGGCTCGTGTAGGTTTCGAGGAAGTTGTGTAAGACGCCCTTGATAGCTTTGCGACTCATTATTCTCGCCTGGCTGTAGCTATTGATTGAACTCGTATTCCTCATACACCGGCTCACCAGTGAGTTCATGTCTCTTTAAGAACTCCCAGGCGCTTCGATTAATCTCAGGTGCTTTATCATAATACCAATGCGTGTGACCTTTTATTTCCGTGAGTTCTGCGTTGAAGCCTTTCGCGTTCAGGGCGTCACGCGTAGCTCGAACCACCGGCAGTGGAAAGAAATCGTCATTCGTCCCAACGAAAATCGCGATCGGGATCTTACGCTTTGCGCTCTCTATGAATTGACCGTCCTGGCTGCCGCGCAGGGCCCCGGCATGGATTGCCGTAGCAGCAAAATACTGAGACTCCATCAGTGAAAGATAGAGGGCCTGGCCCGCTCCAGCCGAGTGCCCGAATAGATAAACTCGGCGCGCATTAACGGGATACTTGGCTTTAAGCGCCTCCACGAGTTCGTGAATAAAGTCCGGACCGTCCCGAGGTACGTTCCATGCCTGTGAGTTCAGAGCGTCGGGCCCAACAATGATCACCTTCTCTTTCTTCGCCAGATCCTTCCACTTCTCAACCAGTGAGATACCGTTGCGCCCGGAGCCGTGCAGCACCACGATCAAAGGTGCGGGCGTCGCCGGGGTAAGTTTTTCGGGTACAAATAAATAATAAGCTCGCTGCTTTCCCTTTGAAGTTATCAGCTCCTTCGAGATCTCCTGTGAGGAAACCGGGTAGGCAGTAAGAGCGATTGAGAGTGTCAAGAGAAACAGGGCGAAGATTTTCATAAATCACCTCTGAGGTCTTGGACATTAGGATTAGCTCTTCAGAAGCAAGTGAGACCAACTCAAGTGGTCCCATTGACTCCCTGCTGACTCTTCTTTCTTCTCAATAAGCTTGAAGGAATTAAGAAACTTGTCGGCCATTGTTTCATAACGCTTGACCATTTCCGCGGATGTGCCCTGCTCACGTGGCGTTGTTATAGCTATCTGGTACATCCGTTGACCGACCAAGAGCATATTAACTCGCATGATTTCTCCGCCCGGCATCCGCTCCTTTAGGTAGCGGCCTGGATGCCCGTAAAGCGTTATCTCTTTGAGCTCGAGCAACTCTGAGTGTACTGATTCGACCGCACCCTTCGCGCCATTATCCAACACCTGCCTGGCGACAGCTGGATCGCCGACAGGGATAGGATAGTCTGCATACATCACCGAGTATTCCGCCAGAGTCTTTAGCTTGTGAATACGCAGATTAAATTGAACACCCGGAGCAACCTCTATCACCTGGGTTTCCAGGGTAGGACTGCCAGGAAATAGGATGGAGAATCTACCTTCAACAGACGAATACTCTTTCCAATCCTGAGAACTATTTTCTGGCACAGCAGTCTTCGATGACGGCAGAAGATCATCGACATAGCGCGCAAATCTCTTAGCCACCTCCTCGGAAGGCGCGAACAAGAGCACGTGAACGTTCCCGTCCCGGAATTGCATGGCGGCAGAACCAGCATTGTCATATCCCGTCCACAACTGGTTCTCAGTTCCCAGGTTAGGGATTGTGTATCTAGTTGCCTTCGCTCCGAACTCTCCATTCAACCTGGCCACCGAGCTTTCGTAGATCTCCTTCGCCTTATTTGGCGATTCCGTCACGGTAATGGACATGAACACTCTTGCTTCGCCTGATGACCAGCGCAGCACCACTAACTTCCCACCTGGTAGCTTACGATCAAGCGTCCATTGTGGCTCGCGTTCCTTAGTCACCCGCTCAAGCTTGTCCATTAATGACAAGCCATCTTGCGCAATAAGTAAATTAGCGCAGCTACAAAACAAAAATACCGTAACCAGGATGAGCAAATTCTTTTTCATAGATTTGCGATCTTGCGGTTCAGTCAAATCGGTGATTAACAAGCTCGGCCTCTCGACATTCACCAAAGTGGAGGCACCTTGCGCCGTAGAGGTAACGGGCGCCATGCAGCAAACGACCGCAGCGGGGCCACAGGGTACGTACCGGAGAAATGCCTAAGCGCTGACGACCTGAAGGAACTGGGCGGTGTCGGTGTACTGCTGGAACTTCGTCACCTTGCCATCATGCAAGGTAAAGAAGTGGGCGAACTGCGCGCGAACCGCCCCACCGTTTTTCTTGTAGATACCACTGTAGTGGCCGTGCCCGATGACTATCTCGCCGGCGTCCAGAACCTCCTGGGGAGAGACTGCGAACCCGTCCCATTCGCCACCAATTCGCATGAAGACGCCTTCGAGCACGGCTTGAGGACCGAGGTACGGGTTCTTATCGGCATAGATGAAGTTCTCAGCCTCCCGCCATTCCACCTGCGGATCAAGTGCGGCGATTACAGACGGGATGTCACCCGTCGCGAATGCCTGGTACACGCCGCGGACGATGTTAACGTTCTCCTGTGACATTGAGCCTCCCGAAGAAAAATAGAATTTATTGCCTTTACACTAGATCGTCGACTCAGATAACTCTACTGCTTATGAAACGCCAGCCGTGGCGGCCGAGTCCATATACATCATCACGGTCAGATACCAACCTAACATCACGATCCAGGGCAGTTCAGACATCTCGGCAGCGTTGGGCTGAATCTCGACCGTTGCAGAGAGGTGAACAAAGCCACCGGATTTGAAGCTAACCAATGTCTCGCCTGTTTCGGACTTGAATTCAAGGTTTATCCGCCACAGTTTGGTAGTCGCAGTGAACTGGCGCCCGTCGGAGAGTTCCAGCGTGCCGCCGCCGCTCCAGGTGTTGTTCTTGAATGAAGCGATTTCAGTGTCAGATCCGCAGACGCGAATCGTCGCTTTGGTTTGCCAGAATCCGATACGCTTGAAGGTCCAGCAACCATCTGCGCTCTCCGCGGTGGCAAAGGTTCCGAATGAACTTCGGAAGCGCAGAGTTGCAATGATCTCCTCGTCCGCTCGCAACTCGTATTGCATCTTCCAGGCGCTTGGCTGCACCCACCTCAATTCTCGACCAATCATTTCAGTTATCATTCTCACGTCTCGAACACCTTCATCGTTCTGTCGAAAGCGTGCCGTATCGCAGGTCGGCTCTCTGGCAGGAGCCGGCCTTGCGGTCAAATCGGGATATCGGTTTGATAATTCATTACCAGCGCCGAACCGCTCTTCGGAAAGTCCATCTTGCCCACGCCGCTAACTTTGATTTGTTTCCCCGACGGTAGCTTGACCAGGTTCGAGGATGGCCGCGAGTTTAAGACGCATTGTTTCCTCCGAAGATGCCAGACTTATGAGGATAATCCGTACCCAGATTGGAGATGTCTCCCTCGGCCAGATTTTTCACTAACTCCTCGTGAAAATAATCGGGATGCACACCTGCCCGGGGACCAACGCGCTGATCATACATTTGCCTGGCGCGATCAATCTCGCTCTTCAGCCGGTGATACAGGTCCTTATTCTCGAGTCCTAGCTTCACCATGTGCGGATTGTAGAGTTTGAGTTCAGTAATCAAGAGGTGAGCAAAACGCTGATCATCAAGTCTCTGAGCCGCAACACTCCGAGGTGTTGCCGTCGCTCTCCGCACAATGAAGAACCCCACAGCAACAACAACGACAATAACGATCGCGAGCAAAGAATAATTCATGGCTACTTTAACGTCCGCTAATAATCTGCCGCATGTTCTCCGGTGAGAAAAACTCGGGGATCGGCACAGTGCCGGCGATGGTTCCCATGAAACGGCCTGACTCCTTCCGGTTGTCACGCAACGCTGCGAAAAGGCTAAGCATCTCTGGTGGCGGCGGCTCAAGCTTCGCCAAGTCACAGGTCATCTGATACAGCGGCATCACCGCCTCGTTGCGCTTCTGTTCGTAGCCGGCTAGCGCATCCGCAGTCGCGAGGCGTCCTGTGAACGCTTCATCGATCGCATCCGCAAGCAACTCGGCGTCACGGAAAGCGTCGGTGATACCCAATGCGGTGATCGGGTTCTTGTGGTAGCCGGCGTCGCCCACAAGCGCCCAGCCCGGCCCGTAGGGCTGGCGGAAGAAACCACCTAGATCGGCGGTGCCCCGGAACTTTTCGGCGCGGGATCCTGCTCGGACACGCTCGGCGAGACTGGGAACCATCTCCACCGCCCGCATGAACTCTCCTTCAATGTCATCACGAACCTGTGGGAAAGCGGTCTCGGGCCAGTAGACGATTATCATCGTCAACCCGTCGTTGGTGGGGGCAGTGACCAGCATGCGCTCCGGGCGCGGATACAGCTCCACGGCCGGCATCGGCACGTCACTAAAGTAGGTGTAGTAGGCGCAACTGGAAGCCGGGTGTTCATGGTAAGTGGGCGCGCCAACCATCCGAGCGATCACCGAGCGAATGCCGTCGGCGCCGACAACGATGCGCGCCTCCTCTTGCACGAGATTGCCGCCCTGTGACCGACCGCGAATCCCCTTAACTAGCTCACCGTCAGTTACCAGTTCTTCGACCGCGAAGTGTTCCCGCACTTCGACGCCGGCGTCGCTCGCGGCATCGAGCAGGATCTTGTCCAGGATGGTGCGACGCGGCGCGTAACCAGCCGTGATGCCATCAGCTGGAGGCGGAGACCCGCTCAGCGCGAACGGTCCGACGTCGAAAACCTGCCCCTCGATTGGCGGGCAGCCCGATGCGACGACCTGGTCCAGAAGTCCCCAACGATGCAGCTTGGCGACTCCAGGTTGGTGGATGTAGTGAGCCGACAACGTATCGCTGGGAAAGCTCGCCTTGTCGAGGAGCAGAACGCGGTGTCCCTTCCGGGCAAGTAACATGGCCGTGGGCGAGCCGGCGCAACGGGCGCCCACAACAATGGCGTCGTACATGTGGTCCTCCTGGGGAAAACCTCAGAGCATCTGACGCCGGGTATTGTACGTTATCCGTCAGGAGAAGTATGCGGGGCAGCTTTGTCGACCTGGGAGGCGAATTTGCTCGACGAGAGTTAATGAGAGAGTAAGCTTTTAGGCCGCTGGCTTCTTGATCAATGGGGGGCTGAATTGTTTGTCATCTATTTTTACGTTGGCCTCGATGAGCTTCCAGTGCAGAGTATTCATGATCTTTCCCGTTGCTGTATTACGTTCAACGAATGAGTGAGGAAATAGCACTCCGGCCACTGACTTATAATCCTCATACAACGACAGCGATTCGATGTCTGGCCCAGTGGCGTGTAGAGGCATTGCTTTGCGAAGCGCGACGATCAAATAAGACTTTGTGTCGACGTAGTAGTCTTTAACCCACCCATCACTTAAGGTAACTCTGAGAAGGTACACATCGCTACCATTGAGTTTCTCCTGCCCGACCAACTCTACGCGGTGACCTTTCTCGCGATAATCGACGATCGATTCATCAAACTCTGCTCCGCGGCGCGCAGCCTTGCCCGCGGCACTTGATGCCTCGGTAACCTTCAAATCACCTGACGGGGCTGAGAATTCCCACGACGTGCCGTCAAATCCCTCCCGGTAAACTTCGTTCGGAACCCCAACCACAACCACTCGAGACAAAGGACGTTTCCACTCGATGTAGGTCCCGAAACTGGATTCACCCTCCTGATACGTCCCAGACATACGAAGAGTCTTGATTGCCTTCAATTTCTTGTAGCCACCGCGCGCCTTGAGATACCTGGCAATGATCGCATCCGCACTCTGAGCAGACACCTGCTCAAGAGCCGAAAAGGCCACAATCAACAGTAAAAGGGCCTGGCACAAAGCTACGTGTGATTGTCTTCTCATCCAATAGAACTCCTGTCGGAAGGTGAGATGTAAGCTCCCCTACCATTGAGACACTGCCCCTCTGCCTTTTATGGCAACTAAAATCATCTATCCTAACCA
>JAMQPI010000109.1 GCA_023717565.1 Pyrinomonadaceae bacterium | reverse complement strand
AGAACTTGCTCAAAAAGCGTGCTGCCTGGCTTTCGGAGTCAAAAACTTAGCCATCACCCAGTGAAAGCACTCTCGGTTTCAGCTCGAGACTCCAAACTTCTAACGCACTCGCAGTTGATTCTGAATTTTGCAAGAGGCTCTAAAGCATATCGGACATTTGCCCTTCCCGACCTGCAAATCTAGGCTTGAAGCTAGAAGCTAATGTCCGGATTCCAATGCAGCGGCGGCGCGGTTGAGCGCACGAGTGAGACGATTCACTTCGGCATTTGCGAGTTTGCTGTCTCCGGCCTCGATTGCTTCCGTCAATGCAGGCAGCACGAGCGGCTTGTAAGTTGGTCTGGGTGCGTAGATGAGATGCTTGAACCAGGGACGGCCGGCGAGACCCTCGGGATCGAGCAACGCGCGCTCAACTTTCATAAGCGCTTTGTGTATCTGGCCTACGCGAGCCTGGTTGCCGCTCTCCACGGCCTGGCGCGCTGACTCCAAAGCCTCACGACCATTCTTCTCCCAGCGCCGAGATGCTTCCAGAGCCGGAGCGAAATCGACTTGAAGCTTTCGTTCGCGGGCCGTGCGCGCGGTCTCATCAAGATAGATCTGCACCTCCCGCGCATAGGCCGCGTAATCGAGAGGCACGTAGTCGCATTCGGCCAACCGGAGAGCAGCGACAGCCCAGTAGCGAGCCATCGCCGCGTGGTAGTAATAACCGGGATCACCGACACGATCGACCCAGGTAAAACTATCGTAGACGGAATGGTAAACGCCATATGGTCCATCGAAGGTCAGGTCGGCGACTGGCACGCCCAGGAAGTTGAGAAAGACTGTGTAGTCTGAACCTGACCCCAGCCGGGTGGTTACGGTTGGTTCCTTAGCGTCCTTCTTTTCTTCGTTCCGCAACCACGACTCGTAGATCGAGCCGCCACTTGGGTCCGGGACATCGCGCGCCACATCACGCAGGAAGTCAGCCAGCGCCGGCACAGCGGCCGCAGTGAAACTGTTGCCGGAAGACGAGCTGTCGACGTTGAGGTAAGCGAGGGCGCCGGCCTGTAATCGTTCGGCTTCCAGTTCGCCCCATTCTGTGCTGCCCGTCAAGGTAAACTCCTCTGCGTCCCACGAAGCAAAGATGAGCGTGCGACGCGGTTTCCAGCCGCTGCGCTTGAGTTCTCCAAATGCCCGCGCGGTTTCCATCAGACTGGCGCTGCCGCTGCTCGGATCAACGCCGCCATAGACCCAGGCGTCGCGGTGGTTTCCGAGAATCACCCACTCGTCGGGCCGTTCTGATCCGCGTAAGCGGCCCACCACGTTCCAGATTGAACGTACCTCTTTGTCGTTCTCTATTATCAGATGGAGCTTGTCCGAGCTTGGTCCAAGCCGGTAGCTAAAAGGAAGTCCACCCTGCCAGGGCGCCGGTGCCTCAGGGCCGGTCATCTTTTCCAGAATCTTACGCGCGTCCTTGTAAGACATTGGTGCCGCTGCAATGGTTGGCATCGAGACAGCAGTCTCGGCGGGAAGGAAGCGACCGCCGGGAACCGAAGCCCATCCGGGAGTGCGCGGATCGCCAGGCAGGTTGAAATCATAAACAATACCGCCTCTTTGCAGATGACTCTCCGGACCCCACGGCCCCCACGGGAAGACTTCACCTTTTTTGAAGCCATCATCTGCCGGGTCGGAGTAAAGCAGCAGTGCCGCAACGCCTCGTCTTTGTGCGGTCTGGGCTTTGAAGCCACGATAGCTGTAAGGCACTGAATAACGCGCGAGTGCTATCTTCCCTCGCACATCTACGCCCTTTTGTTCCAGGAGGTCATAGTCTTCGGGATTGCCGCTGTTGACATAGACCACGGGCGCGGTCACATCGACGTTCGCGGAGTAAGCGCAGTAAGGAATTCCCACATCGGTGGCGTATGAGTCTTTGTCTTGCGGGATCGGCTCTTCCTTCAAGGAGAGTTTTTCTTCCGTTGCTCCCAGGAGTGTGGCCTCGTAGCGGACGGGCCAGGGAAGATAAACCGGGTGCTCGATAAGCTTGACGTCTTCCAGTCCGTAAGCACGCCATTGCTTCGCCGTATACTGGGCCAGTTCGTAATTACGCACTGATCCGGCCATGTGCGGCTTCTCGGTAAAGAAACGATGTTCGCGACGACAGTTTTCAGGACGAATCGTCTGCAGCAGTTGCGACTCAAGCGGCTTGATCCTGGCGGCGTTCGAGCGTGAGAACCCTTCGGCTGAAAGTCCTGAGACTCTCGCGCCGGTAATTAACAGAAGCAGGATGGCCAGGTAACGATACACAGTGCGCACTCAGGTATCACGCTGAAGAAAGTGTGTCAAGCAACTCATCGATGGTGCAGGAAAAATCATTCAGCCGCGATCCGTGTTTGTCCGCGTGTATCAGCAGCTGAATGATTTCTGTAAAATCTTTCAGGAAGTTAATGCCTTGAAGCATGTTGGATTACAAGTGAACTGCCGGATCATCATACAGCTGCGGTTCTCTACAGCACTGGCGCTGTGTCTCCTCGCGCCGGTCACCCTATGTCAGGATACCCAAAGCACTTCGCCAAACACATCTGTCGACCGACCGCTCAACATGCTCGTGTTGGGCGACTCGATAATGTGGGGTCAAGGTTTAAGAACGGAACACAAGTCCTGGTATCAGATAAAGATTTGGCTGGCACAGAATACTGGCCGCGCGGTTAGTGAAAGAATCGAGGCACACGCGGGAGCCGTGATTGAGGTTGCGGGGACAGAAGTCGATAGCCTGTCAGTCGATGGCGAAGTGAAAGTATCTGTGCCTTCAGTGATTAATCAAGTAGATCGAGCGCTGCGAAATTACCTCGATGGCACGCATGTGGATTTGGTCCTCGTAAGCGGCTGCATCAACGACGTCGGCACGACAAATCTGTTGAATGCCGCAAATACTCCTGAGGAAATACGTCTGCTGACTGAAGCGAAGTGTGGCCCGACGATGGAAAGGCTATTGCGAAGAATTACCTCTTCATTTCCGACAGCTTACGTGATTGTCACTGGCTATTATCCGTTTGTCTCGAAGAAGACACGCAGAGACCTTTTCACGAGAGGGTTTATGAAAGGGTTTTACCAGGCGGTTCCCGGGGCATCCAGTTTGAGTCAGGAATCGATCTTCAAGCGACTGATAGCCAACTCAGACGAGTGGTATGGTTCCTCAAACAAAAGTCTGAGTGAAGCAGTCAGGAGGGTTAACGCTGAATTCAACGGAACAAAATATCAAGGACGGGTGATGTTTGCCGAGATCCCTTTCCTGCCTGAGCATTCCTTCCGCGCGCCCAAAACGCAACTATGGAATTTTGAGAGCTCGTTATTTAGGAAGCTGTTGGTGATGTTGTCAGTTGGAAAAATCTTGCCGAGGACAAACGATGAGATGCGGAAGCAAAGAGCCACAAGTTGTAAAGAATCCTGGTGGCCTCTGCCAAACGAAACTCCCTCTCAGAAAAAGGAGAAAAAGAAACAGGAGCTACTTTGTCGCTATGGGGCACTAGGACATCCTAACAGGAAGGGCGCGCTGACTTATGCCGAGGCGATCAAGGATCAGTTGAAAACTGTGTACCCAGTTTTGGGCTCGAGGTAGTGGATTTTGAGGTGGCAACATGAGCGCTCTTGCGCGTCACACTGTATTTCAGGATGGGGTAACTAGTAGTTTGTGAGCGAGTGCAGTGTTGCAAGCTGCGGCTGTTTCGATGCCAGGGCACTATTGAAGGGATTTATTTACGTGGGCATTCCCGCCACGGGCAACTCATCCACGCTGGGAGTTATCGTAGTAGCTGTCGCGCTTTGCAAAAAAGAGCTTGACAGGATCGATGGTCCTACTTTATACAAGAACGCTCGCGCAATGATGCGTGAAGGAGAGAGTCAAACAATGATGAGCTGGACATATACAGAACACACCGCGAAACGGCAGCCGTCGGTCGGCATGCGTGGCGCCGCGTGTATCTTAAGTCTGAGCTTGTCACCCATCAATACCTTTGGCGGCGGACTCGGACAAGAGAGAACGAAGTCCATAGATAGCCGTCATATCAGGCAATAATTAGCGGGAGCGGCTCCCGCTCCCAAATCTCAAAGAAAAATCGCGAGAATTGTTAGGAGCGGGCAGCTTCCCTGGGAGGCTTAAAGCCCGCTCCTTTCGTTTTTTGACAATCGAAGTACCTTTTTGCGAGCTCACGTGGTCTATTCCCGCGTGAGTTTGGAAAGATGAAGGCAGGGAGCCTTCTGGATGACCACGCCGTTGCTTTGCGAGAGTCCCGAGCGTCGCCATCCTCAGGAGAAGTGTGCCTCGAAGTGTGTCTTCGTTGGCCCATCTCTCTGCCTTCATCTGTTTTTTTAGTACAAAGAATGCAATTCCGCAATCCGAAATCCGCAATTCGAAATTCTTTCGCATGCGTGGCTGAGTAGCAAAAGCACCTGACTGTAAATCAGGCGTCCGAAGTGACTGCGTAGGTGCGAGTCCTACCGCATGCACCAATGCCTTCAGGGATGTAGGCTAACCGGCAAACCATCGGTCTCCAAAATCGAGATTCTCGGTTCAAATCCGAGCATCCCTGCCAATCAGAATCGACAATCAAAAGTCACAATTTCGGAAGGGTAGCCTAACTGGTAAGGCAGTAGTCTCGAAAACTACCGCGCGTTGACGCTTGCAGGTTCGACTCCTGTCCCTTCCTCCAAGACTTTTCCCCTAAATATCTTTGGAGGTGTCGCCTAACGGTATGGCAGCGGTTTGCTAAGCCGCCGCGCAATGCGCGTGGAGGTTCAAGTCCTGTCGCCTCCGCCAATGCCAGAACCAGTGACAACGACCCTGCAGCGGGTAGTTGCTGGACGAGGAAAGACGGGTCGCTGACTCCGAAAGGATGCCCGTACCAATTCTGGACCTGTAGCTCAGTGGAATTAGAGCGCGACTCTGCGAAGGTCGAGGGCGCACGTTCAAATCGTGCCAGGTTCACCAATTCAATCATCTTACGGAGTGGCCGAGCTGGAAAGGCGCGAGTCTCTGAAATTCGTTTACGTAGGTTCGAATCCTACCTCCGTAGCCAACCATTCATTGCCAATTGCCAAAGGCCGATTTTCGATTGGCCTTTTGTGTGAGAGGAAAGACTTCCACGGGCCCAATCGGCAATTGGAAATCGACAATGACTTTGCCGGCGTAGCCCAATCGGGAGGAGGCGCTAGTCTTAGGAACTAGACAGTGTGGGTTCGAATCCCTCCGCCGGTACCAAATCAAAGGATGAAGGCGAAAGGCGGAAGGATGAAGGGAAGGTCCAACTTTTCATCCTTCATCCTTCCTAATTCATCCTTGCTTTCGACTCCTTCCGGCAGCACCAATGTCTGCGCTCGCGTAGTCCAATCGGCAGGAGACGACAGATTCAAAATCTGTACAGTGTGGGTTCGAATCCCTCCGCGAGTACCAAATTAAAGGATGAAGGCGAAAGGCGGAAGGATGAAGGGAAGACCCAACTTTTCATCTTTCGTCCTTCCTAATTCATCCTTGCTTCTCGCGCGTGTAGCCCAATTGGAAGAGGCGGCTGACTTAAGATCAGTTTTATGATGAGTTCGAATCTCTCCACGCGCACCAGCTAAATATTTCGGATTTCGAATTGCGGGTATCGGATTTGCAGAGTTGCCACGCCGCACGTTCAGTTCAGGAGGTCCTCTTGACGACATTGAGCAAATCCGAAATCCGAAATTCGCAATCCGAAATTCTTCCGGGGCGTTGGGCAAGCCAGGTTCAAGCCGCTTGATTTTCAATCAAGAGATGCGTGGGTTCGAATCCCACACGCCCTACCAACTCTATGTGGGTCGTAGCTCAAACGGCAGAGCACCGCACTGTGACTGCGGCCCGTGAGGGTTCAACTCCCTTCGACCCACCCAAGAACATTTTTGATTTTGGATTTCCGATTGCCGATTGGCTGGACACCCGTAACCCGTTCAAAATCTAAACGAGGGTGCAGTACGGGGGTTCACAACAAAGTTGCAAAACAGAAAGAGGAGGTGGTCACAAGTCAGAAACCAATCGGCAATCGACAATCAAAAATCAGAAATCCAAAATCAAAAATCCAAAATCTAAAGGGGACTGTAGCTTAGCTGGATAAAGCGCTGCACTGTCGATGCAGAGATCGCGAGTTCAACTCTCGTCAGTCCCGCCAATCCTACAAATGCGTCAGTGGCCCAATCGGATCAAGGCACCTGCCTCTTAAGCAGGGGATTGTGAGTTCGAGTCTCACCTGGCGCACCAGAATCAGGAGGCAGGAGCAGGAGGCAGTAAAGGTGCCGCGCTGGCAACTTGAGTTTTGGATTTCAAATTCGCAATTCGCAA
>JAMQPI010000176.1 GCA_023717565.1 Pyrinomonadaceae bacterium | reverse complement strand
TTCCCGGCGACCCGATTCAGCGGTCGATAGATCAACTTGGTAGCGAGGTAAACCACGGCTGCGGGCAGTTTTGACAAATGTAAGAGGGCGCGCGGATTGATGCGGGAGGTCAAGTGCTCTCTCGTGGGGCTGACCCAACGGGTGATCCACTCATTATTCTCGGCGCCATAGAC
Source organism: Pyrinomonadaceae bacterium (assembly GCA_023717565.1). GTDB lineage: Bacteria > Acidobacteriota > Blastocatellia > Pyrinomonadales > Pyrinomonadaceae > PSRF01. The sequence continues at coordinate 8,463 of JAMQPI010000176.1, read as the reverse complement.
CCACGCAGACAGGTGTCCTCCTGGCTTCACCCTGGACGCCAGTGACAGAAAACCGCGATGCGCATCAGGCAGGTGGTGCAACACTCCGACAGAAAATGCGTAGTCGATCTGTTTCTTGATCGGCAAATGATAGATGTCGGCCTGGATGACGTGAGCATTGTCAAGATGACGGGTCGCGGCAAAAGCTGTTTCGACAGCGTCGCTGAGATCGACTCCGATTACTTCGCGGGCACCCCATGCGCTAACCAACTGCGTGTGACGTCCTTTGCCGCAACCTCCTTCCAGCACAATCTTGTCCTTGAAGAACTCCGGAGTGACCGGAGCAATCCAACCCAGAAATTGATCGGCGTACTTCTGGTCTTCCTGAGTGAAGTGCTGCCACTGCCAGCCGAAGTTCGCCGCAGTCGCCGCCTTGTCAGCATCAAGTTTCTCAAGTTCCGCGAAGCGAGGGATGCCACGAGTGATCGGAAACCGCGCCTGACATGACGCGCAACTTAGATCGGCTTCCAGCACGTGAATGCCATCGCTGGCAGTTACGCCAGACAACTCAAGAGAGCCATCACAAGCTGGACAAGCCAGATGCTGTAATAAGCGCTGCCTCATTCTAGGATTCTGAATTGAACCAGGAGGGAAACTAACATCCTTTGCGAGTGACGTACATTCCAAAGCGAGATTGGTATTCAGCAGACGAAATAAACGCGCAGACCATCGCCCGGTGCGAGGGTGAGTTGTATCCAGTTCGACCGACGAGCGTGCCTAGCCAAAACTTGTAGCCACTCTCGTCAGGCTCTCGTCGGAGATAGGCAAAGTAGTGGGCCAGTACAAATGCCTTCGAGCTCTCTTTGTTAACCAACTCCGGATAGTCGGCAAGTTTCTGAAGGATCTCGGCCCGTGCTGTAGCGGTACCATCGTACAAAACCGCCAGACTCCCACGCTCCGCGGAGACATCCACGTCCGAAGTTTGCTTCACCGAAGATATCAACTGATCCAAAAACTTATCGGCTTTCACGCCGACCGGGTACTTCTTGAGAAACTCCTGACGAACAACGAACGCCTTTGCAAAGGCGAGCCGGCTGTTTTCGCGAGTCTCAGGGTCAGAGACGATTTGGAGCCTGTCGCTGTTAAATTCTGAAAGAGTTGGGCGGCGGCCGAGCGCGGCTTTGTAGACGCGATAGATGAAAGACCAGCTCTCCAGAAACTCGTCCTCCGCGAAACCTGCAGAGACATCGAGGCGCCGTCCTCGGGCGCACTCGTCATCTGACCCGCAATTTCCGAGTTCATCTATCCACTTGGTGGCGCGCTCCGCGGTAGGTTCACGGCCAAGAAAGTCTCGATAGTGTTGATCGACGAAGAACCGCGAATCGTCAGCGGGATTTGCGGCCGAGGAGTTGACCCCCGGATCAATAGTGACTCCGCCCGGCAGATAAGCTACTTCGCCAGAGTTGGATTGGAGTCGAATACTGTAGTCGCCAAAGGAAGCATTGGCCGCCACCGTCACATCGAATCCGATTACTGGAAACGAGGTCCCGAATTGCTGCAACGTAAGACTATCCGGATCAATCGTCATAAAAGGCGACGTCACAGAGATGCCGCTGATCGGCACTTGATCAACCCCTTCGCCGCCCACATATATGGTCAGTTTCTTCCCGGGCTCAGCGGGCACGGGCGTTGCCGAAAGATCGCCATTCGTTCCCAGGAGGCGAGGCCTAAGAACGGGTGGTGCACTTTGCGGCGGTACCATTACAAAGTTGAGTCTGGTCGCGACGTCGGCGCGCAGACGCACCCGGTTGCGAAGTTCAACGCTGCGAAAAGCTCTTTGCGAACGCCCCACAGGAGTTCCTGAAGTCATCTCCATGTTGCCCGACGAGGCTTCCGAGGCGTTAGGACCATCGACATACTCGGTCATCACGCGATATTGACCGGCGGGAATACTGTCGATGCGATAATTGCCGTTCGCGGAAGTAGTGACACTGGCGACCACCCGGCCTGAGGCGCTCTCCTCAACCCAAACATGGGCCCCTTGCAAAGGAACCGGGTATCCTGCCAAAGAGCTGTTGGTCAGCTTCCCCTCGATCGCGCCCATACCGTCCCTCATACTCTCCGTTGGACCGTATAAGCTAAGCACTCTGCTCCGATCGTCTTCGCTCAAAGTACGTTCGGTAAACGCGGGCAGGCCGTAGGTTCCGTTCAAACCCTGATGAGGCTGCATGGTAGAGCCAATTACGTTTGAATGATCCAAACCAAGAAAATGTCCAATCTCGTGCATCAGAGTCGATTCGAGATCATAAGTACCTGAAGTCCCGTCGGTCGAAAACTGAAGCAACGTGCCGTCGGCGCCTAGGGGACGCGGATTAATGGCGATGTCCGCCTCCACGATCTCTCCCGTCTCTGAATCGTAGAACACGCGAGTGCGCGCCGGGTTCTGGCCGGATCCGAGGATAGACAAATTCTCGGGTGTCTCCGCAATCGTTATCAGGCTTATTCCGTCGCCGGCATTAGCGGGGCTGATGGCCTGAACTTTGGATGAGACTTCGTCGAACTTAATGTTCGCAGCCGTGGACCATCGACTAAGCGCTCGATGAACAGCGCCGACAATATCGCTGTCTGGAGTCATGGCTGACGAAGGCGAGTTGAGGGACGTCGATAAACTAACCTGGACGGTTTTGGCCGACCACCTGGTCCGCTGCTGAGCAGGACGACCGGCAAAGTCAGGCAAGTCGGGAAAGTCAGACGCCAGCGGGCGCACCGGCGTTATAGACACCAGAATCAATACGGCCAGAATTGAGTTTAGAGGTCGCACGCGAGAAGTCCCAGGATGCAACTTTCAAGATAAGAATTACAGGATGTGACCGGCAGCTTTGGGCGGGTCAAAGCCGCGCGCAATATTAGCACTTTTGGATACAGAAGCGGGAGCGATAGCGACCGCAGTCAAAGAACGTTGATGGCGTACCGCCCACAGAAAAACCCGCACCACCATGACGGTTGGTGCGGGTTTCATGACCTTAAGGGCGTGTTACTCAGCAAAAGTAAAGACTACGGAGGAGTGGGGCTGATGGTGATAAGTGGCGCCGTGGCCGCCGGTCTGCTGGTAAAGACCAGAGGCGTTTTAGTGACCGTCACGACGACCGGAACGTCAGCCATATTGGCTAATGTTACCGGTAGTCTGAAGTTAATGATGTCGAACCCGGGCATCTGTCGATTGGGGCTAACCAGAAGGATTTCTGCGCCGGTGATGTCGATAGGCGTGGTAGTGCCAATGCTAACTCTAACCTCGGCCGGGAGTACTCCTCTGACGCCAGTGAGAGTGACCTCCAGAACCGTGGGCACTGTTGCTCCACTGGCGTCTACCGAGAGGACAGTGAATGGTTCGCCCGTTCGAAGCATCGGATTGGTTACGTTCACAATCACTGCACGTCCGGCGTTGCTAAAGAGGTCAGGTTGCGCAGCCACAATATTAAGCAGACCACGAAGCTGTGTGCCGCCATTTAGTCTGCTGTTAATTACCACCGTGGCGACGCCCGGACTAACTCCCAAAGGCACTACGAAATTGATTTGCCTGGAAGTACTTCCCACGAAGTAGAGTCCCGCCGCCGCACCGTTCACGGAAACAGAGACACCATTGAGCTCCACCGGCAAGGCTGGGGTGCGGTCGGTTTCTGAACCACCAGTGGCCGCCACCGTCGAGGGGGCGAAGTCGACCGTGGTTCGAACAATGCCCAGTTCGCCCGGGGCGAGACCCGTGATAACACCAGGTGAAGGACTCGGAGTGGGGCTCGGACTGGCCTCAGGGGTTGGCAATGGGACCTCGCTGGCGCCGGTAAAGAATGACAAAGCCGCCGACAGTTCCGAACTCACTGGCGGACTCAACAGGTAGAAGCCTTCGATCGACCTATCAGGGTTACCGGTACCAAGTTCCGACCCCCCGGTGCTATAAGTGATTCTCTGCCGGCTATCGCTCGCCAACGGGCGTATCCCTGAGAAGATATCACCTAAGACCAGAGCGGGATGCCTTGAAAGCCGCGTGAACGTGTTTGTGGTCGTGGCATCAGCCTGAGTCGCGAATACCTGCGCGACATTATTTGGATTCAACCCCGTGCTGGCCTCTGCAAGAGTTGGAGGAAATGTTCCATCAGGTCTGAAGTTCAACGCCGAGGTAAAGATGAGCGTTGCCGGATGAAGCGAAACATTGTAGTCCGTGAACGTGGGGTAACGAAAGACGTCATTTCCGACGAGGGCTCTCTGGCCGACCTTCACAAATGTATCGGCGGCAACGTTGTAAACAAAGATGGCGGCCGCAGCTTCATTGGTCGCACTATTGGCCTTCGGATCGGCGGCGAGTGATTCCAAGGCTATCAGAGATCCATCGCGGCTCAATCGACGACCAGGGTGGAATGAGTTTACCAGTCTGGTTTCGTCTTTCGTACGGGTAGCCTGGCGGATATTACTAATCGCGGCCCCATCATAGTTCGCCACGTAGATTTCCGCATTTCCCCGGTTGTCGCCGTCGTTATTTCCCGGAGGGGTATTGGGTGCGAGATTCGCGGACGAAAGAAAGGCCACCACTGAACCGTCGGATGACAGAGACGGATTCTGTTGGAACGCCGAAAACGGATGTACTCCTAGAGTGCTTAGAGTATTCGTCCCTTGTGTGAACGTGGATGTTAACCGATTGAAGAAAAACAGTTCCGGATTGAAGTCAGCATTCCCTACCGACGGAACCAGGTTCCGCGAAGATACAAATGCAATGCGATTGCCTTCATCGGAGATCGTCGCATCACGGTTGTCGTCCGCCACTTGCGGCAATCTCGGAGGGAAGCCTGGGAAGTCCGGAGGAGCGCCGGGCGTTGGAACGAATGATGCCGGCGTATCGGTGATCCGGGTAAATACGCCACCGGATAAAGGGATCGGAATCGCGATATTCGCTCCGGTGGTAAGATCCACGTCGGCAATCGCGGGTACCTGGTAGATCCAGATTTCCTGATTGCCATCTGCAGCCAGAGCTCCCCCAGTATCTACTCCGTCAAAGTTAGCGGGATTTGGCGCGTTTGAGCTGAAGACTATCGTGTAGACTCGTTCGTTACTCGCATTCAGCACCGGCTCCAAACTAATCACCGGGCGGTTGTTGCTAATCTCAATCTGAATCAGAGTTGGATCAGGCGGCACCGGAACTGGAATCGGCGTGGGTGTTGGCGCCGGGCTGGGAGTTGGTGTCGGTGTGGGTGTGGGAGTAGGAGTCGGTGTGGCCTTGGGCACGCTTTTGGTGTTTGTTATTTGAAATATTCGGCGCTGCGCATAATCAGCGATGAAGATTTCCCGATTACCATCCGCATTATTGCGAGCATCCGATCTATCAGTGGCCAGGTCACCGTTAGATTCGAACACTACCAATCGGCCATTAGCTGTGATGTCGTACGCAGTCGTCCTAAATCCACTAGGTGACGAGGTCAACTGAATGAGGAATGGCTCCGGCGTGGCGCTCGGCGTCTGGGCCCAACTCGCCGAAAACCCGCCACAGGCGAGCGCAAGCACGACCGTGGCGCACAACGAACAAAAGGCTTGCTTCACAAAACCCTCCGAAAATAAAGACATAATACGAGCAGATTAGGTGCCCATGGGGAGCCTGAGCAGCAGCACGTCGCCCGGTGAAGTTTGCAGAATTATTCCTTTAGCACCCGGCACTCAAAAGAAGCGCCATTTTACGCAGAACAAGCGCGTAACCGCAAGCAAGCGCACGACCAAGACACTGAAGCTAGATGACTTGAGTGCCCGCTGGGGTTGTTTCCCCTGCCTTTACCGCTTAGCCCAGAACGGTTATCGTTTCAAAATTATGAACCCCGCACTGCGCGTGGAAGGCATTTCCAAGGTTTATCGCATCTACGAGAGGCCGAACGATCGCCTAAAGGAGATGCTTACGCGCGGCCACCTGAAGCGACATCGCGAATTCTGGGCCCTCAAAGACATCGGTTTTGACATTGAAGCAGGCACCACCACAGGAATCATCGGCCCGAACGGCAGTGGAAAATCTACTCTGCTTCAGATAGTGACCGGTACCCTGGAACCCACTCACGGAAACGTGTGGCATGAAGGCCGCATTGCCGCCCTGCTCGAACTCGGCGCGGGTTTCAATTCCGAATTCACCGGAATCGAGAATGTCTTCATGAATGCCGCGTTAATGGGATTTTCGCGGCGTGAAACAGAGGCCTTACTCCCGGAAATTGAGCGTTTCGCGGAGATCGGTCCCTTCATTCACCAGACTGTCAAGACTTATTCAAGCGGCATGTATGTACGCCTGGCGTTCGCCATCGCAGCTAGTGTCGAACCTGACATTCTCATAGTTGACGAGGCGCTGGCCGTTGGTGATGCGGTCTTTCAACACCGATGCTTGCGACGAATCAAAGAACTTCAGGAGCATGGTAGAACGGTCCTCTTCGTGTCTCATGACGCCGCCGCAGTGCGCGCCTTGTGCACTCGGGCAATTCTGTTGAATGCCGGACGCGTAATCGCAGACGGCAAACCTCCTGACGTGCTCAACCAGTATCAGAAGATCATCATGGAGCGCGAGGAAGCGTATGATGCGGGAACGCCAGCAAGTGCGGCGTCCGCAGATCCTGTGCGTCCCGACGAAAGCCTCGCGCCGCTAAGTTTCACGTATCGCCACGGAGATGGCAGCGCCGAGATCGTGGGCGCCGAACTCACTGATGCCTCCCATCGCCGCGTCGAGATCAGCGAAACTGGCGAGTCGTTGACGGTGCGGGTAATCGCGCGCTTCCACCGGGATGTGGACGAACCCGTGGTGGGCTTTCTTATTCGCAACCGTCATGGCATACATGCCTACGGGACTAACACCAAAGAGCAGCAGATCGAGTTTGGGTCGGTAAAGCGCGGCGAGGGCTTAGAGGTTAGCTTTGCGTTCAGGTGCTGGCTTGGAGTCGACCAGTATTCGATTTCGTTTGCGATTCACGGTCGCGATGGGCACGCTTATGACTGGCTGGATGGCGCGCTCTTTTTCAATGTCACCAGCCTGACGCGTACGGAAGGGGTGGCTAACCTCGATGCTACTGCCACCGCGCGACGTCGTCCCGCAAGTCCGCTGGCCGCGGAGAACCGGGCATTGGATACAACGCGAGAAGGTGTAACTCATGGTTGATGAGGAAGTTGAAAAAACTCTGCGAGAGATACGGGAGCGCGTTCGCAAAACGACAGAGATCAAAGCGGCCGGCCCGGTCACAGTTGTATCAAGCGCCACCAACGGGTCCCATACTCTCGGAAACGCATCCGAGCCCAAAACCGCTGAGACCATGGCGCGCATCGATGCCTACCTGACTACTACCGCGCGCGCCTGGGATCGGCTGCCACCCCTCGTCAGCAATCGCAGCGGTGGTCTCGCGCGACTCGAGTTGTGGGTCAAGCGGCGCTTCAAGCAAGCGACGCGCTGGTACTCGTGGGAACAGATCAACTTCAACGCCGCCGTGCATCATGCGCTTCGCGATACGCTGGAGGCGCTTCTGGACCTGGAACGGCAACTGGCTGCGACGAGGGCGAAGATGGAGGCGCAGCTTGAGCAACACCAAATAGATTTGATGACCCAGCGAGCAGAGATTGAGACGCAACGCGCAGAGATTGAGTCGCAACGAGCGGAGATTGACTCGCGCCGCGCCGAGATGGAAGTCTACCGGGCACAAATAGAGGCCCAGCAACGAGCGCGAAATCTTGAGTTGAATGCACGGCTAGCCGAGTCGCTGGAACGCGACGAGCAGCGACTCGATGAGCAACGTGTGTGCTTCAAACAACTATCGCTCGAAATCAGCGAGGCGACGGTGTTGCTCGATCGCGCGCGTCGCGACATAGAATCGCGGCTGAACAAGTTGGAAAGTTCGAAGTAGTCAGTGGTCGGTTGTCAGTGGTCAGTTGTCAGTTGTCTTCTTCATGACCCCGCTAGGGGTGAGATGTTTATAGACCGGAACATTACACAAGACCCAGCGCCGTTCGGAGGAGCGGAAAGTGTCTTGATGAGTACCAAGCCGCTTGAGTTCCGCTCCTCCGAACGGCGCAGAATGGGGGGGCACGCCAGCTATAAACATTTCACCCCTAGCGGGGTCAACCAAAAGGCACCAAGCACTAACTTCAAACCCCTGACCACTGACCACTGACTACTGACCACTGACTACTGACTACTGACTACTGACCACTGACCACTAAATGACTTCCTCCTCCAAGAACGATCTATATCAACGCGCCGGAATCACCAACCCGGCTGAGTTCTACCGGACGAAGTTTGTTTCGGACGAGGTGCTCGACGCGCGTTACTTCAAAGCGTTGGATCGCTTCGACATGCGCTTCGCCCGGACGATGTGGATTTACGATAACGTGCGCGCCGGTTCTTCAGTGCTTGACCTCGGCTGCGGTGCCGGGATGCTGGCGCTACTAAAACGCAAGGGAATTACACTGACGGGAGTTGATCTC
>JAMQPI010000050.1 GCA_023717565.1 Pyrinomonadaceae bacterium | reverse complement strand
CAACAGGTATTGGAAAAGCCGTTGGAAAAGCCGGGCATCATACCCCGGTGGAGACATCTGCTGCGCACGACTCTGCTCATCAGGAACAGGAGTGCTGCGCGCCTTAACTTGTAGCCCGTACTTTCATCGTACCATTGGACGCGAGCGGCGGGGGCGTGTTTCGCATCAAACTTGGCGCGGCGGAGGGTGCTTTGATTCGCGCCGCCGCGTCAACTCAGACGTTCGGTTGCTTTACTATGCTAGCTAAGACAGCTCTCACCGTCGTTGTCGGTTTTGTCTTCGTTGGATCAGTGGTCGGACAACGGCACGTCATACCGGTGTGCCCCACATTAACCGAGGCTGACCAACTCGTCGGGTGGAAAATCAAACTGGTGGTTCCGAAGGCTACCACCGTTGATCATGGGCGTGACGTTGACTACTCTTATTGGAGTATCGAATTTGGGCACGACAAAGACCGCTATGAGCTTAACGGTTTCAACGGACTTAATGTTGGTAACGGCGAAGCAGACCGCGATTACATCGCCCGCTCGCGGAAACTGACGCGTCGCTACTGGACGCACAACAAACTACGCGGCGCAGACTCAAGTGGCACGTTTAAGAACGGGAAGCGCTGGCGCAACTTCGGAATCTTCGGCGAAGTGATCTTTTATTACAATGTTCCCGGGGACGTGGCGGCATACTTCGATCGGCTCATCGCAACGGCGTGCATTGTCGATTGACCGCGCAACCGAACAACACGTTGGACCGGAGCGGCGGTAGCGTAGTTCTCGAGTAACATGTTTTCTCCAAGGTGCTTCTGATCGCGCCGCCCGGTCAACGTGAGCGTTAGGCCTTAGCCTCTTGCCAGAGTAAGCATGATCTCCATTGGTCAAACTCTAAAGAGATTCTGGTTGCGGCAAGGCATCAGTTTGCTTCCGGGTGCTTCGGAATCTGAGCTTGCTGCTTTTGAGGCTAAGCACAATGTCCGTTTGCCTGAAGACCTGCGCGATTACCTTGCTACTGTCAATGGCTTCGATGGCTCGGAGCATTGGATGACGGATGACGAAGTAATAACTTTCATGGGTCTTGCTGAGATGAAACCACTTAACGACTATTGGTCCCCTGCTGTCACTGATGGCGATTCTTACTTTGTGTTTGCGGATTACAGCATAGCAGCTCACGTCTTTGCCATTCGCCTCTCGAAAGCTTCCCTCTCCAAAAATGATGTGGTTGTTGTATATGATGATAGGCCGCTTGAGGTAGCCAGCTCCTTTTCGACGTTTGTGGACGGCTCTCTCAAAGGCCGAAAGTGTCTTGTTTCCCCCGCCGCCTAACAACGGCATGCACCCGACCCGAATCAGCATGCCTCTCATCGAGACCTTGAATGCTGACTGGAGTCATGTGCGGGCGGGTGATGCCGGGCGTTCGGCGCTCACGTTTCTAACTTCGCCTTAATTAATTGTATGCAGCGCAGGTGATTTGATGAGTCAAGAACCATCAGCGTGCTCTTTCTGCGGCAATACCTATTCTGATGTTCGAAAGCTCATCGTCGGACCAGGTACACATTCCATTTGCAGTGATTGCGTGAGTCACTGTCTACAAGTCATGACGACGAGAGCGCCAGCAGGAAGCATTATGCCGCTAAGAGATGATCAGGCCGGCATGTCGTGCTCTTTCTGTAAGCTTGATCTCAGTAGTGGTCGCCAAGTCGCGGCCGGTCGAGGCGCCATGATCTGCAATGAGTGTGTCGAAATTAGTCGAGAAATATTGCAGGACAAAATGTCAGAAAATTAACTGAGATGTGCTGCATACATAGCTCAATATTGTTGGCGGATCAGTTATTCAAATAGCAGCGCGCCGAACAAGCGCTTGGAGCGGACTCGCCATAACGGTACCTTTATTTGTAGTTGCGTGGGCGAGCCGCTCAAGCGCAGCGTTAGGCGCCAGCGATTGAAAGGCGACGAGATGAGAACCATGAGGACACTTCTTATATTATCGGTCCAGATGGTTTTTGCAATCGCTGGTCCTCAGTTCGTTCGGGCTCAAACTCCAGCCGGCCCGATACTGCTCACAGAGGAAAACTCTCAGAGAGCCATCGCCCTGGATTCTGTGACACACGTCCGCGACCCTCTCCCGGTCGTGGCCCTTAATAACTTCATGCTGGGCCGAGACCCACGAACCCGGGTCGCGCTCTTCGGTATCAATTTGGATCTGCTGCCGGGTGAGAACGCTTCGGCAGTAACCGCCCAGGCCAGGGATTCACTGTCCAGAAATTACAGCTTAAGAGTTGAGGCCGTCGGAAAGGTCCCCACCCAGGACTGGCTGACGCAGGTGGTTGTCAGATTGCCCGATGAATTGGCGAACGCGGGCGATGTGTGGATAAGCATCAAGCTGCACGGGCAGACCAGCAACGAGGTGCTCTTCGGTGTCAAAGTCCAGAGTCAGCCGCGGACGGTGACTCTTCCTGCCCGCAGAGACAGGAATGTCCCGGACAATTATGTTGATGCGGCCTTCAGTTTTGAGTTCGGCATGAACGGTGCGGAGGCTGTGCCGCTCACACTGAATGATTGGGACATTCTGTTCGGCAATAGCCCCGACCTTGACACTTTCGCCGTGTCGATGGTGGGGGACGACTGCAGCCGCATCCAGGACCTGGGCGCGTTGGATTGGCTTGACGACTTCCAGGTCCCTGTAATTCGCGCTCATCCGGTGCCCACGCGGGATCCGGACGTCAACGCAGTCGTCGGTCACATGTACGTCGTGCATACCAAAGACACCACGACGGACCTGTACTTTTTGTTCCGCGTTGAGGCGTTAGTGCCGTTAACGAGTGTCACCATCTCCTGGAAGGCCGTGCAACGACCCCTGGGTGATTAGCAGAATGCCCATCCAATGGCGGCGCCTAACAACAGCGGCATGCAGCTGACGCGCAGCCAGCATGCCTCTTATCTTCAACGGTTTGTGGGCGCCGCTGATACCGGGCGTTATGCCGCTAACCTTCATTTGGAAATGATCGCATGCGAGTAATATTGATTCTGAGCGGCATCGTGCTCCTAATTCTTGGCAGTTCGACGCGGAATCTCGCCTGCGATTGCGTCACGCTTTCGGAGGAGGAGAGTTTCAGTCGGGCCGAGTCGGTGTTCATAGGTGAAGCGATTCGGAGAGATGAATCCACATCCGGGGTCACCTTTACTTTTCTGGTAAAGAAATCTCTTAAGGGCAAAAATGCCACGGAGATTTCTATCGTCGGTAGAAATACGAACTGCGATTTCAGTTTCAATGTGGGTTGGGATTATGTGGTCTATGCCCGGACTCTCGATAATGAGCTGATTAGTGGCACGTGCTTCGGGACCGCGGCCCTGGGGATTGCGGCTGAAGGTCTGCGGGTGTCGCAACCCCCGGCTCCAGCACCTTTTCTTGAATATTGGAAGATGATGGTTGGAGCCTCGGTGTTCATTTTGTTGTTAGCCGGCTTACTTGCAAGAAGAATGTGGCATCGCGCCGCATAACAAAGCCTTCCAGCTGACGGCGCTACTTCCGATGATGCGAAACAGAATCGTTCATGTCACTGCCTGTCTCGCAATCTTGACGATCAGCGGTTGTCATTCTCTTACTACGTCGGTACATGGTGGTAATCCCCCGAGCTTCTCTTTCAGCGCTGGGTTTTCTGAATGTTGCACGAATCTTGCTTTCTTGGGGGTGTACGAAGTTCCTCCGGAGAACATAAACGCCCTTTGGTCCCAAAGACCCAAAGATGAAATTGTTCTCTGGCAAATTTGGCCTGCATCCGGCATTAGTAATTCTGCGAATGCTTTACCGACGATTACCTATGGCGTCGTGCCTACCGGCTTCATTCAAAAGATTCCGGCTAACGGCCCACCGCCCGCGCTTGTTGAAGGGAAAATCTACGAAGTTGGGGGGCCGGCTGTTGAGGTGCCCCATTCGTATGTCAGGTTTGTCATTCGCAACGGTAAAGCTACGGAGGTTCCAATTCCGGGGAAATGATAATCTCACGTCGCGCCGAACAACTCGACCCTAGTAAGCCTGGTGTCGTTACAGTCTCAGCGAACCCCAGTCTGGACGTCCCGCGGGGAACCCTGAACAGCATCTTGAAGCAGGCCGGCTTGAAGGAGCGGGGAGACAATCAACGATGAAGTACGTGGTAATTATCGAAGAGGGCGAAAACAGCTTTGGAGCACATGTGCCAGATTTGCCGGGCTGCATTGCCGTTGGTGAGACAAAAGGCCATCAGCGTTAGGCATCATTAGATTATGTACCGCTATCAGCCGCCAAAATCGTCAGTGTGGGGACACCTTCTCCGGAAGATGCCGGCGGAGCGTGCGAAGGCGCGGTTTCAGGAGTTTCTTGCGACTGCTGTCGCTGAGCACAAATTCAGCTCAGCCAGTCTCAGCATTCAGGATGTCTCCGGCCAGGTTGTGCCGCGTTATGAGCGCTTGATTGGGATGCCCGCTCAGAATAATTGCTTCTTCGCTCGTCTGACTCTTGAGCAGAGTGACAGGTGCATTGACGAGTTGATCAAGGACGAGGCATCAGCTCCTGGCGCTGCCGGCCACTTCGCATTAGCGCAGATGTTCCAGATTACCAAGTGGCGGGTTGAGGGACAGGAAGTGCCCACGAGCTCAAGTGTGACCATCCACTACGGACAGCTGCCATGCATCTCGACTTTCTTTCAGTTCGAGACAGTCGAGCAGTTTCACAGCGTCAGGCGAGTGCTTGAGGACATTGGATTGTGCAAGCTCAATGAGAAACACCTGAAGCCTGTGAGGCCCAAAAAGAAGTGATCACTGGGACGGTGGCCGAACCATGTGCTGCAGTGTCATTGTAAACGTGAAAAGCACTTGAAGCTACGTACCTTACATTTCGACGGATTCGCAAGGTATGTATTTGTGCTCGCTTGTTCGATTGTGACTATCCTTCTGTGGATCAGAATGTATGGAGGCAATCGACAGCTCGAAGGCACCCTGTCCCCTCCGATAATAATTCCAGCCGCAACGGCGTCCTTCTTATTACTCAAGTTTCGGCGGTGGTGGATCGGCGCCGGTGCTTTCATCGGGGCAATCATAATCATATTCATGGTAGCGATGGTCATCCTTACCCCGCAGATCGCACCGGATGCTTTCAGCGCCTTTGCGGTCTCTGCGCTGTTGTACATAATTCTTCCGGCCCTCTTTTGCATTTCTGCTGGTGTTACTGTCTGGGTTCTCGTCTGGTTCCGGCTTGCGCGTCGATCGCTAGTGTTCCCGGTTATCGCACACGCACTCGCTGCATTCATTCCGATAGTGTATAGCGCGCTGGTTTTTTACGCCTCTTCCGTGTCTGGTGTACCCTCAAAGGTGTTCTTGGACGAGTATGGCCGAAAGTATGCTCTCACGACTCTCGCACTCCGCCGCCGAGACCCGCGTTTGTGCTTCGGGGATGTCGCGTGCACAACAGTTCTTGAATTCACTTCGAAGTTTCCCTCCAATTGCAACACGATTAGCCCCAACTACATGCGCAGCAGCTTTCCGTTCGGGCTCTGGGTGTACTTTGACTTCAGTCGTTGTGAGCGAGCTGACTTGGAGCGAATCGAAAACACCTTCGACGACGAGTACGCGTTAACCCGACTCAAGTACCGGAAGATCCGCACCGAGGTCAGCAACAGCGACGACTGCTCGTCAATCGACGCTGATTCTGGTTCGAAAGAAATGGATATTTGTCAGGCGGTGGCGCGCGGCGACGCCACTATGTGCGAGAGGTTAGCAGATGAAGCAAGATCCGAGTGTTACTTAAACCTTGCAATAAAATACCGGAACGCTAAATTTTGCACTTCGCGGTACCGGCATTTTGAGGACGCATCATGTTACATATTGGTAGAGCTGGCCAACCAGGACCTCGTGAAATAGTGGGGCGCTAAAATGATGCCCGGCGGCTGATGGAAGGGCCCTATGAAAGTGAATGATCCATTCGACGCTTTGCACCGCTCAATGTAGGAATGGTGGCCTTGAACTCTGTGCTTGTTGGGACGGCGATCAAGAAGCCGAGCCCGAACAACGGTCAGTTGTCACACCAGCTTTCTTCGGAGGCGAGACATTTGGTTTCAAGGAGAAACAGTTCCTTGAAGTTGAGCGTGTAGGAAAGATGCAGGAGTTCTATTTCCTGCAACGGCGCAACACAACAGCGCTTGCAGCTGACGGCGCGATAGCATGTTTCTCAAGCTATCAGCTTGAATGCTGATCGCGCGCCGCCGCTGAAGCTCAGCGTTCGGTGCTTTCAAACCCTTGGAGGGCATTCAGATGAAGTATCCACATCTACTCCTGTTGTTCTTGATCCTGCTGTCTGCTACAGCACTCGAGCAAAGTGACAAAGGTGAATGGAAGCGCCCCAAACACACCGGCAAAATAACTGCTAACTATGATCGACCGAAAGACCAAACAAAGTTGGAACTTGCTCTGATGCCAGTGACGTGTGTTAAAGACGGCTGCATATTCTTTAGTTTGGAATCATCTTTTGCTGGGCCTAAACTTAAATCGCCGGTCGATAGCATAACCCTCGGGATCGCTATTGTAACGAAAACGCTCAAGCCGTTTGCGGCTCCCAAGCTTGTGCTATACCACGACGGCGAACAAATGGAGGTCGGAGAAATGACGTTTGCGGGCGACGTGCCTGCTGGGGAACTCACTGGATTACCGTATGGCATCTCCTTGACCGGTGACGAACTCGCAAAATTGGCCGGTGCGCGCAAGGTTGCCGTGGACCTAGGTGGCTTCCGCTTTCCTCTCGGTGAGGATGAACTAAACGCAATCAAGGATTACAACCACCAAGCTCGCACGGTTCAATAAACAATCGCGCACCGAACAGGCGCTTCCTGCTCAATGAGTCTTCTTCAGCAACGAAACCTTTAAAGCGAGGTGTTAGAAACAGTGAGAGTCTTTCTTTTGTTTCTATTATTCAGCTTGGTGCTTTCCAGGCCCATAGGTTCGCCGCCTATGAAACTTAGGCCACAATCAGCGCAAGGCTCTCCCGGAGGCTCAATTGTTCTCAACGTTACAGTGACCGATAAATCCGGTGAGGCAGTTATGGGTTTGGACAAAACCGCGTTCACTATTTACGACAATAATGTACCTCAACCGATTAGCTACTTCGAAAATGCGAGTCAGCCTCTAAGCGTAGGCATCATAGTGGGGATGCATGGGTCTAAAGCTTCTTTCGATCGTCGAGAAGTGCCGGCAGAAACGGTTGTAAAGCTAGGACTTCGCGGGTTCATTCGAGCGAGCCACAGCGGTAATCGATATTTTCTCCAAAGTTTTTATCGGGGCGTGGACTACCTATCGGATTGGACTCAGGACGGTACAGCGATTATTGATAGCGTTGGCCAGGCAAAATTCCGAGGGGGACCGTTGTTGGACGCATGCTATGCTGGGGTTGAAAAACTTATCAATGAGGGGAGTGAAAAGCGAGTGCTACTTGTAGTGAGTGATGGAATGGATGATAACTCCAGGCGGAAACTAGAAGAACTCCGACGTTTAGTAAAAGGCAGTGACGTGTTGATTTACTCCATTCCATTGACACCCCATAATTCGTCTGGTGGCTCGCTATACATGGAAGGGCTCGGTTTTCTTAATGACATCGCAGCTGAAACCGGTGGTCGATTCTACGAACCGAAGAGCTTTTCGGTTGTGAGCAACATTTTTGAGTTAATCGCACTGGAACTTGGTCATCAATATGCAATCGGCTACAGGCCCTTGAACTTTGTTGATGATGGAAAGCAACATCGCATTAAGTTAAAAGTCAAAGCACCTACCGACGGCGCGGGGAACATGTCGCAGTTAATCATTAGGACTCGAGAAACCTATCTTGCAAATCCTCGGTTATTGAAGACTAGTCTCGATCAGCATTGATGGGTTTCGACGCGCCGAACAAGCGCTTTCAACCGCAGCTGCCATCCAACAACTCGTTGAACCGGAGCGGAATCAGGTTGTCGCTCATTGGCAATACGCGGCTTCCATTAATGTATTTATAGACTCGATGATGAGCGTCTCGCTGAAGGAGTTTATTGAAACCGGGTACTTTGGCGCAGTCTGCCTGGGGATGAACCGGACCCAGGTTGAGAACATACTGGGAATTCCCGAAGATACTGGTGGAACCTCAAACAAGTATCGCAACCCTTCGATCTGGAAATATGGCGATGTCGAATTTCATTTCGAGGACGGCGCTGATAATCTGTGGCTCATCCACCTCGATGATTTCGACGTCCCGTCCTGCGGGGTGTTGGTTGATCTTGATCCTTGGGTTATCAGCGGTTCGCTTACGCTGGCCCAGGCGGAGAGCCAACTATTGCAGAGCGGTCTTGCTCTTGAATCCCGAACAGGAGGGCTAGAAGACGGTTTTACGTGTCTGATAGTTGGTGCTGGCGTAAAGCTTCTCTTCTCTAACGCCGAGCGTCTGCAGGCGTTGTCCTATTCCGTTGAAACGGCCCGCTAACAAACGCTCGCAGCTGACGCGCTGCGTTAGGCGACTATCACTGGAATAAATAAAAGTGCGATGAGGGAAGCAGGATTCTGGATCGAAGAGAACGTACTGGCAAAGAACGAGTGCGTCGCGCTGATAGATGCGCTTTCTCATAATGAGGAAAGGCGTGCTCGCGCCGGCGCTCGTCACCTGATGTCGAATCCGGCTGTGGCCCGCGTGGCAAACGATCAGCGGCTGCTTCGAATCGCCCAGCGCGCTCTCAAAGGAGAAGCCGTGCCGTACCGGGCAACTCTCTTTGAGAAATCAGGGCGTGCCAACTGGCTCGTCGTCTGGCATCAGGATACAGCCTTACCGCTCGTGTCGCGCTTCGACTCTACTGAATGGGGGCCATGGTCGAAGAAGACCGGTGTCAACTACGCACATGCTCCCGCTTGGGCGCTGTCGCGTGTCGTAGCTTTACGAGTTCAGCTGGATGCCTCAACGGAGGAAAATGGTCCACTGCGTATCATTCCCGACTCACATACGGCAGGCGTGTTGTGTGATGAGGAAGTCTTCCGTATGGCGAGAAGGCACGAGCATGTAGATTGCTTGGTGTCTCAGGGCGGGGTCCTCGCAATGCGGCCTTTATTGATTCATTCTTCGTCGAAGGGGCGGGCGAGCACGCCTCGGCGGGTCCTGCACATTGAGTATGCAGAATCATTGATGCTGGATGAACATATTCGCCTTGCCGTCGCGTAACAAGTTCAACGCCGCATCCAACAAATTGTAGGACGGAGCGCGGCAGGTTCGCTCTTTAAGTTGTAATCTGCTTTCACGGTTGTGTGCTACTCGCCGCCTCCGGTCAACTCAAACTTTGGTTTGCTCCAATGAACACTCAAAGATATGTTCCACTAATGGTCCTCATATGGATGTCCTACGCAATGGTAACTTCGAGCGTAGTGGTAGGTCAGCAAGTTACCGGTCAGTTGGTGGACGTTGATTTTTCTGTGAACTGTGGCGACAACATCGTCCGATTAACTCGGGACGACATCCGACTGTTGAAAGGCAACATTGCCCAAAAGCCCAAGAGTTTTTATCAGCCGTCTGAGTTGCCTCTGCACTTGTTCCTATTGATTGTTACTGGTACTCAGCAGCCGAAGGCCGATGAACTTGTGAGGACGGGCGCCGTATCGCTTATTAGTTCTGTGATCCGCCCCGAGGTAGATAAAGCAGTCATAGCTACGTATGGGGGCGCAATCCAAATACAGCAACCTCCAACTGGCGAGCTTAATAAATTGCGATCCGCGATTGCCGGAATTGATTTTGGCAAGAGTGCCGCGGGTAACAGTCCCTTATGGGACTCGATAGGAGGAACTTACAAGCCCTTATTTGCTCGGTCCGACAGCAATGCCCGCAGAGTAGTCGTCTTGCTCGGCAGCGTGTTGGATACTTCAGATGAACAAAAGCTTAGGGAAACTTCCATCGACGCAAGACAATGGAACGTCGCTATCTACCTGGTAAATGTGGTCGATGAGTCAATGTACTATGGTGCGGGAGATTCAATTCTTCTGAGCCGGATGATTGGCTCAATGAGGAGTCGCTGGAATAGACTCGCGAAACAGACAAGTGGTCAAGGATACTGGCCTCGCGATAGTAGCGAAGTAGAGGTTGCAATCAATAAGCTGGCTCAGGATCTTCAACGGCATTACCGGCTTACTTACTTGACTGCAAGCAACGGGGCCAACAAACGACTGGACAGTCTCGAACTGAGAGCAGTTGATCCTAAAATGAGGAGATGCAAATTCACGATCAATAATCAACGCATCTCTGAGAATAGCGTCCAACCGTAATTCCTGAGTAGCCTGATGTAAACTCTGCTAAAGGTGAAGGAGAAAAGATGAAATCGCTGCTACTTGCGACAATCATTACCTGTATTGTAACCGGCTCGTTACCAGGACAGAGCCCGAGACAGAATGACGCGCTTGAACAAACGATCCGAAAGCTTGAGCTTGCGGAGAGCGATGCCGTGTTGCGCAGTGACTTGGCCGCCTTAGAAAAACTGTGGGCAGAAGATTTCACCGTCAACAACCCTAACAACCAAATATCCAGGGGGAGGAAGGAAGTCCTGGATCGGGTTCGCTCCGGTTTACTTAATTATTCTTCCTTTGTGCGGGAGATTGAGTC